>PLDO01000294.1 GCA_003136215.1 Bryobacterales bacterium
CTCCTGCTCCAGCAAATGCCGCCTCAAAGCGGCTACCTTCTCTTCCCCGGTGTACTGCTTTCGTGTCTTCTTCACGTGTGCTCTCTGTTATCTTAACGGAAGAGCGCTTTCTCCACTTCCAGCCGAGGCGGAACAAAGGCGCTTGCAGACATCTAGCAACGACGGCGCCGGGCTTTCACTGAGTGCCGCTGCTGCTCTTCTCTCCAGATCTGCTCTGCGTTCAATAACGTGGGACCTGTGCCGCGCGGAGAGTTGCTCGCACAGATCCGGTTCATGCGCCCGCAAGACGTTTGAGCTCGAGTAGCCCAGGCGACCGCTCAGTTTCGAAAGCGTTGGTGCGGGATGTTCGTGGAGGGCGTCTTCCAGAACCCGCCGCATTTTGTCTGGCTCGTCTTGCTTCGCCAGTGCGATCTTCTCGCCGATTGCCCGACACAGTTCCGGATACTTCTGATGGACGTAACCGTCGTTCGAGTATCCAAGGTTTACGGCGATCTGATGCGCCGAAGTCGGCCTGTCGGATTTGAGCGACTGCTCCAAGATTTCCTTCAACTTGGCGGCTTCGCAAATTCTGGTTGCTCCCGGCTTCCTCCACCAATGGCTTCGGCCGGACTGCCGATGTCTGGCAGCGATCCCGTGGCAGAGTTCTCGGTCAGCTTGGTAGAGCCTCTCGGTATTTGTGTAGCCCAGACTTCGCGCCACCTCCGACAAGCTGCGCGGTGCCGGCTCTTCAAGAGCCACCAGAAGAGCTTGCCGGATCTCGCTCGCATGCCGGGATGGCGATACGCCCCGATTGCCGGCGAGGGCGAAGGATTCCTTTGCGGCGACGAAGTGCGCCGGTGTCGGCCCCGATGGAGCGAATAGGCTCGAAGCAGGAACATTTAAAAACTGGCAGGTTCGCAGCAGGGTCTCAAGCCGAGGAACTCGCGCGCCCTCCAGCCAGTTCTGGAGAATGCTGTGTGAGCACCGAATATGCTGTGCCAAGGCAAGGACATTCCCACCTGTGACCTGATCGAGATAGGCAATCAAGCTCCGGCGAAACGACTCCCGCGCAGCAACTGGATCGACCGACGGAAGCATCGCCAGCAAACCTTCGACCTGGGTGCTCGACCACACCTGTTCTTCAGTGGTCGCCGAACCGGAGTGCGCCTGTTTGCGGTCAGCATCCGATTCGCCCAACCAACCGTCGCAGAGCTCGCAGTATCCCGGCCGGGAGAACACCCCGAGTGGGCTGAGGTTACGTGCACAGTGGCGGCAAATGCTATCGAGCGGCCGGGCGTGGACGGTGCAATGTGATGCGGGCGCGATTGCCCAGAGAAGCGGCTCATATACGATCTGTCCGTTCGCGCGCCATTGCTCGAAGCACAGCATACACCACGCCCGGCGTGGGCGAAATAGGTGGTCTGGAAGTGCATAGCGGAACGGAAGGAGAGTGAGGCATCGTAGATCTCGGCGGGTCGTCGCGGCCTCAAGAGAGTCTACCCACGTGGCGGTGCGGTCCGTAACGCCGTTGATCGCATAGCTGCAAGCGCGGAACCCATGCCCGTCGACTCTGGCAGCCTTGGCCCCGGCAGTGACGAGCCCACCCTTGGGACTCGCCAGATCCGAGAGTAGCCGGCCTACAAGGTCTCCTACGCTTACCGTGTGCGCCTCGGCGAGCCGGGCCACGTACCCGGTCAGACTCTCAACCATGCCGGTGCCGACGCCAACCGGTTGCAGTGAATAGAGCTGGCTCCTCGGCGGCACCGGCAGACTTGATAGCGACCAAGACTCAAAGGGCTGCTGCATTTGCACTCACTTCTCCTACAACGTCTCGTGTCGGCAGCCGCTGGCCGGGTCGCCGAAATTTGGCCGACGGATCCGGTTGCTTCGGATCTGACTTGGCTGCGGGCACGCTCAAACCGAGTCGACCACGTAGCCGCACCACGGCCTGGCTGCTTTCATTTAGCTTGAGTTCGCCATTGGCAGTCTCCGCGTGCATTTGCTCGCATTGGGCGATGGACAGGGCTTGGCCTTCAAGATTGGCTCTGGTTAGCCGCCCACCCTTTCGGGCCGCCACCGTGGCCGCCCGAACCAGCCATTCCTTCAGCACGCCGATGCAGCCGAGGCTCCGCTCGTATAGGAATTCCCAGTCCCTCACGAGGTCTGGCCGGTCCTCAAAGGGAAGTTCCTTCTCGAAGGACCGAACAACATTGATAAATGTTTGGCGATCGTCTGAATCTTCGGCATGGTAGCGAGCCAGGTGAACGTCGATGCTTCGTCTGCTGAGTTGACCATTCAGATTTCGAAACGCGAGAAGGTCGTAGGTCCCGAGCAGCACATGCACAGTTTTCGTCTGGTTGGCAATAGATTTGACCACGTCCAACTGATCGAGAAGGCGGCGGCCCGATGGGATCTTGCCGAGGTGTTGGGCTTCATCGATCATGATCGCGACAGGCCTGCGATAGCGGACAGCCTGTTCTACGGCGTATCGGTACTCTGTGCCGACCGCCTTCGACGGCGGCATGAACCGCGGAATGGAGGCGCCAGGCGACCCCTCCGTTGGACGATCCAGCTTGTGGTCGATCAGTGGCTCGTCAAGCTGGTGAAGGAGTCGCTTGTAGTGATCGCGCCAATTAAAGCTGCCGGACTCCGGAGCTACGGCTTCCACACTGACTACTGGAATCCTGGTACAGTCTTCACGGAGTTCGCTCAACATTTCCGCTGTAATCAGCTGTTCAGTTTTCAGCCGCAATGTTGTCTTGCCGACCCCGGTCGGCCCAAACACAAAAATGAGCGAATTCGGTTCGGCCCCGCGGATCGCATTCACCAGCGCCTCTTTGGCCTCTACAAGCCGGGGATGCGCGACCGTAAAGGTTCGAAATCGCTCGAGCCGCGAGTCAGAATCGTCCGGTTTCCGAGACGGGCTGGCTGCCATCAGAAGTCTCCGTAAACCGCTGTCGCCTCGGGCTGGCCAACCGGTGATGGCGCCGACGAAGGACTTCCAGGCTTACATTCCAGGCAGCCATCTGGATCCGGCGGATCGCCTGAAACAATTACGGTGCCATTGTTTCGGATTGACTTGCTCTCGCGGTCACGCAGACGCTGTATGAGACACTCTTCTTCCGCTTCGGCTGACCCAAGAAAATCCGCCAACTTCCGAGCCGTCAGCGTGAATCGCTCCTGAGAATGCAACTGGCGGCGTCGTCGTACCTCCTTCGACGCCAACATCACTTCCTTCTCCGAACGGTCTTTCAGCACCAGATGGTGCTCGGAACAGCACTCCATCCATCGGTTCTTCACGAAAGCATAGGCTATTCCTATATCGAATGGATCGTACCGGACGGCGATCTCGTGACCCTCAATGGTGGGATCGCGGAATGCCTCCGCCCAGTAGTAAATGTGATTGATAATGATCCCACGCCCCGGTGACACCTTCGCGGTGCCGCGGGGAGTTGTCGGAAGGGTGGCCATTAAGAACACTTGATCGTACGCAATCACTCTGTTTGGGCGGTAGCCCGTACTTTCAACGCCGGCGAGATACGCTTCTCTTGGGCTCTGTCCAAGCGCGGGGTGCCCGATGGTGTCGTAGATCTCGAACAGGAACATCGAGAGGTAATCGTAAAGGCAACCAAGGGTCCAGGCCGCCTGTCCGACAGGTGCGTTGCCCTTCGTGACCTGGCGGACGTTGCGCGTGATCTGAGTGTTGCCGCGTAGGTTGTGAATAAACTGAGTGTTCGTGGTGCCGAATAGCCGCTCGCAAACGGAGCCAAAACGGGCCTTTGCCGGCGGGCGTGTCTTTTTGGTGCACTCATAGCGGGCCAGGAGCGTTTCAAAATAGGTGCCCTGGAACTCTGGGCCACCATCGATGACGATGATCTGAGGGAGGCGGCCACCGCGTCGGACACAGTCCCGAAGAATCATCATGCAGGACCGGTAACTCGGAGCATCGAACGTCAAATAAAGCGCGAGACAACGCCTCGAGAAGGCATCGGTGAGTATCGTCATCCAAGGTCGCCCGAGTGGGCGGCCTGTGTCAGAGCAGACGACTTCAACATCCAGTTCGGTGTGGTCGATGTGGCCGATCTCGAAGGGGCGGTCTCCATGGCGTGGCGTAGTCGGCTCCAACTCGAAATAGAAAGATGCATGGGTATAGGCAGCGCGGCGACCTTGCCGCTTGAGCGTTTGTTCGAAGACCGGTCGCTGTCGCACGGCAGCGCAGAACGTTACGTAGCTCGGCGTAATCACGCCGCGCTCGTCGCACTTTCGCTTCAGCGCCGCCCAGGACGCGGCCATCGTCTTTTGCTTGAGATTCTCGTAATCGGTGGCGACAAACTCAGTGAGCAGCTTTTGTGATTCCTCGGGCAAACGGCTGGTTCGGTTTCCTTTGGCTCCGGTCTTCGGCAGTAGACCCACGTACCCGTTGCCATATTTGTCTTTTGCATGCCGGTACTGCGCGATCCAGAAACGCAGCGTCCTGGCCGGAATAGGAAGGGGCGCTTTCTCTCCTCCCAGATGACGTTTCACAAGGTCGTAGCGCCGGTTCGCGGCCATTAGGTCCTGCTCGCTGGCCCCCGCCAATAGCCGGAACGCATCACCGTGGATATCTTGGGTCTGGTTAGAGCGGGCACCGATTCGACCGCTTATCATCGCGCCTTCCCCGTCGTCGCAACACGCGCGTTGGTACGCGCCAGCAGTTTCTGAATTCGCAAATACGCGAACTTGCTCCGGCTCGACGATCGCAGCAGCGCTGAGATCCACGTAGGCGCCGCCGGTGGCGATCAGCAAGTAGATCTCGTCAGTTTTCGGAACTCCGCCGGCCCTGTCCAGCAGTTCGTGCAGGAGAATCCCCGGCTTTGCTTCGATCGTAGCCATAATGGCCGGGTCGACAAATCCCGCCGAGCCTGCGGGATCACATCGTAGGTAGTCTTCCAGGAACGTGAGATTTCGCTGCAGATTCCAGTTGATCTCCGCTGACGACCATACGCGATAGTCCAAGCCCAGTGGCGAACTGTGCGCTTCGCCCGGCGGGCAGCGCCATTTGCCGCTGCCATCGCGAAGGTAGCGGTTTGGAGTCCTGATGGCCAGTTTTTGAAGATCCTCCGAGGACTTGCATTCCACCCATCCCGCAGAGTCTTGGCGGATTACGAAGTAGTCCGGTGTGTGCATGACCGAAACGCGTCGTCCGTTTGCTGCGTGATAGGCGAGCGGAATAGAGGGCGGTTGGTCGTAATATTCCAGCACACACGGATCGTGCTCCATCTCGTAAACGAGCGGCAGTTCAACTCGATGACTCTCGAACTGGATGGTGAGCCCCATCTTGCGGCTCGGATATCGGCCGGAAACGTTATCGCGACCGCCACCAACACGGCGAGTTGGATTACGAGACCTTACGTCGGCGATGGCTGATTGCGTCGTCTCTGCCAGCGCGAGCCGTCTACACCAACCCAAGAAGTCACCCTCGTTGAGCACTCGCCACCTCCGGGCCGGGGCATCAGGCGCGCGGCCGGTTACTTTCGGTTTCGCAAAATGCGCTCATTCTTCAGCGCCAAAGTGTACCTTCGGCCGGCTTCAGTCATGAGCTTCTGAAGATCGCGGCCGTTGCGGATCGCCCGTTCCAGATCTCCAGCCAGGTCATCTGGCACGTATATGGAAAACCGACGATCCCCCTTGCGACCATACAATGCGTAACTGGAGTGTCCCCGGCCGGACTTGCAATCCTGGCAGCCCTTTCGGATGCAGGGACTCTTCCGCAAGGACAAAGATCCAACGGCCACCGGCCAGAGATCCCTCACTGCCTCCTGAAACCAGAGTCTGACCTGTTCTGTAGTTTCTATTCGAGCCATTGTATAGGTGCACAGAAGCACACATACGATCTCGATACAAGACAGAATCGATAAGCAACAATTTGGCGCTGAACGGTCCGGCGCTACGGGTGGGCCGCCGCCGGAGTATGCGGTGGAATCGTCTCCGGTTCGATCACATAACCGATCGCCGCATAGCCTTTCAACCTGCGCTCGTACATCCTGGCCAGCATCAGAACGTAACCGTCC
>PLDO01000686.1 GCA_003136215.1 Bryobacterales bacterium
CTCCTCGCCTCCCTGCTCCACGACCCCGAACTGCTGATCCTCGACGAGCCCTTCTCCGGCCTCGACGTCAACGCCGCCATGATCCTGCGCAGCCTGCTCCACTCCTTCGCCGCGCGCCAAAAGATGATCCTCTACAGCTCCCACGTCCTCGAAGTCGTCGAGAAGGTGGCCCACACCGTCCTCATCCTCCGCAAAGGCCGCGTCGTGGCGCACGATTCCGTCGCCCGCCTGCGCGAAGTCATGTCCGAATCTTCCCTCGAAGGCGTCTTCGCCCAACTCACCAACCCCGAGGATACCGACGCCATCGCGCGCCGCATGCTCGACGTGGTGGCCGCATGACTGCCCGCCTTCGCCAGTGGCTGGAGGAAACCCACAGCGACACTTTTGAGCTGGTGCGGCACTTCCTGGCGCGCTTCTTCGATACTGAAATCGGCGCCTCCGCGGGCGATTGGCACAAACTCGCCATCGGAGCCTTCGCCACCCTGGTCTCCCTCGGACTCCTCGGTTTGCAGGTCTATCAGGCCCGTTTCCGAATCCTTCAGGACGACGCATTCTCCACTCGGCAGCTCTACCATGCGACGGTGCGCGCGGATTTCCTCGGCCTGCTTGCCATCACCATGGCGCTCACCGCGCTCCTCACCTTACTGCAGTGGCAGTCCCTGTTTCCCAGCCTGCGGGATTACATGGCGCTCACCGGCTTTCCGGTCAGCGCCCGGCAGATCTTCGCGGCGAAGTTCGGTGCCCTCGTCCTGGTCTTTGCCGCATATGCGATATCCCTGACCGGCCCGCTCGCCGGCTTTTTCGGGTGGGTCATTCGCGGCAACTGGCAGGAAAACCCTTCCGGCACGGTCCTGACGGCCGCCACATTCGCCGCCCTCGCCGGTGCCAGTGCCTTCGTCTTTTTTGCTCTGCTGGCCCTGCAAGGCGTGTTGCTCAACTTCGTTCCGGGCCGCTGGTTCCTGCGCGTGTCGCTCTTCGTACAGGCCGCGCTGTTCATTGCCACCGTCGGTGCGCTCCCCCTGTTGGGACGCCAGCCGCTCAGCGCCGCCTGGTGGCCTCCGGTCTGGTTCGTGTGGCTCTGGGATGCCCTCGTGACGGGACATGCGTCGGCGCGCCCCGCCCTGCTCGCCGTCGTCCTGCCCGCCCTGCTCGCCATCCTCTCCTATCTGCTCAGCTACCACCGCTACCGTAAACTGCTGCTGGAAGCCCCCCCGGCCCATACCGGCGGACACTCCGGGCTGGGTTCCCGCCTGCTGGAATGGTGGATCCCGAACCCCCGCGAGCAGGCCGCCTTCGCTTTTACCTGGAAAACCCTGGCGCGCAGCCGCATTCACCGCCTGATCCTGCTCGCCTACGCCGGCCTCGCGCTCGGCTGGGTCGTCGAAGCCGCGCTCGCCGCGCCCCCCGTCGCTCTGCACGACGAGGGCATGTTCGGACTCATGGCGGTCGCCTCCCCACTCGGCCTCGCCGTCCTCATGATCCTGGCCCTGCGCTATCTCTTCACTCTGCCCGTCACCCTGCGGGCCAACTGGATGTTCCAGACCGCCGACCAGGAAGGCCGCGCCGCCTGGCTGACCGCCGTGCAGCGCTTCGTCATCGCCTGCGGCATCGTCCCCGTGTACCTCGCCGGCCTGCCGGCGTCCGTCGCCATCCTGGGCTGGCTCCGCGCCCTCGCCGTCACCGCTCTCGGAGCCCTGGTCGCGCTCCTCTGCTTCGAGCGCCTCTTCCGCAACTGGTGCAAGCTCCCCTTCACCTGTTCCTACCTCCCCGGCAAGGTGATGGTCTGGATGCTGCTCTTCCGCGCCTCTGTCGGCATGGTCTACTTCGCCGCCATTCCACCCCTGCTGCTTTCCGCCTCCGGCGAACTCGCCTCGTTCATCGCCCTCTTCACCGGGCTGTTCCTTCTCTGGCGGCGCTGGCGCCGCATACGCCTCGCTCAGTGGGCGGAAAACTCCCTTCTCTGGGAAGAGGCGCCCGAGGCCGAGGTCCAGGCTCTGCACCTCGGGCCTCTCGAACAGGACGCTTCCCTCACCACGGCCACCTCGCAACCGGCGCCGGAGATGTTTTCCGCCGGCATGGTCGCCTCCCGCGGCCTCCTGCCCCAGGCCTGGGAAGAGGAGATCGCCGAGGAACGCAGCCACCCCGGGGTTCTCCTCGCCACCTTCTGGGAAGATGTGCGCTATGGATGCCGCGTCATCCGCCGCAATCCGCTGCTCTCTTTGGTGGTGGTCCTCACCCTCACCGTCGGCATCGGCATTAACGCCAGCATCTTCACCGTCGTCAACGGCATGATGCTCCGGCCGCACATATATAAGGACCCGGACAGCTTCGTTCGCGTGGTTCCCGAATCGCGCCTGCAAGGCGTGCCCCGCCAAGTCTCCTATCAGGAATACCTGCACCTTCGCGACAGCACGCGCACCGTGCGCCAACTGGCAGCCTTCAGCTATTTCCCCGTTCTGATCGGCGACGATGATCCCGGCGGCAGCATCGGCATTGCCGTCTCCTGCAACTTCTTCCGCGTCGATGGGCTCGATCGCGCCATTGTCGGCCGCCTGATCGATGGCGGCGATTGCGCCGCACCCGGCCAGGCGCCCGTGGCCGTGATCGCCGAGAAGGTGTGGCACCAGCGCTTCGCGTCCGATCCCCACATTGTCGGCCGCATCACCCACGTGAACAATCGCGCGGTCACCATCGTTGGCGTCGCGCCCGACCTCACCACCGGCTGGCTCACCCCGCCCAATATCTGGCTGCCGTACACCGCGCAGCCCTATATGGACTCCAGTCGCAACGCCTTCAGCGACAGTGCCCTGCTTTGGCTCACCCTGGCCGGCCGCCTGGCCCCCGGATTCTCCGCCAGGCAGGTGCGCGCCGAGTTCGACATCCTGGAGCGGCAGGAAGATCTGCTCCATCCCGGCCGCGCCACGGCGGTCACCACCACCGATGGCTCCTGGCTCTCGGAATTCGAACTCTACTCCTCGGCGCGCGACCTCTTCCTGCTTGCCTTCTTCATGGGCTCGTTCACCCTGGTATTGCTCATCGCCTGCGCCAATGTGGCCACCCTGCTGCTCTCCCGGGCCGCTTCGCGGCGGCGCGAAATCGCCGTCCGCCTCTCGCTCGGCGCGCCGCGTATCCGCCTGGTCCGCATGCTGATCACGGAAAGCCTGGTCATGGCGGCGCTCGCCGGAACGGCCAGCGCCTGGCTGGTCCGCCACGTGCCGCATCCGTTATTCCGTTACCTGGCGCCGCGCGCCCCGGAATACCCGATGGATCCCGATTGGCGCATCTTCTTATATATCTCCGCCATCGTGTTGCTCAGCGGCCTCCTTTCCGGATTGGCACCCGCGCTGGAGTCCGTCAAGGTAGAACTGGCCTCGTCGCTCAAAGGCTACGGAAGCCTGCTGCGCGGTGGCGGCCGTTTGCGCGCCACCCTGGTGACCGCTCAGGTGGCCATGAGCATGGTGTTGCTGGTCGGCGCCGGACTGTTCGCCAAATCCGAAGAGCGCAACCTGCACGCCGACCCGGGCTACCTGCCGCAAAAAGTGGTGGTCAGCCAGTTGCGCTTCCCGGAGAATACTCCCGTGGCCGCGGCCCGCGTCCGTCTCGACGCCATCGCCCAGCGCATGAAGGCGCTGCCCGGCGTCCACTCCGTGGCCTTCTCCGATGAGCTTCCCATGATTTTCCGCGCCACCGTGGAACTTCGTCCGCCGGAGCGCGCCGACGCGGTTCAGGCGGTGGACGTCTACACCGGCTCGCCCGGCTTCTTCGAGACCGTCGGCGTACCCATCCTTCGCGGCCGCGAGTTTCAAAACGGAGATGGCCCCGCGATCGTGGTTTCCCGCCTCCTGGCGCGCACCTTCTGGCCCAAGAGCGATCCGCTCGGCAAGACCCTGACCGTCAACGGATTCAGCGCCACCGTAGTCGGCGTGGCGAAGGACGTGGACCCGGTGCGCTTCGGCGGCTCGGAAAACCCGCCGCTCTACCTCATGCGCGGGGCCCATCCCAATCGCAACATCCTCATCGTCCGTTTCGACAGCGATCCCAAGGCCGGCGCCTTCGCCGTGCGCTCCGCCCTGCGCGAGTACGACCCCGGCATGTTCGTGGTCGCCCGCGTTTTGCAGAGTTGGATTGACCAGGTCACCGAGGTGCTTTGGAACGTGGTCTCGCTCATCGTTCTCCTCGGCCTGGTGGCGACGGTATTGGCCACTACCGGAATCTACGGCGCGGTCTCCTTCGCCGTCAACCAGCGCACCCGCGACCTCGGCATCCGCCTCGCCCTCGGCGCCACCCGCTCCGACATCGTCCGCGAGGTCTTCGTCAGTGGCGGCCGCCCCGTCCTGCGAGGCCTCTTCATCGGGTTGTGGCTCTCCGTCGCGCTGGCCGCCTCCCTTCGCCAGAACATGAAAGGCACGCCGCTCCGCCTGGACAGCTCCGACCCCCTGCTCTACGGCGGCGCCGCCCTTCTCCTCGCCGCCGCCGCCGCCCTGGCCATGTCCGGCCCCGCCCGCCGCGGCTCCAACTCCAACCCCCTCGACGCGTTGCGCTGCGATTAGTAGGACAGGCCGGGGTACCCTCTGGGTCCGCCTGTCCCAGGGCGAGCTTCGCTCGCCTGGCAGGCCGAAGCATGCCCCACCTATGCAGGCAGNNAATGGCCAATCTCCAGGGACAGGCCGGAAGGCCTGTCCTACCCTACTGCAATACCGGCAGCGTCAGATAGTCCGCCGGAATGAAGAAGCTCCCCTGCGTGACGCCTTCCGGCGCCACCCGAGCCAGCTGCTGCATCAACTCCCGTCCCGTACGCCGCCCGGCCAGCGCGTCCTCAAAGGCGCGCGTCACCGCCGTCACCTGCCCTGCCGATTCGTGCGCGAACTCCAGCCGGAAGCGCCCGATGCCGGCGGCGCGCCATGCCTCCAGGTGCAGGCTGGCCTCCTGCGCTTCGGCGCCGAACACGGTGTTCCGGCAGCCCACATCGGCCATCACCGGATGCGCCCGGCCGGCCGTATCGCGCAGCGCCACGCGGTGCTCTTCGCAAGGGCGTCCGCAATCCCGATAGCTGGTGCCGGTGGAGAGGAAGCGGCAGAACACGCAGTGCTCGGTGTGAAACACCGGCAGATGCTGGTAGGCCACGGCCTCGATCCGCTCGCCGCCCACCTGGCGCGCCAGGCCGGCCACCTGCGCGGCATTCAGATCGTAAGTGGGCGTGAGATGCCGCAGGCCAAGCGCGAAGAATTCCCGGGCGGTCAGCACATTGGCCGCATTGAGGCTGAAATCGCCCGTCAGGTCGCGCGCTTCGCGGTGGCGCAGCGCTTCTACCAGGCCGGCCGAGCGCACCAGAATCGGGCAATCGCAGCCCACCAGGAAGTCGACAATTTTCTCTTCCCCTGGCTTGAGCACCCGCGGGCTGGCCACGCGCACCGCAATACCGGTATCGCGTACGCGCTCGATGGAGGGCCTCAGCCCGTAGAGATCCAGATAGTCCAGCGTAATGGATGCCGGCCGCAGCTCAATCGCCGCGTCGAGTTGCTCCGCCGTGCGCACCAAAAGGTGCAGAGTAGGACAGACCATCGCCTTTCGTGGTCTGTCTTCTTCCTCGACTTGTTGACAGACGACACAAGACGATCGTCTGTCCCACCGGGCCCCCTGCGCCGCTTGCAGCCGCTCCACCGCCTCCCGGCGCAGCTGATTCAGCATCGAACTCGCCGCGAACGGCGCCCCGGCGATATCCAACTCCACTTCCGCCAGCTCGTACGGCGTATTTCCCAGCCGTCCCAGCTGTGCGCGCACGTACGCTTCGTCGATGGCGCGATGGCGCGCTGCGCCCAACGGCGCGTCGCTTTCCAGCGTCACGCTCACGGCGCCCACCGTCCATACGGTGCGCAGGCGTTCGCCTTCGCGCGCCTCCACGCGCAACTTCACCGACTGCCTGCGGAGCGGCGCCGCCGCTTCCGTATACACGCGCGCGGCCTTATCCACATCGGGATCGTGCGTGCGCCATACCAGGTCGCCGCGGCGGATGCGGTCGCCATGAACGACGCCGTTGCCGAATCGCAATTCGCCATTCTCTATCTCAAAAATGCGCCCGCCTTCTTCCGGCTCCTCCGGACTCCGCCAGTCGGCCGCATCGAACACCACGCCGTCACCCGGTTTGAGCGGAGCCACGCGGTGTGACTCGGAAGGTTCCATCACGACGCCGCCATCGGTCACCTTCACCACGCGGCCCATCAGCACGCCGCGATGCCGCGGCGCGCGCCCTTCCACCACCTTCTGATGGTTAGTCCCACTGAGGAAAAACGGGCCGAGGCCGCGCGAATACACCTGTTCCAGGCGCAGTTCGGCGGCGCGGTCGAGCGCCGGCTTCCGCCCCGCCCAGGCCTCGTCCACCGCCTGCCGGTAGGCCGCGGTGGTCAGCGCCACGTAGTCCGCGTCCTTGTAACGGCCTTCGATCTTCAACGTGGCGATACCGATATCGACAATCTCCGGCACCTGGGCGAGCGCGTAGAGATCGCCGGGCGAAAGCAGGTAGCGCGCGTCGCCCAGCGGGCGCAGTTGCCCATCCACCAGCATTTCGTACGGCAGGCGGCAGGCCTGCGCGCACTGCCCGCGATTGGCACTGCGCCCGCCCCACGCCTCGGACGAAAAGCACTGGCCGGAGTACGCCACGCAGAGCGCGCCGTGCACGAAGATCTCCAGCTCGCAATCGGTGGCCTGCCGGATGGCGCGCACATCGGCCAGCGACAACTCGCGCGCCAGCGTCACCCGGCTGACGCCGAAGCTCTGCGCCAGGCGCACCCCGTCGGCGCTGGTGACGCTCATCTGCGTGCTGCCGTGGACGTCCAGATCGGGCGCGATCTGTTTCGCCAGGCGCGCCACGCCCACGTCCTGGATGATAAGCGCATCGGCCCCGGCCCCGGCGATTTCCGCCAGCGCCCGCGCCGCTTCCTCCAGTTCGTGCTGGAACACCAGCGTATTGAAAGTGATGTAGCCCTTGACGCCGCGCCGGTGCAAGGTCGCCATCACCTCCGGCAGTTCCGCCAGCGAAAAACCCACCTTGGCGCGTGCCGTGAAGTGCTTTAACCCGAAATACACCGCATCCGCGCCCGCCTCGATGGCGGCACGCAGTTGCGGCCAGTATCCGGCCGGACTCATGACTTCAGGTTTGCGGAGGGGGCCCATGGGAACTTCTTCCAGCGTAGCGCACGCGGGCGTATAGTAGATTCGGAGGTACAACCCCCAAATGCTCGACAAGCAAGCCGACCTTACCGGGCCCGGCATTGGCGACTATACCGAACTGGAAAAGATCCTGCCATCGGACTACTCTTCCCTGCTTTCTGTCAGGGAAACGCAAAGAGCCCTCTTTGCAGCCAAAACCTTCATCGAGGACCACTTGTGCAAGGCCCTCAACCTGATGATGGTCACCGTGCCGCTCATCGTGGATACCGAGAGCGGCGTCAACGATTTACTGGATCGCGACGGCTCCCGTACGCCGATCCAGTTCCACATCTCCAACGATCGCGACCAGCACCCGCTGGATGCCCAGATCGTGCAGGCCGCCACCAAGTGGAAACGCTTGGCCCTCAAGCGCTTCGACATGCAGCCCGGAGAAGGTCTGTGCACCGACATGCGCGCTGTGCGCAAAGACTACTTCCTGGACCACGACCACAGCGTCTACGTGGACCAGTGGGACTGGGAGAAGGTGATCCACTTCTACGAGCACGACCTGGGTTTCCTCAAACAAACGGTGAACGCCATCTGGAAAGTGTTGGTGGATGCCGAAGCCTTCCTGCAGGACCAGTTCCCCGCGCTGAAAGATCCGCGCTATCCGAACCTGCCGAAACGGCTCACCTTCCTCCACACCGAGGACATCCTCGACATGTACCCCGACCTGCCGCGGAAACAGCGGGAAACCCGGCTGTTGCAGGAGTGTCCCGGCGTATTCCTGATCGGCATCGGGTGGACCCTGAAGGACGGCTATCCACACGAAATGCGCGCCGCCGATTATGACGACTGGTGCACCGAGACGCGCTCCATCGATGGCCGGCCGTGCCACGGTTTGAACGGCGACATCCTGGTCTGGAATCACGTAACCCAGCGCCGCCACGAACTGACTTCCATGGGCATCCGGGTGAACGCCGAGACGCTGCAACAGCAGTTGAGGCTGACGGGCCAGGAGGATTTCCTCCGCTACCCGTATCATCAGGCAATCGTTCGCCACGCTCTGCCGCTCTCCATCGGCGGCGGGATCGGGCAATCGCGCACCATGATGCTGCTTCTGCGCAAGGCCCACCTGGGCGAAGTCACGGTCAGCGTGTGGCCGCAGATCCTCAAAGACATCTGCGCGCAGAAGAACATTCACGTTCTGGAATAGAAGCCCGTTTCGCTACACTACGGAGAGTGCCCACCGACCAAAGGGAGACGGCGACCGCATTCCGCATTCTGGCCGCGATCAGCGTTTGCCATCTGTTGAACGACATGATGCAATCGGTGATCCCGGCCGTGTATCCCATTTTGAAAGTGTCCTACCGCCTGGACTTCGGCCAGATCGGGCTGATCACCCTGACCTCACAGCTCACGGCGTCGCTGCTGCAACCGGTGGTCGGCCTGTACACGGACCACCGGCCGACGCCGTACTCCCTGCCGGTGGGAATGACGTTCACCATGGTGGGGCTGATCCTGATGGCTTCGGCGCCCAGCTTCGCCGTGGTGCTGGCGGCGGTGGCGCTAGTCGGGATGGGGTCGGCGGTGTTCCATCCGGAATCGTCGCGCGTGGCGCGCATGGCCTCGGGCGGGCAGCACGGATTGGCGCAATCGCTGTTCCAGGTGGGCGGCAACGCCGGGTCGTCGATGGGCCCCTTGCTGGCGGCGTTCATCGTGCTGCCCGCCGGACAGCGCAGCATCGCCTGGTTCTCCGCCGCGGCGCTGCTCGCTATCGTGATCCTGATGCGGGTGGGTGCCTGGTACAAACGCCATCCCAGCATGACGCCGAAATCGCGCGCCACGCGCGACACCGCCACCCGCCTGCCGCGCCGCAAGATCGCGGCGGCGATGGCGGTGCTGATTGCGCTCATCTTCTCCAAGTATTTCTATCTGGCCAGCATAGGGAGCTATTACACGTTCTATCTGATCAGCCGGTTCCACGTTTCGGTGCAGACTGCGCAGGTGCACCTGTTCGTGTTCCTCGGCGCCGTGGCGCTGGGCACCGTGGTGGGCGGACCGGTGGGCGACCGCATCGGGCGCAAGTATGTCATCTGGTGCTCCATCCTCGGCGTGCTGCCGTTCACGCTCGCCTTGCCGTACGCCAACCTGTTCTGGACGGAGATCCTCACCGTGATCATCGGCCTGGTGCTGGCCTCGGCGTTCTCGGCGATCCTGGTCTACGCGCAGGATCTGCTGCCCGGAAGAGTCGGCATGGTTTCCGGCCTGTTCTTCGGCCTCGCCTTCGGTATGGGCGGCGTCGGCGCCGCCCTGCTCGGCATACTGGCGGATGCCCGGGGGATCGAATACGTCTACCGGGTCTGCGCCTTTCTCCCCGCCATCGGACTGCTGACCGCCTTCCTGCCGCCTGTGGACACTGCCCGGCGTTCCCGTTAACCAGTCAGGCGGAACTCGATTGGGTCAATCGGAACTGCCGACTGGCAGCCGGTGGCACGTTATCTTGTGCGCCTTCACGGTGACTAGCGATCCGCGCCTCAGGTCGCTTCCGAATCCGGCGAGCACTTTCTGAATCAGTTCGACGACATCCTGCGACGCCCAAGCCTTGGATTCGCAGTCGAATCACCGAAGGTCCGCTCGCGCCGGAGACTGCCAGGATGGTGTGAAAGTCCGCGTCCAGGGTCACCACGATGGCGTTCTCTCCCAACGACCGCGCAAGAATTTCATCATCGGCGGCCTTACTCATCCCGATTTCCCCGACATGAATACATTCATAACCGAGGCCGCGCAGGCGAGTCGCGGCGTCTCGCGGAACTCCCTGGTCCAGGACCAGGCGCGTGGGTGCGCTGTCAGTCAAGCGGCGTTACTTTCCGCCGCGCTGTCCTCAAGGCTGGCGGCGGCGAACGCCAGCGCCTGCCGCACGTCGTCCGGCTCAAGTTCGGGGTAGTTCCGGAGACGCACGGCTGGCCGTTCATCTGGTTCGGGTTCCAGGTTATGCGATCGAAGCGCTGCATGCTTCCTATTCTGGTACATTCGGCACGCCGGTGCATGGTCAAGGAAGGGAGGTAGCCGGGGACCACATTCCTGCCCACGGTGCATGCGGGTCGGAGGTCAAAACCGTAAGGGCCTTACGGTTTAGTAGGTTAAGTTATTGAAAATAAATGGAGCGAAAACCAAAACCGTAAGATGCTTACGGTTCGGTGCCCCCGTCAAGGTCCGGATAGGCGATAATCGTGATTTCGCACCACAGTACTTTCTATGGCGATCATCGCGGTTGCGGGACGAAAAGGCGGCGTCGGGAAATCGACCATCGTAGGGAACCTGGCAGCCGAACTCGCCGCCATGGGCCGGAGCGTCATCGTGCTGGATGCCGATCCGCAGCACAGCCTGGTGGCGTGGGCGGCGCAAGGCGAGGGAATGCTCTCGGGCTGCGTGGAGAAAGTGAAAGGCGGAGACGCGGGTGCCCTGCGCGCCAGGGCGCGCGCGGCGGAAGAGGCCGCGGACCTCGTCCTGATCGATACGCCGCCCGGGTTGCCTGATATCGCTTATCAAGCCGCGCTGGTGGCCGACCTCGTTCTGCTGCCGTGCGGCCCTTCTCCATTGGATCTGTTCTCCGTGAAGGAGGCCCTGTCGCTGTCTCTCAAAGCGCGCGCCGAGCGACGCTCCAAGCGGCCGCGCATCCGCTTCGTCCCTTCCAAGGTGCTCATGAACACCAACCTGGGGCGCGGGCTTTCTTCATCGTTGGAGGAGATGGGGAAGAAGGTGCTGCCCGCCATCGGCCAGCGAGTCGTCGTGGCCGAAGCAGTGATGAGCGGCCTCACGGTCTGCGAGTACGCGCCCAATTCCGTGTCCCGCATGGAGTTCAAGGATCTCGCCAAAGCGGTGGATAAGCTGGTCATGCGGTAGCGACTTCGCTGGCCATCGGAATCGGCGCCAATTCGGCCATTTTCACCGTGGTGGATGCGCTGCTGCTGCGCCCGCGCCGCCGCACTTACAGCGGGGCTGGCACGCACGGCAGAAATGTTTGCCGCAGTTCACGCATGGCGCGGCGCAGGACTTGCACAGGAAGTGGACGCGGTCGTCGCACAGGAAGAGCGGGTGGGCGGGGCCGGAACAACTTTCGCACCAGGGAGATTCGAGCGCGCCGAGCTTCGGGTTCCAGTGGAGTTTGGCCACGCGCTCGGCTTTCTTGCGGATCAGTCGCGCGGAGATTTCGCGCACGGGAAGCGGCACGACGAGGACGTCGCCGGGTTGGATGCGGATCTTCAGCGAGTACTTGCGGGCCAGGTCTTGCAGCTTGGCGGCGCGGTCCAGTTGGGTGGCGGCGATGCGGCTGCGCTCCCTGCCGGCGGCATCCGGGTCGGCGGCGCGGCGCGCGATGCGTTTTTCGATCTGGCGCAGCAGATCCTTATAGTAGGAGTCGATGCGCTCGGTGTCGCGCGCCAGACGGCGGTTGGCACTCTGTTCGATGGCGCCCGCCAGGCGGCGGATTTCGGGCTGCACACCACGCAACGCAATCGGGAAAAGCTGCGCCAGTTCGTCGCGGGAGACAGCCGGCTGCGGATCTTCCTCCAAGTCGTCCTTTACCGCGTTCGACAGGAATTCCGCCTGCGGCACTATGGTGCGGGCCGATGCGTTGAGGCAGACGGTGACCACGCCGAGGCTGGTTTCGTCGCTCTCGATGGTGTAGTGAAAGCCGAAGAAGTAGTAGCGCGCGGTTTGCTGGCAGTCTTCCAGCACGCGGTGGATGCCGTTTTGCAGCGCCAATCCGCGGTCGAGCGCGCCGGCGGCATCCACCGGCGGTACCAGGACGGGATGGCGCAGCCGCGCACCGACCACGCGGGCATCCGTTGGCAACAGGCGGCCCAGGCGGTCGAGCCATTCGTTTTCGTCGTCCGAGCCCGCGCCCGCGCCGAAGCGCAAGGAGAGCCACTCGCCGGAATCCAACTCCGTGGCCAGTTCCGCCGGGAGCATGGCGCGCAGCGCGCCGGTCTCCTCGCCCTCGACCAGCGCTCCTCGACTGACGAGCAGGTCCCGGGCCCAATCGACGATGCCTGTCATTGACACCTCGTCATCTATACCTCGAAATCGTGGGCGAAGAGGGCTTCGTCCAGTTCCTGAACCTTGATATGGTGCTTCTTGGCATCCAGAAGGCGGCGGGCCAGTTCCTCGAACGACTGTGCCACGTCGCCCGTCTGGCTCCCGGAGATCCAGAGGTCCATCACGATCTCGGCGAAGTCGCGGGCGTCGTCGAGGGTTCCGAGGATCGCGTCCATTTCGCCGACTACCAGCTCGAACATGTTGATCTTGTCGTGAAGCACTCGCAGAATCTGCTCTTCGACGCTGCCCGTCTGGCAGAAATTGAACACGAAGACATCGTGGTCCTGGCCGATGCGATGGACGCGGCCGACGCGCTGTTCGATGCGCATGGGGTTCCACGGCAGGTCGAAATTCACGATGGTATCGGCGAACTGCAGGTTGCGTCCTTCGCCGCCGGCGCCGGTGGAGATCAACACGCGCGCGTGGTCGCGGAACGCGGCGACGGCAGCGTCCTTTTCGGCGCGCGAAAGCTCGCCGTTGAAGAAGGCGTACGGCACATCGTGCTGCTCGCAGACGCGCCGCAGGTGGTCGAGCGTGGGGAAGAATTCGGTAAAAACCACGGTCTTGCTTTGCCGCGCGGCCAGCATCTTGCCCAACTGAATTCCTTTGGCGCTCTCGTCCACGCTGGCCGCCATGTCGAAGATGGCCTCCAGTTCGCGGCGGCCGGCCGCGTCCACCCACTTGGCCTCCTGCAAGGCGTGGGCGGCGGAACGGGCGAGAGCCTGCGGGCTGCTGCCTGCCTGCCGCAGCATCAGGTCGAGCGCGCCGGAAGGAGCCTGCTTGCCCGACGGCTGCCGGTAGCGGCCGGCAACGAAGCTCGACACCCGGCGGTAGGTTTCCTCTTCGGTTTTGGAGGGCGTCACCGGGACGCTGGCGGCGATGCGGCGCGGCAATTTGACGTCGGCCGCGGCGCGCGTATTGCGGATCATCACTTCGCCCAGCATGGTGCGAAGCTGCTCGGGATTCCTGGGCGCCTTGGGCCTGCCCGGCGTGACGTAAGTCTTGCGGAAGTCGGGCTCGGTCGCCAGCAGTCCGGGCTTGAGCAGCGTGATCAGATTGTACAACTCGATCAGGTTGTTCTCCACCGGGGTGGCGGTAAGCATGAGGATGAATTTCTTCTGCAGCGAGTCCACCAGCTGCCAGTTGGCGCTGGAGCGGCTTTTGAGGCAATGGGCTTCGTCGACGATCACCATGTCCCAAGGCACGGCGGCGATGGACGTGGCGTGAAGGTCGAGCCGCGCCATGGCGATGGATGAGACCACCAACGGTGCGGATTTCCAGAACTGCGGCGGGTCGCGGCGGAATTCGGCGCCGTCGGGAGAGACCGGGGGCAGGCCGAACTTCTCGATGAGTTCCCCCTTCCATTGCGAGACCAGCGAGGGCGGTGTGAGCACGAGCGCTTTCCGCACCAGGCCACGCATCCAATACTCCTTCAGTACGAGGCAGGCTTCGATGGTTTTGCCCAAGCCGACCTCGTCGGCCAGAAGCGCCCGGCCTTTGAAATGGCGGAGCACTTTGCGCACGGTTTCCTGTTGGTAACTGTATGCGTCGACGCCGTGAAGCGAAGGAAGGCAGAGCAGGTCCTCGAAGTTCTGGGCCATCTGCAACTCCATCCACTGGCGGCGCAGGAAATAATCGGCGAGGGTTCCCCGATTGGCGTAGGCGGGCGCAGCGGTTGGGAAAAACTGAACGGTGGCGCGCGGCGGTTCGGGAAGGATCTCAACGGCGGGCACCGGAGCGGGCGCAAGGGGCGCGGGTACGACGGATTTGACCGGAGGCAGTGCGGGTTTTTCGCGTGCCGGCTTAGGCCGTATCAGTTTAACGAAGGATTCAGCCGAGCTTCGTAGCCGCTGCCATTCCGGCTCGCGCCGTCCCTGAATCGCCGACAGGAACTCGCGCATCGTCTCGACGGCCTTCTCCGCCTGGCCCAACT
Source organism: Bryobacterales bacterium (assembly GCA_003136215.1). Classification (GTDB taxonomy): domain Bacteria; phylum Acidobacteriota; class Terriglobia; order Bryobacterales; family Bryobacteraceae; genus Solibacter. The sequence continues at coordinate 14,180 of PLDO01000686.1, forward strand.
CGCGGTGGAGGATGGCGATGTTGTAGATCGCCCTTGGATTGGTTTCGACCTTCCGTACCCGCTGGAGGTATCCAAGCGCCTCGGCATAGTGCCCGGCGGCATCATGGATCTCGGCCAGCCGTTCCATAGCCGCGGCGTGACTCGGATCGAGGATCAGGGCCTTCTTCAGGAAGCGGTCCGCGGCCGGAATATCGCCGGAACGGAGCGCTTCCACGGCATCGCCATACAGATATTCCGCCTCTACGCGGTCGAATTCGCGCTGCTCCTCGGCCCGTCGCTGGCGGAGGGCTTGTTTGCGCCGTTCCTGGGTGGTGGGCTTCGCCATGCGTGGCTGGGTTTCCAGATAATACTATATCGGGGCGCGCCCTTCCTGTTTTACACTCGGCCCCGCACGCGGTCGATTTCCCGGCGGTCGCGTTTCGATGGTCTGCCTTCGCGCAACGCTTCAAAATGCGGCATCGACTTGCGCGCTTCCGCCAGTTTCAGGCGTAATTCCCGGCTCGCTTCCGTTTCCCGGTAGAGGGTCTGCGCCACCGCCGCCGGACCGCGCATCTGACTGAGAGCCAGCACCTCTACCTGAAAATCGCCGGTGTCGTTCCTGACTTGCAGCAGATCGCCGGCGCGGACCTCGCGCGCCGGCTTGGCTGGCTGTCCGTTGGCCTCGATTCTGCCGAGCTCGCATGCCCGCGCGGCCAGCGAACGCGTCTTGAAGAAGCGGGCGGCCCAGAGCCACTTGTCGATTCTCACGCCGGTCATGACTTCATTCTCGTCGGATTTAATGCAACAGTACTTGACTATTTGCGTCCAATTTCTTTGCGTCCCGCGCAGATTCTCAGCAGTCAGCTTGGGTGGGGCATGCTTTAGCTTGCCGGGCGAGCGAAACTCGCCCGGCCGAGCTTCCGTTCGGATGCACAAGGCGGAGCCTTATGCCACAGCCGACAGAATCTTCTCCCGTATGCCCGCCGGGTCGAACCCCTCGTGGTGGTAGATTTCCTTGGGGCTGCCGGAGCGCGAGAAATCGTCCATCCCGAACGTGCGTTCGGCATGATCGCCGGGGAGCAGGAACGGATACAGGAAGCCGCGCCAGCCGTTGTGCAGCGCCAACACGTATGGGCGCTCCTCGTCGGGGAAGATCTCCGCGGCTTTGGCCGGATTCTCGCGCCGCAGTTGTTCGAACAACTGCGGGGAGGTGACCGCGAGGATCTTCACATCGTGGCCGGCTTCGATGTCCGGCAGAATCTGCAGCGTATTGGCCATCACCTGCCCGCCGGAGATGGCCAGGACGAGTTTCGGCTTGCCGTTGTTGCGGAAGGCGCGGAACACGTAAGCTCCGTTGACCGCTTCGCGCGCCGCCGGCACTCCCTCGCCGCGGCGCAGGACTGGGACGCCGGGACGCACCACGCTGAAGACCACGGGTTCGCGGCGGCTCACCGCATGGAACAGCATCTCCACGGCTTCGTTGGCGTCGAGCGGCTTGTAGACCTTGATGCCGGGGTACGCGGTGAACAGCGACATCCAGAAAAGGCCGTGATGGGTGGGACCATCCTCGCCGGTTTCCGGCCCGTCGTGCGCCGCCAGCACGATGAAGAAGGCGTTGGCGTCCGGATTGACGGCGTTGTTGATCAGCGTCATGCGGATGGAATTGGCCATCATGCAGGTAAAAACGCCGTAAGAGGCGAAGGCGGTCATGGGGCGGAATCCGCCGGGGAGGGTGTCCTGCGCGATGGCGCAGGACATCATGGCCATGTTCTGTTCGGCGATGCCGAAGCGAATGCCGCGGCCCAGTTGGTTGGTGGGTCCGAGGATGCCGTAGACGTTTTCGGCTTTGCCCGTGAGGATGCTCTTCATCAGGTCGCCGGCGCCCACATAGAAGAAGGCGGTGTTCTTCATCGCCCAGGCAAACCACGCCTCGCTCGCCTTCCGCGTGGCCACCACCTCGCCCTCCGGGAAGACGAGTTCGGCGGGCAGCGTCGCGGGGCGCTCGATGGCGGTGTAATCGCGAATGGGGCGGCCGGCCAGCGCGGTCTGCATGCGCTCCACCAGATCCTCCTCCGGAACCACCAGAGCCGCGGCGGCGCGCAGCCGGGCGGTGAGATACTCGATATCGCTTTCGCCCAGCGCTTCAGTCACCACCGCGATATCGGCGCCCACTTCGCCTTTGACGCCGGGGATGGCGAAGCCGAGTTTGCGCATGGCGTCGACATATTCCGCGTGCGGCAGCGGGGTGCCGTGGGAATCGCCCGTGCCTTCCAGACGGCCGTATTCCGTGCCCTTGCGCGTGTGCGCGATCACCACCGTCGGCCGGCCGGGGCCGAAGCCTTCGCTCGCCAGGCGGTAGGCGTAGGCCAGCTCCCGCGGGTTGTGGCCGTCGGCTTCGATGACGTTCCAGCCCAGCGCAAACCAGTGGTTGACGTAAGGCGCGGGCAGGACTTCGAAGATGGGGCCGTCGATGCCGAAGCCATTGTAGTCCAGCGTGACGACGAGGTTCTCCATGCCGAGATGGCTGGCCAGATTCCGCGCTTCATAAGTCATCCCTTCCTCGGTTTCGGCATCGCCCGCGATGACGAACGCGCGCGTGGCGAGGCCGCTGGAGCGGTGCAGGGCGGCGAAGCCCAGGCCGGCGGAGATGCCGTGGCCGCTGGAACCGGTGGACGTGTCGGCGAGGGCGTAGTGGCTCTCCACGTGCCCGCTCGGTCCGCCCCATCTGCGGAAGCGCGCCAGATCCTCGGGATAAACCGCCAGGCTGGCGAGGTCGCCGGGGAGGACGTCGCCCTGTGCCCGCAGTGTTTGGTAGACGAGCGCGAGCAGGGCGTGAAACAGCGGGCTGCAGTGACCGGCCGACCAGACAAGGCGGTCGCGGCCGGCGGCCTTGGGATTCCAGGCGTCGAACGCGAGCGCGCCCGAAGCCAGCAGGGTGATCACCTGTTCGGCTTTGGATGACGATCCCCCGGGGTGGCCGGATTGCACGCCATCTACCGCCGCGAACAGCAGTCCGCGCACCACGCGGCACAGGTTGGCGATGCGCTCCTCGTCGATTTCCGGCAACTCGGCAAGCGCCAGGCCGCGCAGGTTGAGGTAGGCGCCTCCCTGAGCCTGATATTGGAAGCGGCCGGGTTCGGCGGCGCGCAGGGCGGCGCGGGCCTCTTGAGCGAGCAGCGGGTATTGGGTGAGGGTGGCGGACATGGGGGACCTCCTAAAGCTGAGCTATAGGTATTTTATATCCATTTCTCTCATTAATGCCACCCACTTTCAAGTGGGTGCGTAGTAAACTTCGGCGCGGCTGCTCTACAATGTGGAGTCAGCCCTCCATGACGAAAGCCAACGAAGATCCCAACCTGCTCACTCTCGGACTTGCCCAGATCGCTCCCTGCTGGATGGACCGCGCCCGCACGCTGCAAAAGGTGGAAGCCTGGGTGGAGCGCGCCGCCGCGGAGGGGTGTCACCTGACGGCGTTCGGCGAAGCGCTCGTGCCCGGGTACCCGTTCTGGGTGGAACTGACCGGCGGCGCGCGCTTCAATTCCCCGCTGCAAAAGGAGATCTTCGCCGAGTATGCCGAACAGGCGGTGCAGCCCGGTGCGGGGCATCTGGACGGCGTGCGCGCCATCGCCCGGGAGCGAGGAATCGCCGTGTACCTGGGGTGCATCGAGCGCGCCACGGATCGCGGCGGGCACAGCCTTTATTGCTCGCTGGTGTACATCGATCCGCGGGGCGAAATCGGCTCGGTGCACCGCAAACTGACGCCCACCTATGACGAGCGGCTGGTCTGGTCGCCGGGCGACGGCCACGGATTGCGCACCCATCCGTTGCGCCGATTCCACGTCGGCGGATTGAACTGCTGGGAGAACTGGATGCTGCTCTCTCGCGCGGCGCTCTACGGGCAGGGGGAGGATCTCCACGTCGCGGTGTGGCCGGGAAGCACGCGCAACACCCGCGACATCACGCGATTTATCGCCATGGAAGGGCGCTCGTATGTGGCATCGGTGTCGGGGCTGATGCGGCGCGAGGATATCGGCGACGCGTCCGAATGGCAGACACAGGCGAGCGCGGCGGCGCCGGCCACGCTGGCCGACGGCGGCTCCTGCCTGGCGGGTCCGGATGGCGAGTGGCTCATTCCCCCGGCGCCGGCCGGAGAGACGCTGCTCACCGCGACCATCGATTTCCGTCGCGTGTTGGAAGAACGGCAGAACTTCGATCCGGCAGGCCATTACGCGCGCCCCGACGTGACGCGCCTCCAGGTAGACCGGCGCCGGCAGTCGATCGTGGAGTTTCCGGGCGAGGGCGTGACTTAACCTGCGTTAGTTGTGGGGCAGGATGGTATCCTGCGCGCGACCCAGAGGGTACCCCGCCAACCGGCGCCTGCTGGCCTGTTTACAAGGGGAACCGGCGGGTTGCCAACCCGCCGCAGGTTGCCAACCTGCCCCACTACTGATGCAGAACGCCGCAATGAGCAAAACTAAGTGGCATTGCGCGGGAGTGCGTGCGCCACACCTGGCAGCCGCCTCATTCGGAACGAACGATCTCACCGGGCTGAATGCGGAGCACGCGGCCGGCCGGTTGCGCCGCGGCGGCGAGAGAGGCAAGCAACACGATTGCCGTGCTGAGCCCCAGGGCGGACACCGACCAGGGTGAGAATCCATGGACCTGCGACGCCAGAATGAGCGCGCCCGGAAGCGCGATCGCCAACCCGAGGGCCAACCCGCCGGCGGCCAGCTTCAGGCCGCTCCCCAGCACCGCCCCCATAATCTGGCGGGGAGCCGCGCCGAGCGCCAGCCTTATGGCAAACTCCTTGGACCGCCGGGCGAAAAGCGCGGCAGTGATGCCATGCAAGCCGGTGATGGTGAGCAGTAGCGCCAGCAGTCCGAGTGCGTAAAACAGCTGTGTGGCCGTACGCTCCATAAACAGGGAGTCTTGATAGTGCTGCCACAGGGTCTTGGAGGATGCCACGGTAGTTCCCGGTTGGGCCTTGGCAAGTTCGCTGCGCAACGCCGCCAGATAGGCGCCCGGATCGCCTGCCACTTCTACCGCGAACGTGGTATCCCCTCCGGTACGCGCAGGCATGAGGGTGATGGCGCGCGCCTGCGGCGGATCGTAAACCGAACTCCACGCGGTATCCCGAAACACGCCTACGATTTGCCGGACGGCGCCATCGAGGCGAATCTGCCGTCCCACAGCGGTGCCGGAAGGGTCGAGTTGGCGGGCCAGAGTCGCGTTTACCAGAACCGCTTGCTGGTCGGCAGCCTCAAGGTCGCGTCCGGAAAGAATCGGTACGCCGAGTGTGGACAGGAATGCCGGTCCGGCGGAGACTCCCATTACTTTGCGCGGTTCCTGCCCGAGGACCTCCAGCCGGAACGTTGCACCATCCCCCGATCCCGATAGCGGAACACTCCGGCTGTAGGCCACGCGGCGGACACCGGCGATTCGTGCCAGTCGGCCACAGATCGCTTCGCAATCCACCCGGCGCGGGCTTCCGTCTTCTCCTGTCGCCAGCAGCACCGCCATTACGACGGGACGCTGCGGATCGAACCCGACATCCAGCCGCCGCACAGCGGAAAGAGTGTCCAGCACCAGGCCGGCGCTGAACAGCAGGATTTCCGCGGCCGCGACCTGCATCACGATCAGCAGGCTGCGAATCGGTATGCGGATGTGAAGTATGGCGACGGCGGAATCCCGGCGAAGGCCGGACAGCAGGTCCGGGCGAGAGCCTCGCCACGCGGGGACCAGCCCGAATGAGAGCGCCGAGACGAACACCAGGCAAGCGGCATACATCCAGACGCGAGGACCGAAGGAAAACTCGAAGTGGATCGGGATCACCGTCGAGGGAATCAGACCGGGGAGAAGATTCATCAGCACCTTGGCGCCTGCCAGTCCGAGCGCGGCGGCCAGTATGGAGAGCACGGCGCTTTCCACCATCCATTCCCGGATCAGGCGCGCGCGCGAGGCGCCTAACGCCTGCCGGATGGCGGTTTCGTGGCGGCGTTCCTCAGCGCGGGCCAGCAGGATACCGGCCACATTGGCGCAAGCCACCGCGAGCAGAATACCGAGCAGGAAGACGCCTATGGTGGTGAGGGTGATGCCGCCTCTCTCTCGATCCGCCAAGGCAGCCCAGGCGTAGCCGGTCAGGTATTGGTTGGTCTGGGGCCACTGCTGCGCCATTTGGCGGCCAATGCTCTCCACTTCGACTGCTGCATGCGCGAGTGGAACGCCGGGCCGCAATCGCGCGTACAGGGTTCCGTCACCGCGGTCGTCGCGCCGCTCCGTCCAAGCGCGGAAACCCGGCTGGAGTTGGAGCAAAGTCTCCACCGGAATCCACAGATCGGGAGCGATGATGACGATTCCCTCCCCCATGCCGCGAAAACCGGGAGCCGCTACGCCATCGATGGTGAAGGTCTGGCCGTTGACCAGCAGGGTCCGGCCGATGATGTCGCGCCTGCCTTCGAACTCGCGCATCCAGAAGCTGTGACTGACGATGAGGCTGGGGCGGTTCTTCAGGAAGCCCGGCCCCAGGTGCATGGGCAGGCCTAACACGCCGAAATAGTCTTCGCTCACCAGGTGGGCGCCCACCAGAACCCGGTGGCCGTTCAAAGCTACTATGACCCCCGAACGATGCTGATAGGCCAGGCCCGAAAAAGACTTCAACGAGTACCGGAAATCCTGAAATTCGGGATAAGAGACTGGCTGATAATGGTGTTCCGCATTCGGGCGCGTATCCCGAAACTGGATCTTCACGATCTCCCGTGGAGCCTTGACGGGAAGCGGCGTCAGGAACAGCCGGTCCATCACGGAAAACACCGTCACACTCGGAGCAAACGCCAGCGCCAGCGAGACAACGGCGAGAGCGGCCGTGCCCGGCGACCGGCGCATTCTGCGCAGCGCATGCCGCACGTCGGCGCGCCAGACGTCGAGCGCGGTCCAGCCCCAGACGCTTCGGGTGTCCTCCTTGATGCGGGCGACATTGCCGAACTTCCGCAAGGCGGCGAAGCGCGCCTCCGCCGGCGTCATGCCGCGAGCCATGTTCTCTTCCGTCTCCAGGGCTAGGTGATCCGCAATGTCACGCTCCAGTTCCTCTTCCCGGCGGTGGCGGCTCATCAGTCGGCCTCCGATTCCGCTGGGCGCATGACGCGCGCGATGGCGCGCGCGAATTTGTCCCACCGGGTGTTCTCCACGGCGAGTTGCGCCCTGCCCTTGGCGGTCAGACAGTAAAACTTGGCGCGGCGGTTGTTCTCCGACACGCCCTCTTCAGACTGGATCCACCCGCGTTTGATTAGGCGGTGCAGGGCCGGGTACAACGACCCCTGCTCCACCTGAAGCACGTCGTCGGAGTTTCGTTCAATGGCATGGGCGATGGCGTGGCCGTGCGCCGGACCGGGGAGCAGCGTCCGCAGCACCAGCATATCCAGCGTACCTTGCAGGAACTCGACGCGTTCACCAGTAGACATTCTAGGCGAAAGATAGCGCTACTCGCCTGGAGTGTCAAGGGGAGAGGTTAGAGAGCAAAAAAAGCCCCACGCCAGGAAGGCGTGGAGCCATAGAGTTCTACTGCAATCTGTCTCGGAGGATGACAGACCACGATGATGCTATCATTCAAACCAATCAGATAGCAAGGTCGCATTTGCGGGTATAGATGGCTCCCCGCAGATTATCGCAGCTCTTCCATCACCTGCTCCAGAACTTCCCGCGAGGGCCTGGTTTTGGACTCCGGCAAGGTCCCGATGGGTACGTCCATCAGGTTCAACTGGTCCACGAAGGTCGGCTTCGAAGGGTTCACATATAGAACGCCTGTAAGGACTTCGCCCTTGGCTTCGGCTTCTTCGAGGATTGCTCCGGCGGCCAGCCGGTTGGTGGGGTCGTAGTTGCGGTCGAGCTTGCGGATGCGCAGGTGCGAGCCGTCGTGCATTTCGACGTCCATCACCTCCCCTTCCGGAATGTCCACGGCAATCTCCTGGAAATATGGTACGAAATCTAACTCATGGAGCACGGCTTCATGCTCCCTCATGTACCCGTAGCTCTTAGTGGAGCCCTGGTGATCGTTGAAGGTGACGCAGGGCGAGATGATGTCGATCACACTCAGCCCCTTGTGCGCGATGGCGGTCTTCAGGATGGCCTGCAACTGCTTCTTGTCGCCGCTGAAGGAGCGCGCGACGAAGGTAGCGCCCCATTTGAGGGCCAGGGCGCAGCAATCGAAGGGCGGCAGATCGTTGACCGTGCCGGTTTTGAGCGTGGAGCCGAGGTTGGCGGTGGCCGAGAACTGCCCCTTGGTCAGGCCGTAAACACCATTATCTTCGATGATGTAAATCAACGGCATGTTGCGGCGCACCATGTGCATGAACTGCCCGAGGCCGATGGACGCGGTGTCGCCGTCGCCGGAAACCCCGATCCCCATGAGCGTGCTGTTAGCCAGCAGCGCTCCCGTGGCAATGGCCGGCATGCGTCCGTGGACGCCGTTGAAGCCGTGCGAAAGCCCCAGGAAGTAGGCCGGCGACTTCGACGAACAGCCGATGCCGCTGAACTTGGCGACCGTCCAGGGTTCCACTCCGAGCTCGTAAAAGGCCTCCACCACGCGCTCCGAAATTGAGTTGTGGCCGCACCCCGCGCACAACGTGGTCTTGCTGCCCTTATAATTCACGACCTCCAGCCCGATGTGATTGACCTTCTTGGCTGGGGGAGGCGTTGTGGTGGTGCTCATTTACTTGCCCTCCTGTTTCACGATGTCGTCGGTGACGGTGCGCGCATCCAGCGGCAAGCCGCCGTAGTAGCGCACGCTGCGCAGTTTGGCGATCAGTTCGGCGTCCAGTTCCAGGCGCATCAGGCCGAGCAGTTGGGCATCGCGGTTCTGGTCCACCACGTAGACGCGGTCGTGGCGGCGGATGTAGTCCAGCATGGCAGGAGTGAAGGGATACGCCTTGAGGCGCATATAGCTGGCGGGAATCTGGTGTTCGTCGCGCAGTTGATCGCAGCTTTCGCGCACCGCGTAGTCGGAGGTGCCGATGGCGATGAAGCCGATTTTGGCGCCCTCGGCTTCCTGAATCACCGGCCCGGGGACGAACTGGCGCATCACTTCGAACTTGTGCGCCAGCCGGTCCATGTTGTTGATGTAATCGTCTTCGCGCTCGGTGTATTGGGCCTTATCGTTGTGGCCGCTGCCGCGCGTAAAGTACGATGCGGCCGGATGGTTGGTGCCGGGCAGGGTGCGGTAGCCCACGCCGTCGCCATCCACGTCGCGGTAACGCGCGAAACCACCGAGTTTTGTGAGATCTTCGGCGGACAACACTTTGCCGCGGTCGATGGGCTTTTCGGGATAGGCGAACGCATCCGAGGTCCAGTTGTTCATGCCCAGATCCAGGTCGGTCATGACGAATACCGGAGTCTGGAATTTCTCGGCGAAGTCGAAGGCGTCGATGGACATGGAGAAGCACTCCGCCGGCGACGCGGGGAAGAACATGGGGTGCTTGGTATCGCCGTGGGAGAGTAGCGCGGTGGTGATCAGGTCGCTCTGCGCGGTGCGCGTGGGCAGGCCGGTGGAGGGCCCCACGCGCTCCACGTTGAAGACTACGGCGGGCAGTTCGGCGTAGTAGCCGAGGCCGATGAACTCGCTCATCAGCGAGATGCCGGGTCCCGCGGTGGCGGTCATGGCACGGGCGCCGGCCCATCCGGCGCCGAGCGCCATGCCGATGGAAGCCAGTTCGTCTTCCGCCTGTACGATGGCGAAGGTCGCCTTGCCGGTTTCGGCGTCAATGCGGAAGCGCTTCATGTAGCCGATCATCGTCTCCACCAGCGACGACGAAGGCGTAATGGGATACCAGGTCACCACCGTGCAGCCGGCGAACATGGCGCCCAGCGCGCAGGCGGCATTGCCGTCGATGATGATCTTGCCGGCGGTTTCGTTCATCCGCTCCACCCTCCACCGAATGGGCTCGGGGAACGTCTTGGTGGCGTACTCGAAACCGGCCTGGCAGGCGCCCCAGTTCAGTTCGGCGGCCTTGGCCTTCTTCTTGCCGAACTGCTTAAAGAGCGCTTTGTGGATCTCTTCCATTTCAATGGAGAGGAGTTTGGCGACCACCCCGTCGTAAATCATGTTGCGGACCAGTTTCCGCAATTTGGCATCGGGGCACACCGGCGCCACCAGCTTATCGAACGGAACCGGGAAAAAGTGCACATCGCTGCGCAGTTCGTTGAGCTTCAGCGGCTCGTCATAGACAACCGCCGCGCCGCTGTCCAGCTTCAGCACGTCCTCCCGGGCGGTTTCGGGGTTCATGGCCACCAGGAAATCAATTTCCTTGCGGCGTCCGATGTACCCCTGCTTGCTGACGCGGATGGTGAACCAGGTGGGCAATCCCGCGATGTTCGACGGGAACATGTTTTTCCCGGAAACCGGGATACCCATCTGGAAGATGGCCCGCATCAGCACGGAGTTGGCAGTCTGGCTGCCGCTGCCGTTGACGGTTGCTACCTGAATGCTGAAATCGTTGGTTACCGAATGGCTCGGCTGTCGGGACAGAGTGTCCGCCGGAGATACCTCTAGAGTTGACATCGATTGGGATTCCTTGTATCGGGGAGTGTGGCCCAGTTCACGGTTCTATTGATTATATGCAAAATGGGGCGGGTGTGGAGAAATGGAGAAATGGATGTGCGTCACAGAAGTGAGGCGCTTCACCCAAGCGCCCGCCAATGGAGGTTATCCGTGCGTACAACCTACTTCGGGCAGAGCCGCTACCATGAGGGAGCGGTGGCTAAGCGCGTAGCCGGCAACCGCTCCCCGAGCTGAGAACGTGAGAAAAGAAGACTGGCCACGGATATACACGGATGGACACTGATGAAAGCAAATGGCTTATCCGCGTTCATCTGTGTTGATCCGTGGCCTGCAATCCACTTC
>PLDO01000413.1 GCA_003136215.1 Bryobacterales bacterium
CCGCCGGCGAAGTGGTGGAGCGGCCGGCGTCGGTGGTGAAGGAACTGCTGGAAAATTCGCTGGATGCGGGCGCGACGGATCTGCGGGTGGAAGTGGAAGCCGGCGGGCGGCGGCTGATCCGCATCGTGGACGATGGGTGCGGCATGTTGCGCGACGACGCGCTGCTGGCATTCGAACGCCACGCCACCAGCAAACTGCGCAACGTGAAGGACCTGCTCTCTATCTCCACGCTGGGCTTTCGCGGGGAGGCGCTGCCTTCCATCGCGTCGGTCTCGCGGCTGCTATTGGAGACGCGATCGATGGAGGAAGCCACCGGCACGCGCATCGAAATCGCCGGGGGGAAGATCTTGCGCTGTGAGGAAGCGGCGCTGGGCGGCGGCACGGCGATCACGGTGCGCGATCTGTTCCACAATGTCCCGGCGCGGCGCAAGTTTCTGCGCACGGAGCAGACCGAACTGGCGCATATCGCGTCGCTGGTGACGCACTACAGCCTGGCGCATCCGGACAAGAGTTTCCGGTTGAGCACGGGCCCCAACGAACTGCTTTCGGTAACGCCGGTGGCCACCATGAAGGAACGGGTCTACCAGGTATTCGGCAGCCAGATATTGGACGAACTGGTGGAGATCGGGGTGCGGGAGCGCGATCTTTTCCTGCCGCCGGAGAGCGTGCCGCCCTCGCAGGCGATCGCGGAATACCGGGCGGGCGAGCCGGAAGATCCGCCGGTGCGGCGATTCCGGCTGAACGGCTTCTTCTCGCGCCCACAGGTGCAGAAGTCCAATCGCAATTCGATTTACGTATTCGTCAACGGGCGGCTGATCCGCGACCGCCTGGTGCTGCACGCGCTGTCCTCCGCCTATTACAACCTGATGCCGCACTCGGCGTACCCGTTCGCGCTGCTGTTTCTGGAGTGCGACGCCGAAGAGGTGGATGTCAACGTGCATCCTTCGAAGACCGAGGTGCGTTTCCGCCACGGCACCTTCGTGCACGATTTCGTGCGCGACACCATACGCGAGCGGCTGATGGAGAGCCGCCCGTCGAATACCTTCTCGCCCGCCGCGTTGCCGGCGCCGCCGGCGCAGCCCGCGGCGGGGCTGCCGTATTCGGAATTCAGCCAGATGATGGAGAACGAGCAACCGGTGGCGGCAGGGCTGGTGGAAGCGGCAGCGGCGGAGGGTTCCGCCGCACCGCCAGTTGGGATGGAGCCGGCAATGCCGGAGTTCACGCTGCGGGCGTCGGAGGCGGCGACGCCGCGCCTGGATTTCAGCGCGCCGCCGATCGAAGTGACGCCCGGTCCGCCGCCCTCCGGCAAACTCTCGCGGCGGCTCGACATGCACGGCGAGTTCCCGCCGGATGCCATCCCCGCGCCCGAGATGTCGCTATCGGTGTTGAGCGATCTGCGCCCGCTGGGGCAGATTCACGAGAGCTTCATCATCGCGGCGGGACGCGACGGGCTGTGGATCATCGACCAGCACGTGGCGCACGAGCGGATTCTCTTCGAGCAGGTGCTGAAGCAGCGCGCCGCCGGCCGGGTGGAGACGCAACGCCTGCTGATGCCGATGATTCTGCAACTGACGCCGGAGCAGCAGATCGATTACGCGCGGATTGCCGAGGAACTGCGCGCTTCGGGCTTCGAGACGGAGCCCTTCGGCAACCGCACGATCGCGGTGAAGGCGGCGCCGGCCAGCGTGGGGCCGCAGGACCTGGAACGCATCCTGTTTGAGATTCTGGAGATCGCCGAGAACGAAATGCGGTCGGCGTCGCTGGACGATCTGCGGCGCAATATCTGCGCGTCCATCGCGTGCCGGGCGGCCATCAAGATCAACATGCGGCTGGATTTCGCCAAGATGGAGTGGCTGCTGAGGGCGCTGGCGGCAACGGATTGTCCGATGAGCTGTCCGCACGGAAGGCCGATTGCGATGCACTACTCCACGCGGGAAATACTGAAGGGGTTCCACCGGATTTAGGGGCGCAAGAATGCGCTCGCAAGCGGGCGTCGGCAGGCTAAAGCCTGCCCCACCGATGCAGGCAGACNNTGCGAGGACCTTGCCGCGCCAGCCTATGGCGCAAATGGCCAATCTCCAGGGGTGAGCTTCGCTCGCCTGGCAAGTTGAAGCCTGCCCCACCAGGTTCGCGCCGGTCTTCAGTCCTGGTTTGGCGGCGTACCGGCGGGGTCGGCGCCAACATATTTCGGAGTTTTGTGGAAGGGATTCACTTTGCCGAGTGCCCGCACGAACCGGTTCCCGGTATTCTGCGGTTTGGCCAGGGCATTCTCCTGCGCCGGTGCCGGCAACTCTGGAGCAGGCTGGAAAGCCGGGGGCTGCGGCGTTACCACCGGCGCTTCGGCGGGGTCCGTCTTCAGGGTGAGCGGTTCAGGCGCTTTCGGCGGCGGCAGCGCCTCTTCGCCGGTCACCCGGATGGCGTAGATGGGTCCCGGTTTGGAGGCCGGCAGGGCCGGCGGCACGCGGAATTGCGCGCGAGACCGCGGACTTTTAGCTGTTTTCCCGGTCTCCGGCGCCGCTTCAGGCGGCGTGGAGGGAACTGCCAGAGGAGTTTGCGGCTCGACCGGCGAGGCGACCGGCGGCGGCACGGGAGCCGGAGCCGCTACATCGTATGGGGAGGCATGCGCCGCAAGCGGTTTGGGTTCCATTGCCCGCACGTGCGCCGGCGCCGGAAATAATCGAATGGTATAGAAGCCTGCCACCAGCGTTGCCGGCACCATCGCCATGAGCATGGCGGCGTGCCAGGAGCGAAGGCCCGGCATTGTCGAAGTCATCCGCGGGAGGGCGGCGCGCCACTCATAGCGCGGGCGCGATGGCACTTCCACGGGAGGGGCGGCGGCCACCAGGTTCTGCAAGGCCAGGCGGAATTCCTCGGCCGATTGGAATCGCATGGACGGATCCTTGGCCACGGCTTTCCGCACAATGTCGTCGAGCGCCGCCGGGACTTTGGGATTTCGCGAACTGGGCGACGCGGGCTCCGCTTCCACGTGGGCGCGCATCACCGCGAAGGCACCCTCGACGTCAAACAACTTTCCCCCGGTGAGCATTTCGTGGAGCACGGCCCCAGCCGAATAGAGGTCTGTGCGCGCGTCCAATTCCCCAATCCCCCTGACCTGCTCGGGAGACATGTACCAGGGCGAGCCCAGGGGAACTCCCGAAGTGGAGAGCCGGAGATCGCTGGCGCCTCTGGCGAGGCCGAAGTCGGTCAGCTTGGCCACGTGCTCCGGAGTAATGATGATGTTGGCGGGAGCCACGTCGCGGTGTATGACCCCGGCGTCGTGAGCATAGGCAAGCGCGCGGAGCAGTTGGATGGTAAAGTCCAGCGCGGTCTCGACAGGTAATGGTCCCGCGGCCACCATGCGCTGGAGGGATTCACCTTCCACGAACTCCATCACCAGGGCGATGGAGGGGCCGTGATGCACCGCGTTGTAGAGCGCCGCAATGTTGGGATGGTGGAGCCGGGCTTGCACCTCGACCTCACGCTGGAATCTGCGCGCCTGTTCGGGGTCGTCGCTCATGCCCGGCGGGAGCAACTTCATCGCCTCGATTCTCCTGGTGATGAGGTTCTCGATTTTGTAGACGGCTCCCATGCCGCCGGAGCCGACGATATCCGTCACCCGGTAATTGTCGATTACATCGCCTATACGGATCGGTTTCATACTAAATGGATCGCCAAAACGAGGACAATCGACGCGATCGCGAGGCAAAGGAGGCCGAGCAGCAAGGGCGTCCGCAGTGGACCGCCGGCTTCAGCCCGCGTCAGAAACGGCGGCGGGTCTGCCGGCGGCATGGCCTCCGCCGGAGCGGGCGGCTGCGTCGATTCTCTCACGGGGTAACTGAGAGCTTCCAGAGCCATGCGGAACTCGCGAGCGCCCGGGAAGCGGTCGTCGGGTTTTTTGGCAAGCGCGGTGAGGACGATGCGATCCAGTTCCGGCGAAATTCCGGGATTCAGCGAACTGGGCCGCGGAGGCTGCTTACTCACCTGCGCCACCATGATGTCGAAATCGTTCGGACCGTCGAAGGGGACCCTCCCGGTTAGGGTTTGGAACAACAGCACCCCAACGGAATACAGATCCGCCCTGCCGTCCAGCGCGCCAACCCCCATCACCTGCTCGGGAGAAATGTACCGCGGATCGCCCAAGACCGCGCCCTCCTTGGTCAAGTTGAGGTCGGATACGGGTTTGGCAAGACCGAATCCTCCCAGTTTGACTTCGCCTTCCGGGGTGACCGTGACATGTTCCGCCGTGATGCTGCGATGGACGATTCCCAGGGCATGCGCCTCCTCCAGTCCGGACAGCACATCGCAGATGGCGGGAATCGCCACGGTGGAGAGCAGGGGACCGAGGCGGCAGAGTTCCGCCAGGGTGTCACCCGCGACGAACTCGGCGGTCATGACCAGATGTCCGTCCAGTTCCAACGCGTCGTGGAACGCGACGATGCTGGGGTGCGACAGGCGGGTGTGGATCTTGATCTCGCGGAGCAGCCGCTGGAGCGATTCCGCATCGCCATAGGAGGCTCCCGGCAGCGACCTCAGGACCTCAAGTTCGCCCGTGGCAAGGTTGCGGACCTTGTACGTAACCCCAGCTTTGGGTTTATCGACGATATCCAGGAACTCATAGTTGCCAACGGTTTGAGTAGGCTCGGTCATTGTCTGGGCACACGATCCAATTGCGAGTTTGAGACGATCGGCGCCGCCCAGTCAATTACCCATTACTGGTACGCACAGGACTTATCCAAAGTGAGTATGCGGAGTTTAGCGTTCAGTAGCCGAGCAGGGGCGCAAGCCGGGCCAGAACTTCGCTCAAGGTGGATGGTGGAACACTGCCGAGCCTCTCCGCTTGACGCTGCTTCCAGTCGAGGCTCTTTACGTGATCGGCCAGGATTACCCCCGTGACACCGCGATCGCGAGGTACCGGCACTTCAAACGGGTAGCCTTTCATCTGGTTCGTCACGGGGCAGACCAGGGCGAGCCCGGATTTCTGATTGTAGGACTTCGGGCTGAGGACCAAAGCCGGACGGCGGCCTGCTTGCTCATGCCCCGCCCGAGGATCGAAAGTGAGCCAGATCAGATCGCCGGCATCGGGTACGAATGCGGGCATCTACCAGGATTCCTTGCCCTGCGGCGCGCCCCAATCCGTCTCATTGTGACGGTTTGTGGGTTTGATTTCCGCCACAAGTTCCTCCAGGGAATACTTTCGATGCCTGGATCGCAGCACAATACTGCCATCGCCCGCCAGGTCGAGCGACAACCTGTCGCCCTCCGCCAACCGCGCATCCCTGACAATTGCCTGGGGAATTCTGACCGCCAGGCTGTTTCCCCATTTGGATACTTGCGTCTCGTTCGGCATATAGATCTACATTGAATATACATCGCGGCTGGTTGTTGCCGCAACTTCCTTTCTTGACTTCCCCGCACGCCTCCTGTAAAAATTAAGTACAGGCGAATAAAAGGCGAACACATGGGTGCAGCTGTCTTGTTGAAGCAGTTCGAATCGATCCTCGGCGCGCCCCTCGACTGGCAAGCCCTTCGAGAGCCGGAACGCGCCGCCACGGGGATTGCGGAAATCGATTCGGCCACCGGCGGGCTGCCGCGGGGATGCCTCACCGAGATTGTGGGGCCCGCCTCCAGCGGCCGCACGAGTTTGTTGCTGGGGGTGCTGGCCGCCGCCACGGCGCGGCAGGAAGCTTGCGCGCTGGTGGATGCGGAGGATGCCTTTTCCCCGCATTCCGCCAACGATGCCGGCGTGCAACTGGAGCGACTGCTGTGGGTGCGCTGCGGACACAGCGCCGAGCAGGCGCTCAAGGCGGCCGATTTGCTGATTCAGGGCGGCGGCTTCGGGCTGGTGATCATGGATCTGGGGGATACGCCGCCCCTGACGGCGCGTCGCATTTCGCTGGCATCGTGGTTCCGCCTGCGCCGCGCGGTGGAACATACGCCGGCGGTGCTGGTTTCCGTGGCGCGGCAATCGAACGCCAAAACCTGCGCCTCGCTGGTGATCGAGTGCGGCCGCAAGGCGACCACCTGGAGCGGGGCGAGAACGGTTTCGCGCCTGCTGCGCGGCTTCGAGGTGCGCGCGCAATCCACTCATCGGAGGAAGCAATGTTCGCCTGTCTTCACGGCACGGGCAATCTGACCGAGCTGGCATTTGATTTTTCGCCCACGGTGGAAGCGACGGCAGCGGATACGGTGACTTTCGACGTGGCGGGCCTCGACCGGCTTTTCGGCCTGCCGCAGGATGTGGCCGCGGCCATCGCGCGGCGCGCGCGGGAATGCGGCGTGAAGGCCAATCTTGCGCTGGCGGGCAATCCCGATGCGGCCATCTGCGCCGCCCGCGGCTTCAGCGGCGTGAGTCTTATCCCGCACGGCGACGAAGGGAAATTTCTGGCCACGCTGCCGCTGGCGCTGCTCGCGCCCACCCCCCAATTGCTGGAAACGCTGGAGCGCTGGGGCATCCGCCGGTTTCACGAAATGGCGTCGCTGCCGCCGCTGGGGATCGCCGAACGGCTGGGTCCGGAGGGATTGCGGTTGCGCGAACTGGCGCGCGGCGAAGGCGACCGCAAGCTGCGCCCGCTGGCCGGGGCGCTCCATTTCGAAGACGAGATCGAGCTGGATTACCCGGTGGAACTGCTGGAGCCGCTGGCCTTCCTGCTGGCGCGTCTGATCAACGGTTTGTCCACGCGCCTGGCCACGCGCGGCCTCGCCACCGACGAACTCCGCCTGCGATTGAAACTGGAAACTGGCGGCATGCACGAACGCACGCTGCGCCTGCCGGTGCCAACGCTCGATACCAAGGCGTTCCTCAAGTTGCTGCAACTCGACCTGGAAGCCCACCCGCCCGCCGCGCCCATCGTGCACCTGTGGATGGGCGTCAACCCGGTGAAGCCGCGGGCGGCGCAGAGCGGCCTGTTCGTCCCGGTCGCGCCCGAACCGGTAAAGCTGGAACTGACGCTGGCGCGCATACAGGCGTTTGTGGGGGAAGGCCGGGTGGGCACTCCGGAGTTGCTCGACACTCATCGCCCGGACGCCTTCCGCATGAAAAAGGGGACGGACGCCTTGCTCCAGCCCGGTCTCAAAAATGCGCCTGTGCCTTTTATGGCGCTGCGTATGTTCCGGCCGCGGCGGGCGGCGCGGGTGGCGATTGCGTCGGGCAAGCCCAGCTTCGTGATGGCCGAAGGGGTGCGCGGGAAAGTGCTCGATCTGGCCGGACCGTGGCGAACCTCTGGAGACTGGTGGACGCTCGACCCCTGGCAGCGCGACGAGTGGGACATCGCGCTCTCCGACGGGGCGCTTTACCGGATCTACTGCGAACCCGCGGGGTGGTTCGTGGAAGGCAGTTATGACTAAAAACAATTGGCCACAGATGAACACAGATGAACACGGATAAAACAAACCTGCTTATCTGTGTTCATCTGTGTTCATCTGTGGCCAATGCCTTTTGGGGGTTTTCTGTCCGTGGTCACTAACACATACGTCGAACTGCACGCGCGGTCGGCCTTCAGCTTCCTGGAGGGGTCGTGCGTACCGGAAGACTTGGCGGGCGCATGCGCCGGCCTGGACATGCCCGCCATGGCGCTGCTCGACCGTAACGGCGTGTACGGCTCGCCGCGTTTCCACATGGCGGCCAGGAAGGCGGGCGTGCGCGCCCACATCGGCAGCGAAATCACCTGCGCCAACGGCCGCACATACCCGCTGCTGGCCGCCTCCCGGGAAGGCTACCAGAACCTCTGCCGGCTGGTTACGCGCATGAAGCTGCGGGCGCCGAAGGGCGAAGGCGCGGCCACGCTGGAGGAACTCGCCGAATTTTCGCGCGGGCTGATCTGCCTTACGGCGCACCCCGATGAAAGGCTGCTCGATATCTATGGCAAGCAGGCTCTTTGCGCCGAACTGCAACGCCATCACAATCGGGAAGAAGAGGCGCACAACCAGTATGTTGTGGAGCGCGCGCGGCGGTTGGGCATCCCCATCGTGGCCACCAACAATCCCGCCTACGCCGTGCCGGCGCAGAGGGAACTGCTGGACGTGTTCACCTGCATTCGCCACAAAGTGACGCTGGCCACGGCGGGCAGACTGCTGGAGCGCAACAGCGAGCGCCACGTCAAAGCGCCCGCCGAGATGGCGCGGCTGTTCGCGGACTTGCCCGAGGCTGTTGCCAATACGCTCGAAATCTCCGCACGCCTCGATTTCACGCTGGCCGACCTCGGCTACGAGTTCCCGCGCTACCCGGTTGCGGAAGGCGAGACGCAGATGAGCCTGCTGCGGAAACTCGCCGACGAGGGGGCGCGCCGCCGCTACCGGCCGTATCACGACCGCGCCCGCAAGCAGATCGAGCGCGAGTTGGCGCTCATCGAAAAGCTCCATCTGCCGGGCTACTTCCTGATTGTTTGGGATATCGTGCGCTTCTGTAAAGAGCACAACATCCTGGCGCAGGGGCGCGGCAGCGCGGCCAACAGCGCGGTCTGCTATGCGTTAGAGATCACGGCGGTGGACCCCGTAGGCATGGACCTGCTCTTCGAGCGTTTTCTCAGCGAAGAACGCGGCGAGTGGCCGGATATCGATCTGGATCTGCCCAGCGGAGACAAACGCGAACAGGCCATACAGTACGTCTACCAGCGCTTCGGAAAGCTGGGCGCCGCCATGACGGCCAACGTGATCACCTACCGGGGGCGATCTGCCGCGCGCGAGGTGGGCAAGGCGCTGGGCTTCGAAGTCACCAGCCTGGAAAAGCTCAGCAGCCTGGCGCGGACCTGGGAATGGAAAGACCCCAGGGACACCACGGAGCGCCAGTTCCGCGAAGCCGGCTTCGACCTCAACCATCCGAGGGTGAGCAAATTCTGCGAACTCTACCGCATGGCGCAGGACCTGCCGCGCCACCTGGGCCAGCACTCCGGCGGCATGGTGGTCTGCCAGGGCGCGCTGGATTCTGTGGTTCCTTTGGAACCTGCCACGATGCCCGGCCGCGTGGTGGTGCAGTGGGATAAAGAAGATTGCGCCGATCTCGGCATCATCAAGGTGGACCTGCTGGGGCTGGGCATGATGGCGGTGCTGGAAGAGTGCCTCAAGCTGTGCCCGGAAGTGGACCTGGCGCAACTTCCGCCCGACGACCCGGCGGTCTTCGCGGCGCTGCAAAAGGCCGACACGGTGGGCATGTTCCAGGTGGAAAGCCGGGCGCAGATGTCCTGCCTGCCGCGTTTGAAGCCGGCGCGCTTTTACGACATCGTGGTGCAGGTGGCCATCATCCGCCCCGGCCCCATCGTGGGGAAAATGGTGCATCCTTACCTGAACCGGCGGCAGGGGCGCGAAGCGGTGGATTGCCTGCATCCGTCGCTGGAGCCGGTGTTGCAGCGCACGCTGGGCGTCCCGCTATTCCAGGAGCAACTGCTGCGCATGGCGATGATCGCCGCCGGATTCAGCGGTGGCGAGGCCGAAGAATTGCGGCGCGCCATGGGGTTCAAGCGCTCAGAGAAGCGCATGGCGGATATCGAGGTCCGTCTGCGCGCCGGCATGACGCGCAACGGCATCACCGGAAAGGCGCAGGAGGATATCGTGCGCTCCATCACGTCGTTCGCGCTTTACGGGTTCCCGGAGTCGCACGCCGCGAGCTTCGCTCTGATCGCCTACGCCAGTGCGTACCTGAAGTGCCACCATCTGGCGGAATTCACCTGCGCGCTGCTGAACAATCAGCCGATGGGGTTTTACGCGCCCGCCATCGTGATCAAAGACGCGCAGCGCCACGGACTGCGCGTTCTGCCGGTGGACGTGACGTGCTCGCTATGGGAGTGCACGGTGGGGGCACCCTCTGGGTCCGTCCGATGCCTGCGTCTTGGCCTGCGCTATGCCCGCGGCCTCCGCGAAGAGGCCGCCCGCGCCTTGCTGCGCGCCCGAGACGCGCGCTCCTTCACGAGCGTGGACGATCTCGCCGTCCGCGTCCGGGAACTGCGCAAGAACGAGCTCAACCGCCTGGCCGAAATCGGCGCGCTCAANNCGCCTGTGGGCGGATTACCGCGGCACCGGCGTGACCGTGGGCAAGCACCCCATGGCGTGGCGCCGCATTGAGATGAACGCGCTCGGCGTGGTGCCGGCGATGCACCTGGGGAGCATCCGCAATGGCGCCGTGGTGCGCATCGCCGGCAGCGTGGTGGTGCGCCAGCGACCCGGCACGGCCAAGGGCTTCGTCTTCCTCAGCATGGAGGATGAAACCGGCATGATGAACGCGATTATCAACCCGGCCACTTTCGACCGCTTCAAATTCGAAGTGCTGGGCGAGCCCTACCTGATCATCGACGGCGTGCTGCAAAATCAGGATGGCGTGATCAGCGTGAAGGCGGGGCGCGTCGCGGCGCTACGCGCGGGTGCGGCGGCGGAATCGCACGATTTCCACTGAGGGTCTGCTGTATATTCTGCCACAGCTCAGCGGGCGATGAAGCCGTCGCCCGTCGTGCCGAACGCCCCTAACTTCTTATCTTTCGTGGTGGCCGCGCCATTGGCGTTGAAGTAGAAATCGTTGAAGCCGCGGCGGTCGCTGATGAAGAGGAATCCGCCCATGCCTGGGCGCCGCGGGATGGCCTCCACCTGATAGCGGGCGGCGGTTTGATAGGGCTCGCCGAAGAACGTCACCTGGTAGCTGTAATCGGCCTCGCGCCGCGGATCCCGCTTGAGTCCCTTCTCCCCGCCGGGCTTGCCTTTTACCCCTTCCACCAGTTCCTCCAGCGAACACAGCCTCTGAAGATATCGCATGCACGGGTCTTTCTCTAACGACTTGATATTGTGCACGAAGAGGAAGGCTACCTGCTCCGGCAGCTTGAACTGGATCGGCGGGCCGCCGGCGTACTCGGCTTCGACGGTAGTTCCTTCCGGGAGCCCGCCCGGCGAGGCGGCGCCTCCTCCCGTTGCGGCGGCCGTTGGTTCGCCGCAAGCGATGTTATAGGGTACCGGGCCCGAAGTGGCGTTTCGCGGTCCGTGGTTGCCATTCTGATCCTGCATGGAGGCGAGCATCGAAGCGTTGGGAACGCCCGGGGCGCTGCGGAAACTCCCCTCGATCGTGACCGTCTTGGTGCCGGCGGCGGTGAAAGTCACTGTCCCCTCGGGCGAGTGGCTCACCGCTCCCGCCAGGAAGTGATACCACACCGTTCCCGGCCCATCCGTGGTGATGTCGCCCACCAGTTGCACTTTTCCCGGGCAGGGGCCCGCATAGCTCTCAGGCACAAGGTGCAAGCGCACCGCCGTCACTTTGGCCGCTGCGGCGCCTGCTTGCGCCGGCGCGGCGGGTGGACCGGCAAGCCACGCGCAACTTCCCAGGCCGGCCAAAATCCGCATGGAAAACGTCGAGTACTGACCCATCGCACTTACCTCCGTCGCTGAGCCGCGACTTCGGTAGGGTATCACAGAGTATCGGGTGTGAAAATCCCTAATGGAACGCCTTGCGCATCATCCAGCGCGACGCGCCCAATACCAAGAGCAAACCCGCCATCGCGTAAACCGCCGACGTGGCGCTCAGGCACACGCCCATGCCCCACACGCCGGACGCCGACGCCATGGCCACCGGGGCCACGCCGCCGCCGAGCCATCCAATGGAGTTCATCACGCCCACCGCCGTGGCCCGCCGCTGGGGCGGCACCACATCGTGCAGTGACGCCCAGATATTGGCGTCGTACATGCCTTTGAAGAAGCCGAACCCCATGGTGGCGAAGACAAACACCGTCACGCTGAACGTCCAACCGGTGAGCAGCAGAAAGGGCACGCCGGCGAACAATCCGACGGCCTGCGTCCACATGCGGCCCCGCCGGTCCTTGCGTACCCAGCCGTCGGCCACCATCCCGCCGGTAAGGACGCCCAGCACCGACGCGGCTTGCAGGTACGCGGTGGCGCTGAAACCGGCCATGGTCAAACTCATGTGGAAGGTGCGCGTCAGGTACGAAGGCAGCCAGGTGAGGAACACCATGGCCACAAAGTTGGCGCAGATGAAGACCGCCATGAGCGCCACCGCCATGGGGTTGCGGAAGACATCGAGCCATGCGCCGGAAAAGCGAAACGTCTCCTCGCGAGGCGCCGCCGTCTCCGGCTCTTTCAGCAGAACCAGCAGTACGAGACCCAGCAGCACACCAGCCGAGCCGAACACATAGAACCCCAGGCGCCAACCATAGAGTTGCGCCAGATATCCCGCCACCGCCCCGCCCGTGATGGTTCCGGCATAGACGCTGGATTGATGCCATGACATGGCGCGCGACCGCGTCTCCTTGCCGTGCCACGCGCTGATCAGCGACATGGAGGCCGGAAAGTAGAAGGCTTCACCCAATCCCTCCAGCGCCCGAAACACCAGCAGGTGCCAGTAACGCGTGGAGAGTGCGGTGGCGACCGTAATCAGCGACCAGAAGATCAGCCCGCCCAGGATCACGTGCTTGCGCCGGAAGCGGTCGCCCACCATGCCGGCGAAGGGCGCCGCCGCCGCGTATACCCACATAAACGAGGATGCGATGTACCCCAGTTGCACATCGCTCAGGTGCATCTCCGCCTTGAGCAGGGGAAACACCGAAAAGATGGCCTGCCGGTCGGCGTAATTGAACAGGCAGACGAACCACAGCAGCCCCACCACCGTCCACTTGTACCGTCCGCCCGCCGCCGTGGTTGTCAATGGCACCCCTCCGAGAGTATCGGTCGGGCGCGGCGGGCGCAACTCAAGCGACTTCGAGTGGCTCGCAGGGCGTCCAGAGGCGAGCTTTCGCTCGCCTGGCAAGCTGAAGCATGCCCCACCAATGCGCCGCAGTAGCCTGGAAATGGCCAATCTCCAGAGGCGAGCTTCGCTCGCCTGGCAGGCTGAAGCGTGCCCCACCCATGCAGGCACACGGCACGACCTTGGTGGCGCAGGCGGTTCCGCCTGCGAGAGCGCGGCTTGGATTGGAGTCGCCCCCGGTTTACCGCCTGGGAGCGGGGCAGCAATCGGGGGCGCACAGCGGGAGAGCGGCGCCGGACTGGCGCTCTTCAATCAACCCGGCCAGCATGGCGATCACGGCGGGGTGGGTGCCGGGAGTTTGCGCGCGGACGAAGTTGAGGCCCAGGTCGCGGCAACGCGCGGCAGCCTCGTAATCGAGATCGTACATGACTTCCATGTGGTCGCTCAGGAAACCTAGCGGGGAGACAACCACGTCGCGCACGCCGTTTTCGGCCAGAACGCGCAGGTGGTCGAGGATATCGGGTTCCAGCCAGGGCTGGGTGGGCGGGCCGCTGCGGCTTTGCCAGACGAGGTCCCATTCTTCGTGGGCGGCGCGTTCCGACACGCGGCGCGCGGCTTCCACGAGTTGTTCCTCATAGCGGCAATTGGCGGCCATGGAAAGCGGGATGCTGTGCGCCGTGTAGACCAGGCGCGCGGCGCGTCGCCGTTCCTCGGGGATGAGCGCCAGGGCGGCGCCGACACGGTCGGCGTTCGCCCAGATGAAGCCCGTGTGCCGCCAGAAGGGAGGGAGTTTGTCGATCTCGGGCGCCGTGGGTCCGGCGGCGGCGCGCGCGGCGGCGATGTTTTCGATGTACTGGCGGCACCCGGAGTAGGAGGAGTACGCCGACGTGGCGATGGCCAGGGCGCGGCGCACCCCATCGGCGGCCATCTGGCGGACGGTATCGGTGAGCATCGGATGCCAGTTGCGATTCCCCCAATAGACCGGCAGCGAGACGCGTTCGCGCAGGGCGCCGATCAACTCGCGGCACTGCCGGTTGATGGGGCTCGATCCATCGAAGTGGTCGTAGTGCCCGGCCACTTCGAGCATGCGCTCGCGGGGAACATTGCGTCCGCGAAGAACGTTCTCGAGAAAGGGGATAACGTCTTCGCGGCGCTCCGGCCCACCGAAGGAAACGATCAGAATCGCGTCGTAGCGCATCAGTGATTTTGATGCTTCCTGGGGCAAGGCGGGTGCACTTTCCCTGCGCCCGCGAATTTTTTTCTTGACATCATCTCGTTTTAGTACTAATTAATTAGTATGCGACGCCGGAGCACTACATTNNGAGGCGTTGCTGGAACGGCGCAAGGTCGCCTACACCACGGTCATGACCATGATGAAGATCCTGGAGCAGAAGAAGTACCTGAAGAGAACGTTGGCCGACCGGGCTTACGTCTACCGGCCCGCTCAGCCCAAAGGGCAGGTGATTGGCGAAATGGTGCGCGATTTCATCAATCGCGTTTTCAACGGCTCGGCCGAGCCGCTGCTGGTCCACCTTGTGCAGGAGCACGACCTGTCACCCGAGGAACTGGAAGAGATTGCGCGTCTGCGGAGGCCCTTATGAACCTGCAACTGGTTTGGGACAATCTGGTGGCCTACAGCATGCAGATCGGCCTGCTGGTGGGTCTGGCGGCGTTCATTCCGGCGGCGCTACGCCTGCGGTTGCCTGCCAGCCGGCTGGCCTACTGGCACGTTCTGCTGGCCGCCTGTCTGCTGCTGCCCGCGGTCCGCCCGTGGAAGCAGGCGGTGCTGACGCTGACCGCCTACGTCCCCACGGCGATCGCGGCGCCCGTGTTACCGCAACCGGCGCCGGCGCCAACCCTCACTCCGGTGGAGATCGCCCTGATTCTGCTGGGCGTGGGCATGATCGCCCGCCTGGGTTGGCTGGCGACGGGTTTCTGGCGGCTTGCCCGGCTGCGCCGGCACTCCCGCCCGTTGGTTCCCGTCTCCTCCTGGAGCGTGGAGGCCGACATCCGAGTCTCCGACGCCATCTCCAGCCCGGTGACCTTCGGCCTGCTGCGTCCGGCGGTGCTGTTGCCAGCGAATTTCCCAGACCTCGACGCACCCGTGCAGGACGCCATCCTGTGCCATGAAATTCTGCACGTGCGGCGCCGCGACTGGCTCTTCACCCTGGCCGAAGAACTGGTCCGCAGTGTTTTCTGGTTCCATCCCGCGATCTGGTGGCTGCTGGGCGAGATCGGTCTGGCGCGCGAGCAGGTGGTGGATCGCGAAGTGGTCGAGCTGACGCGGTCGCGCGAGGAGTATCTGGATGCGCTGCTCGCGATCGCCGGCGCAAAGCCCCGGCTCGACCTGGCCCCGGCGCCGCTTTTCTTGCGCAAGCGGCATTTGAAACAGCGAGTATTGTCCATTATGAAGGAGGTTCGTATGTCGAAAACGAGATCCATTTCTTCACTCGCCGCGGGGCTGGGAATCCTGGCCCTGGCGTGCTGGTTTGTTACCGCAACCTTCCCCCTGGCCGCCGCGCCGCAAGTGGTGGCGGACGGTCGCGGAGTCACCGTGGACACGGGCGGCGCCGTGATGCACCGCACGAGCGTCGTCTATCCGGAAGCCGCGCGCGCCAGGCGTGTACAGGGCGTGGTCACGGTGGAAGCTACGGTCGATAGCAGCGGCAACGTGGTGGAGACGCATGTCCTCAACGGTCCCATGGAACTGCGCCGCGCCGCCCAGCAATCGGTGCTGAACTGGCACTTCGCGGCGGACACGTCCATGAATACGCGCATGGTGAAGGTGAGCTTCGAATTGCCGGCGGAATCGGCGGCGCCCGCCGCGGCGGCACCCGCCGCGGCGGCACCGGCGGCTGCGGAAGGGGTCAGCCGCGCTGCCAATGAGGACAAGATCAAGGCGTTACAGTCGCAAATCGGCGGCAAGGCGCTCAGCGTCCCGTTTAGCCCGGCGGTGCTCGAAGGCAGCCGTGTCAGCCAGATCTACATTGGCGGCCTAAGCGAGCAGAGCCGCAGCGATCTGATGTCCCGGCTGACGGTGCATGTCGGCGACACCCTCGCCGCCGATACGATGGAGAAGGTGCGCGCCGAGGTGCGGGCATTCGACGAACATCTGATCGTTGGCACCGGGAAGGGTCAGAATGGCGAAGTCTCGCTAATGATTCAAATGCCGGGTAGCGAGAGCTTCAGCATGAGCACCGCCGTTCCCGCCCTCCCGCCGGCGGCCGATGGGACGAAACGGATCAACATTGGCGGCAACGTGCAACAGGCCAAGCTGATCTCGCAGCCAAAGCCGGCTTATCCTCCGCTGGCCAAGCAGGCGCACATACAGGGCGTGGTTCACCTGTCGGCCCTCATCGGCAAGGAAGGCAACGTGATCAACCTGGCGGTGATCAGCGGCCACCCGCTGCTTATCCCCTCCGCGCTCGACGCCGTCCAGCAGTGGGTGTATCACACCACCCTGCTCAACGGCGAACCGGTGGAAGTGGTGACGCAGATCGATGTGAACTATACCCTGTCAGACGGGCCCCCCATCCAGCAGTAATTGGCCTTCGATGTGGGGCAATTGCGACAGTCGGCCGATTGACAATCGGCCGCAGCTTACCAAGCTGCCCCACAAGAATCCGGGTTAATTTGCGTTGACGCCGAGTTTGATGTTGACCTTGGCGAGTTCCTTGCGGAAGAGGCGATTTTCGGGGTAGTCGCGGGCCAATTCGGTCAACCACTGTTGGGCTTCCTGGGGACGCTTATCGCGCAACCCGATGATGCTCAGCATGATTTTGGAGAAGGGTTTGAAGTAGTGCCCCTCTCGGGCCACCAGGCGGAGGCGGTCCACGCCGGTGGCCTTGCTGCCATCCACATTGTCGAAGTGGACTAACCAGCGGATGAAGAACGGGAGGCTGCCCAGCATGTATTCGGAGATTCCCGCCGTCAGGTAGGCATCGTAGAATTTCGGGTCCAGCTTGAGGAGGCGCTGGGCGTAGCCGTTGGAGCGCTTGGCGGGGGAGAGGCTGGAAAACTGCTTTTTCTCTACAAACGCCATGTAATCGGTGGTGACACCCTGGGCGATGCACATGGCAAACAAGGCCTGCGGGTCGTTCGGGTCGGTCTTGAGGGCCGCATCGGAGCGGATTTCGACCTCATGGACGGCGCGCAGGAACTTCTCGCGGTTGACGGGGTCGGGATCCAGTTTTTTCTTTTTCTCGGCGATCTGCTTGTCGTCAACGAGGAATTCGCTCTCCAGGATGCCGAGGCGGTCGAGTTCGTAGAACAGATAGGCCGACGCCTGGAAGGCGTAGGGCAGCGGATCCTGGGGACGGGTGGCCGAGTAGCGGTCGAGGATGCCGTGGGCCGCAACGTAGTCCTGGTTGTACATGCGTTCCAGCGCCCCGTCGATTCCGTTGGGTTCGGCGGCGGCGAGAGCGGAAACGCCCAGCAGGGCCATAAGTGCTAAGATTCGCGACATGAACGTCTCTTAATGGTACCGTTTATCGACGCCGTTCCGCCACAATTGTAATCTGGATATCGCGCGCCTGGCGCACAACTCGCTGCACAATTGTTTCGCCGAACCTTTTCCACCACGGGCGGGCCGGGCTTCGCCCCACGAAAATCTGGGTAACGCGGTGGGCGCGGGCGAACTCGGCGATCAGGCTCGGAACGTCGTCTCCTTCTACTACGTGCGTCTGGATACGCAGGTTACGCGCAAAGCTCATGTGGCGCTCGACGGCTTCGTCAACGGCATGGGCGGGGGCTACGTGCACGGCCAGGCAATCGGCGCGCAGGTAGTCCGCCATGCGCTTGCCGCGGCGGATGAGGTTGGCGGACGACGGGCGCCCGGTGAGGCAGATGAGGATGCGCTCGTCGCGCCGCGGTTCCAGCAGTTTCTCTTCCACCTCGTGCGCGGTATGGCGGATGGCGAGTTCGCGGAGTGCGGTGAGATTGGCTTCGGCGAAGAAGTTGTCGAGGGCGCGGCGCGCCTTCTCGGAGGCGTAGACCACGCCGCGCTCGATGCGATTGCGCAGCGCGCGCGGGGTGAGATCGACCAGCACGCACTCGTCGGCTTCATCCACCACCCAATCCGGGATAGTCTCTCTGACACGGACTCCGGTGACGTGCCAGACCTGGTCGTTGAGGCTTTCCAGGTGCTGCACGTTCATGGTGGTGAGGACGCCGATGCCGGCGTCGAGCAATTCGTGAACGTCCTGCCAGCGCTTGGCGTTCTTGCTGCCGGGGACGTTGCTGTGAGCGAACTCGTCGACCACGGCGACAGCGGGCTTGCGGCGCAGCACGGCGTCGGTATCCATCTCCTGGAATTGGGATCCGGCGTAGGCGATGACGCGGCGCGGCACGAGGTCGAGTCCCTCCGTTTTGGCAATGGTCTCGGCGCGCCCGTGGGGTTCGAAATAGCCGATGGCGACGTCGACACCCTGGGCGTGCAGGGCTTGCGCCTCTTCCAGCATGCGGTAGGTTTTGCCGACGCCGGCGGCATATCCGAGATAAACCTTGAGGTGGCCGGGACGCTTCATGGGGAGACCGTGGTAGGACAGACGATCGCCTTCTGTCGTCTGTCGGCTCCCCGTTCGCCAGCGAAGAATGACAGACCACGGAAGGCGATGGTCTGTCCCACCTTGGTCATTTGGCCTCCGCATGGGGGAAGAGGCGGACGTCGAAATCCTCGGCGGCGTCGATCAACTTCTCCACGGGGCTGCGCTCGCGCTGCGAGTGGCCGAGGAAGAGCTGGGTGATGCGCTGCTCGCGGGCAAATTCGAGGAGCGTGTCGGCGAAGTCCCCACCCTGCAGGGAATGCACCTCGCCGCCCATTTCACGCGCCAGCGCGAGGTATTCATCCAGGCGAGCCCGGTCCGCGGCGTCCAAGGCGGGCTGTTCCATGTGGGCCACGAGCAGCGCTCCATGGAACCGGCGGGCGTTGCGCTGGCCGCTTTCCAGCATTTCGCGCGCGTTGCTGCGCGGCGTCAGGCACACCAGGATGCGCTCCTGGGCGCCCCAGCTAGCCGAAACACCGTGCGAATCCAAGTATTCCTGCAACTGCCGTTCGACCACGTCGGCGGCCAGCAGGAGCGCCAACTCGCGGAGTTCGGCGAGCACGCGGGGGTCGCCCATGGTGACATCGGGCGGGGCGTCCACGACTTCGATTTCATCGGCTTCGTGGAGGAACTTTTCGGGGATGCTGGAGGCGGCGCGTTTCCCGGTAAAGCGTTCCACGGCGGCCTGCTGTTCCCGGATGTATTGCACATTGACAGCCGTGATCACGGCGATGCCCTGGTGCAGAATCTCCTCGACATCCTGCCAGCGTTCCGGGTTGCGGCTGCCGGGCGGATTATTGAATGACAACTGGTCGATCAGGCAGACTTCGGGATGGCGGCGGAAGACGGCGGGCAGGTCGATGGCGCCGGCGATGGTGGGGATGATCTCCAGGTGGGAGACAATTTCGCGTACGGCGCCGGGGACCTCATTCTGGGCGGCGGCGATGACCACGTCCTGACCGCGTTCCTTGCGGCGGCGGCCCTCGTCGAACATGCGCAGCGATTTGCCGACGCGCGGCGCGTAACCGAGGAAGATCTTGAGACGGCCGCGGCGTTCGCGCCGCTCCTCCGCCTGCACGCGGCGCAGCAATTCGTCGGGATTGGGCCTGCGGTCGGTTCGGGGCGTCACTGTGTCTAGGTTAATCCTTCAGGGGGATGATGAAAAGAGACAGGCGGACCCAGAGGGTACCCCGGCCTGTCCTACCTCAGGGCGTCCAGGGCGAGGTTGAGCTTCAGGACGTTGACGCGGGGCTCGCCCAACACACCCACCTGACGGTCTTCGGTATTGGCGGCGACCAATTGGCGGAGAGAAGCGGGGCTGATACCGCGGGCCGCGGCGACGCGGGCCACCTGCGCATCGATGGCTTCGGGGCTGAGGTGCGGGTCGAGGCCGCTGCCCGAGGCGGTCACGGCATCGCCGGGGACGGCGCCGGTGAACGTGGGGTTCTCGGCGCGGAAGGTCTTCACATCGGCGGTTACGCGATCGGCAAGCTTTTGGTTGGTGGGGCCGAGGTTGCTGCCGCCCGAAGAGAGGCCATCGTAGCCATCGTTACCGGCCGCCGAGGGGCGGCCGTGGAAGTACTCGGGCTTGGTGAAGCGCTGGCCGATGAGCTCCGAACCCACGGTGCGGCCATGGGACTGGATCAGGCTGCCTCCCGCTTTGCCTGGGAACAGGGCCTTGGCCAGGCCGGTGACCAGCAGCGGATACATCACCCCGGTGAGCAGGGTCAGAACCAAAGTGGCTTTCAGTGCGATGAGAAATTGTTTCATAGTCGTTCTCCCTTACGCGAGGTGCAGCAGGCCCAGCAAACGATCGATCAGCCAGATTCCGGGGAACGGCGCAATCACGCCGCCCACTCCATAAACGAGCAGATTGCGGCGGAGCAGGGCGGCCGCGCTCATGGGCCGGTACTTGACGCCGCGCAAGGCGAGCGGAATCAGCACGATGATGATCAGGGCGTTGAAGATAACGCTGGCGAGCACGGCGCTCTGCGCGCTGTGCAGGCCCATGATGTTGAGCTTGGCGAGCGCCGGGTAGATGCCCATGAACATGGCCGGCAGGATCGCGAAATATTTGGCGATATCGTTGGCGATGGAAAACGTGGTGAGCGCGCCGCGCGTCATGAGGAGTTGTTTGCCGATGGCGACGACCTCGATGAGCTTGGTGGGATTGCTGTCGAGGTCCACCATATTGCCGGCTTCCTTGGCGGCCATGGTGCCGGTGTTCATGGCCAGGCCGACATCTGCCTGGGCAAGGGCGGGGGCGTCGTTGGTGCCGTCACCGGTCATGGCGACGAGGCGTCCTCCGGCCTGCTCCTTCTTGATCAGGTCCATCTTGTCCTTGGGCGTGGCCTGGGCGAGGAAATCGTCCACACCGGCTTCAGCGGCGATGGCGGCGGCGGTGAGCGGGTTATCGCCAGTGATCATGATGGTGCGGATTCCCATGTCGCGCAGTTGCTGGAAGCGCTCGCGCATGCCGCCTTTGACGACATCTTTCAGGTGCACCACGCCGAGGGCGCGATCGCGGTCGGCGACGACGAGCGGGGTGCCGCCAAAGCGCGAGATGCGGTCGGTGATCTCCGTCAACTGCGCCGGGACCTGGCCGCCGCGCTCGCGGACGAACTCGGTGACGCTATCGGTGGCCCCCTTGCGGACGCGCCGTCCGTCCAGATCGACGCCGCTCATGCGGGTCTGGGCAGTGAAGGGGATGAAGTGGGCCTCGTGCTCGGCGACCTCGCGGCCGCGGATATTGTACTTCTCTTTGGCGAGAACGACGATGGATCGCCCCTCCGGGGTCTCGTCAGCGAGGCTGGACAGTTGCGCCGCGTCGGCCAACTCCTGCTCGGTCACACCATCCAGAGGAAGGAACTCCACCGCCTGGCGGTTGCCGAGGGTAATGGTGCCGGTTTTATCCAGGAGCAAGGTGTTGACGTCGCCGGCCGCCTCTACCGCCTTGCCGCTCATGGCGAGCACGTTGTGCTGCATGACGCGGTCCATGCCGGCGATGCC
>PLDO01000580.1 GCA_003136215.1 Bryobacterales bacterium
GTGCTGATCGCCGGCATCATGGAACACATCGAGGAAGCCGGCGTGCATTCCGGCGACAGCTCCTGCGTGCTGCCGCCGCAATCGCTGCCGGAAGAAGCGCTGCGCACCATCGAAGACTACACGGTCCGCCTGGCCAAAGCCCTGCGCGTGATCGGCCTGATGAACGTGCAGTACGCCATCCAGAACGGCGTGGTCTACGTGCTGGAAGTGAATCCGCGCGCCTCGCGCACCGTGCCTTACGTCAGCAAGGCGACGGGCGTGCCGCTGCCCAACATCGCGGCGGGCCTCATGTGGGGCCGCAAACTCGCCGATTACGGCCTCGGCTCGGGCAAACTCACCGTGCCGCAGGTTTTCGTCAAATCGCCCGTGTTCCCGTTCAACAAGTTCCACGGTGTGGACCCGGTGCTCTCTCCGGAGATGCGCTCCACCGGCGAGGTGATGGGCGTCGGCATCAATTTCGGCGAAGCCTTCCTGAAGGCGCAGATTTCGGCGGGCAGCCCGCTGCCCGAGAAGGGCACGGTCTTCATCAGCGTCAACGACCACCACAAAGCGGAAGCCGTCGCCGTGGCCAAACGCTTCGCCGAACTCGGCTTCACGCTGACCGCCACCCGCGGCACGGCGACGGCGCTGCGCAGTGCCGGGCTGGTTTGCCGGACCGTACTCAAGGTGAATGAAGGCCGTCCCAACGTGGTGGATCTGCTCAAGGGCGGGAACATTCAACTGGCCATCTACACCACCGCCGGCGCGTCCGCCTTCTCCGACGAAAGGTCGATCCGGCGCAGCGCCGTCACTTACCGCGTCCCGTGCATCACCACCATGAGCGGCGCGCGCGCCGCCGCCGAAGGCGTGGCGGCGCGATTGCGCGACCCCATCCGCGTGTGGAGCCTGCAGGAAATCCACAAGAAGAAGACCGTGGCATAAGGGGGTGCCCTCTGGGCATTTCCAGGCTGCTGCGCAGGCAGCCGGCACGATTTGGTGGCGCAGGCGGTTCCGCCTGCGAGGACCTTGCCGCGGCAGAATTCGCGGCGCGAATGGCCAATCTCCAGAGGCGAGCTTCGCTCGCCAGGCAAGCTGAAGCATGCCCCACCGATACTCCGCGGGCGCCTGGAAATGGCCAAAGTCCAGAGGCGAGCGAAGTTCGCCCATCCGAGCTGCCCCGCGGATGCACAGGGCGGAGCCTTATGCCACACAAAAAAACCCGGCGGATGTTTCACCGCCGGGCCGCGTCGTTTCAATTTGACCCTGTATTGATAACTTCCTGGTCCCCTTCGCGTCGGGGACAGGGCCGTTACCAATATATCACTGAATCGCCGCCTTTTTGATGTAGTCCAGCCGGGGAAATTTGAGCTCCAGATATCCGTTGCCCTGTACCTCGATTTTTGACGGATCGGGCCCCTGCCCGCGCGGCGCCACCTCGCCGTAGGCGCTATAGAGGCTCTCCACCACCTCCATCCCCGCAGTCACTTTGCCGAGCGGCGCGAAGCCCTGTTTATCCAGGTCTTTGTTGTTCTTCAGGTTGAAGAACAACTGCGTGGTGCGCGAGTTGGCGCCCAGGTGCGCGAAGGTGAGCGTGCCCTTGACGTTGCTCTGTTTCACCTTGTCGTCGGGCAGCCTGGCGGTGGACCACAAGGCGTTGGTTTGGGGGTCGCCGCCGATGCCGAACTGCACGTAGTTGCGGGTCACGCGGAAGAAGCGGCTGCCGTCGTAAAAGCCGGTCTGGATCAGCGAGTAGAAATGGTCCACGCCGATGGGCGCCCAGTCGCGATGGACCTCGATTGCCACCTTGCCTTTCGACGTGTCGAAGACCGCCTGGAATACGTCCGGCGTCTTCTCGACTTTAGGCGCGGGGGTGCCCTTTGGGCCCGGCAATTCCTTTTTGCTATCGTCCGGCGACGAACATCCGCCCAGCGCCAGGCTGACAGCCGCGCTCACGGCAAGCCACCAATTGTTCCGCATCGTCCCCCAGTATGCCATGCTGGCATTTGGCGCTCTACGACGATTTCGCCTGGTTCTACAATCGCTACTGGAACGAGGAGTTCCACGGGCTCGCCTTCCCCATCCTGGAGCGCATCTGGCTGCCGCGGGTGGCGCCGAAAGGGCGGGTGCTGGATGTCTGCTGCGGCACCGGCTACCTGGCCGGACTGCTGGCCGCCCGCGGATACCGCGTCACCGGCATCGACGCCTCCGCGGAAATGATCGCGCACGCCCGCGAGAATGTGCCCGGCGCCGCGTTTCAGGTTGCCGACGCCAGCCGGTTCCGGGTGCTCGGCAAGTTCGACGGCGCGGTTTCCACCTTCGACAGCCTCAACCACATCCTCCGCGAGGAGGACCTGGACGCGGCGTTTCAACGCACTGCGGCGGCGCTGAAACCCGGCGCGCCCTTCGCCTTCGACATGCTGCTGGAATCCGCCTACCAGACCGACTGGGCGGATGCCTTCTCCCTGGTGCGCGACGACCACGTGCTGGTGCTCTCCGGCTCGGGTTTCGATTTCCGGACGCGCCTGGCGCAGTGCAAAATCACCATGTTCCGCCTGTTGGACGGAGTGTGGCGGCGCAGCGACGTGGAGGTGCGGGAACGCTGCTACACCACCAGCGAAATCGACGCCGCATTGAGCCGCGCCGGGTTCGAAGAAACCGCGTGCTACGATGCGCGCGACCTGGGAATGAGCGGCCAGCTGGGGCAGGGCCGCACCTTCGTGGTGACCACCCGGGCTACGAGGCGAGCGAAGTGTTGAAGCGCAGATAGTTGCGCAGGCGTGCGCCCATCATGCGGTCCGCCACGCCGAGGTGGCCGCGCATCCACTCCGAGAAAAATTCCAGCAGTTCGCCGGTGGCGGCGGAATCGCCGGCATCGATGCGTTTGGCCAGAGCCTTGGCCTTCTTGCGCACCGCGTCGTGCTGCCTCTTGTGCCAGTCAAAGGAGGTGTAGTGTATGGCGCGCATGAGGCGCTCTTCGTGGCGAAAGTGCTGCTCCGCGGATTCCAGCAGATTGTCCACGACGGGCTTCAGGTGGACGGGATCGGCGCCCGCCAGCATGGCCTTGTGCAACTCGTCCCCAAGGCGGTAAAGCGCACGGTGCTCAGCGTCGATCTCCGGCAGGTAAACCGAATGGGCGCTGCTCCACTTAAAGAGACTCATGCCCACATTGTAGCGAATTTAGGATTTCGAGGCCGGATTAATGGACGATGACTTCCGCCGCGAGGGGGGCCTCCACCTGATGTTTGCACTCCGGGTTGGGACACTGCCAGACGGCGCCCGACTTGAGCCACTTCTCCACCATGTACGGGCTGCCGCACTCGGTACACTTCTCGGACACGGGCTTGCCCCAGGCGACGAACGTGCAGTCGGGGTAGCGGTTGCAGCCGTAGAACGTCTTGCCCTTCTTGGAGCGGCGCTCGATGATCTCGCCCTCCGAGCACTCCGGGCACTTGACGCCGATGGTCTTCTGCTTGACGTACTTGCAGGTGGGGTAATTGCTGCACGCGGTGAACTCACCGAACCTGCCGTACTTCATCACCAGGTGATTGCCGCACTGCGGGCACTTTTCCTCAAGCGGGGTGTCCTTCTTCTGCGTGCCGCCGATCTGTTTGGTGGTCTTGCAGTCGGGATATTCCGAACACGCGAAGAAGGTGCCGAAGCGGCCCTTTTTCAGCACCATCGGGCGCCCGCAGTTCTCGCACAATTCCTCATCGCCCTGGTCGCTGAGGTCCGCCCCCTCCAGGTCGGGAAGGTCGACGGTCAATTCACGGGTATAGGTGCAGAATTCTTCTTTTCTCTGCACGGTCAAGGCCACGCCCTCGGCGGTGTCGCGCAGATCCAGTTCGTAAAACCCTTTCATCTGCGGATACTTGGCCTGGAGTTTCTCCAGGCGCAACTCGATCTTGCCGCGATCTTCGAGCCGCTTCCGGGCGACTTCCTTCTCAATCTTCTTCAACGCGGTTTCCATCGCCTTGGGGATGCGCGCGGAACCGGGGCTGACGATGAATTCGCCGCCCTGGCCCCACGTAATCGCCGTCCGGGGATACTTGGCCAGAAGCTTCACCAGGCTGAGCTCAATCTTCTTGAGAGCTCTCTGTTGCCGCAGCGCGATATCCTTCTGCACCTTCTCCAGATTGGTTTCGATGCTCTTGGAGGAGAAGTCCGGATAACCGGTGCAGGCGATGAAACTGCCGTGCTTGCCCCACTTGATCACCAGGGGCCGGCCGCACTTTTCACAGATCAAGTCGGTGGGCTTCTCCATCCGCTTGATATCGGTCATATGCTCTTCGGCGTGCCTCAGGTCTTTGTCGAAGCGCGTGTAAAACTCGGCCATGGCGACGCGCCAATCGAGCTTGCCCTCTTCAATCTCGTCGAGCTCTTCTTCCATCCGCGCCGTATACTTCACGTCGAAGATGTCGTCGAAACCCTCGAGCAACAGGTCGGTCACCACCATGCCCAGTTCGGTGGGCGTGAAGCGGCCGCTCTCTTTGTTGACGTACTCGCGTTCCTGAATGGTGGAGAGGATGGTGGCGTAGGTGGAAGGCCGGCCTACTCCGTCGGCTTCCAGGCGCTTCACCAGAGTCGCCTCGTTGTAGCGCGGCGGCGGTTCCGTGAAATGCTGTTCGGGCCGGATTGCCTCGGGGCGCAGCGTCTCGCCTTCGGTGACGGCGGGCAGGCGATGCTTCAACTCCTCGTCCTCTTCGTCGGCCTGATCCTTGCCTTCCTGGTAGACCTTGAGGTAGCCGTCGAACTTGGGAACGCTGCCGGTGGCGCGGAAGGTGTACTCCACGCCGTCCTTGCCGTTGGCGGTGACGTCGATGGTGGTCTGATCGAACAGCGCGGGCATCATCTGCGTGGCCACGAAGCGATTCCAGATGAGCCGGTAGAGCTTCATTTCGTCTTCCGGCAGGTACTGCTCCACCACTTCCGGCGAGTAGGCCATGGAAGTGGGGCGGACGGCTTCGTGGGCGTCCTGCGCGTCCTTCTTGCCCTTGTAGATGTTGGGGGTGGGAGGCAGGAACTGGGCGCCGTAGCGTTCCGCGATATACTGGCGCACATCGCTGATGGCATCGTCGCCGACGCGCGTGGAATCGGTACGCATGTAGGTGATGAGGCCCACCGCGCCCTCCTGGCCGATCTCGATGCCTTCGTACAGCCGCTGGGCGAGCACCATGGTGCGCTTGACGCTGAAACGCAGCTTGCGCGCGGATTCCTGCTGCAAGGTGGAAGTGATGAAGGGCGCCACCGGATTGCGCTTCTTCTCGCGTGTGGCCACGCTCTTGACGGTGTAGGCGGCGCCGGCGAGATTGGCCACCAAGGCGCTGGTGACCTCCTGGTTGCCGAGCTCGGGAGTTACGTCGTTGGCGCGGATCAGCCGGGCGCTGAGGACGGGGTTCGTGGCGGCCAGCAGGTCGGCATCGACCGTCCAATATTCCCTCTTCAGGAAGGCGCGGATCTCGCGCTCGCGCTCCACAATCACGCGCAGCGCCACGGTCTGTACCCGGCCGGCGGAGAGGCCGCGCCGCACTTTATCCCACAGCAGCGGCGAGACTTTGTAGCCCACCAGCCGATCGAGCACGCGGCGCGCCTGCTGCGCATCCACCAGGTTCTGGTTGACCTGCAGCGGCGTCTCAAAGGCCTTCTGTACGGCCTTCTTGGTGATCTCGTTGAACATCACCCGGAAGATCTTGGTGACGCCCTTCTTGTCTTGCAGTTCTTCCTGGAGGTGGTAGCAGATGGCCTCGCCTTCGCGGTCCGGATCGGCTGCGAGGTAGATTTCGTCTACTTTTTTGGCGGCGGCTTTCAACTCCGCGATGAGCTTCTTCTTGCCCTCGATGACTTCGTAATGGGGTTCAAAATCATGATCGACATCGACCGCGAGATCGTTCTTGGGGAGATCCTTAATATGACCGAGCGAAGCTTTGACGACGTAATCTTTACCCAGGTATTTATTGATGGTCTTCGCCTTCGCAGGCGATTCCACGATTACCAGAGCTTTTGGCATAGGAGACTTTCGAAATGCGGCGACCTTCGCCGCTTGCTAGATGAAACGCAAATTACCCAGACGACGTTACCACACTTTAACAAAGTTCTTGCCGGGGAGTTGCTTGACCAGGCCCAGCATTTCCAGTTCGAAAAGTGCGGCGATGAGTTCCGAAGGGGACGTATCCTCCACTTTTTCAAGCAGATCGTCCAAATGTATGGCGGCGTCCACTTGGAGTGTTGCGAGCGCCCGGCGGGCCACGTCGCCCAACTCCTGGGGCTGACTACTTAATAGTGATGCCTGATCTCCCCCTAAGGTTGCATCCTGGCCGGCGAGCAGTTGTTGGCGGCCCTTATCTATGAGATGCCGGCGGGATTCAGGGGGCAGCTCGGCGACCACGTCGTTCCAATCCTGGATCAGGCGGGCGCCCTGTTTAATCAACAGGTTAGGACCCCAACTGAGCTTGGAAGTAATATTTCCAGGCACCGCGAACACCTCGCGGCCTTGATCGATGGCGAGCTTGGCCGTAATGGCGGACCCGGAATACTGCGCGCCCTCCACCACCAGCACGCCGACGCTGATTCCGCTGATGATGCGGTTGCGGATGGGGAAATTCTGCGGGAAGGCCACCGCGCCCATGGGAAACTCGGAAATAATCAGCCCTTTGGCCGCCAGTTCCGCCGCCAGTTTGCGGTTTTCCGAAGGGTAGACCACATCCACGCCGCAGCCCAGCACGGCCACGGTATTGCCGCCGCGGGCGAGGGCGCCTTTGTGAGCGGCGGTATCGATGCCGCGCGCCATCCCGCTGGCAATGGTGAGGCCGGCATGGGCCAGGTCGCCCGCCAGGCGCTCGGCCACGGCCAAGCCATAGGGAGTGGGCCGGCGCGTCCCCACCACCCCCAGGCAGATGCTCTCGAGCAGTTCCACGCGTCCGCGGGCGAAGAGCAGGACGGGCGGATCGAAGATCTCGCGCAGCGGCTGAGGATAGCGCGGGTCGCCGATGGTGACGGCCACAGTGGCGCACTGCGCCATCTTTTCCTGTTGTGTGGCGGCGTCGTCAAAGGTGCATCCGCTGGCGATGGATTGGGCGATGGCGCCACTCACGCCGGCGCCCTCCAGCTCGGTGCGCGAGGCTCGAAAGATGGCTTGCGGCGTGCGGAAACGATCCAACAGCTTGCCCGAGGTTCGGGAGCCCAGACCCGGGACGAGTTTCAGTGCCAGCCAGTAAAGTTCTTCTTCCCGGCTGAGGACAGGAGATTGCATGGGGGGGTATCTACCTCGACCATACCAGCCGGCGGCGGGAAGGCGCAAGCGCGCGGGGCGGGAGGTTCACTCCTCTTCGGGTGCGATGTCGTCATAATCCTGGGCAATTGAATCGGCTTGCGCTCTGTAAGCCCGGGCGTCACCGTACGGCAGATACTTTCCGTATCGGGAAGGCGTGGTAGCCAGGCGATGCGCATGCTTGATGGGACAAAAGTGCTGCTCGGTTCGCGACGCAATTTCCGTAATCCAAGCCAGCAATCCGTTGGCATACGAGCAATAAACACATCCGATCTTCTCGATGGTGTTCAAATAGGCCAGCGCCCCCCGATCGAAGACGATGTAGTC
>PLDO01000469.1 GCA_003136215.1 Bryobacterales bacterium
CGGCGCGGATTTGCACGGCGCGAAAGGCTTACTTCCGGGCGGCCTCGTTCCGCTACAGATCGGCGGCAGCCGGCACTGGCTCATCGTCCGAGAGCCGGGATACATCACTATCGGCTGCCATCACCAATCGCTTGCCTGGTGGCGTGAGCACTATAAAGCGACGGGGCGCACCGACGGCTACAGCGAGGCAGAGGTCGCTGAATACGCAGCTCACATCGAACACTGTGCGCAGTGGATGCAGGCGCATGGCGTGGATCGGGAGCCGGCAGCACCACCCACTGAGGCCCCCACGGCTTCCCCGGAGGTGTCCTTATGAACCCCTTCGTCCGCTTCCGTGTGGAGGTCTGGTGCAGTGGCGAGTGCTCTTCGCGCTACCTGCAAACCATCACCACCGCCGACCCAAGCGAGCTGGAGACGCTCGGCGCCAGTCTCACCGCGGCCGCCTGTCGTGACGGCTGGACAAGCGACCGCAAGGCCATCTGGTGTCCGAGCTGTACGCGAGAGAGGCACGCGGAAGATAATGCCGCGACGGTCGCCCAGTTCAAGGCGGAAGCCCGCAAGGCGATGCTCGGAAGTGTCAAATGAAGCCCGACAAAAACAAAGCGCTGATGTTGGCCTGCGGGTCGAAGACCGGGGCCTATGATTGCGAGGCCCCTGACCAGTGGAGATGGGTCATGGTGCACGCGAAAGACCCGCTCGAAAGAGGAATGGCGTGGGTGAAGTCGAAGACCACGGCATATCACCACGAGTCCCCCTTCTGCGTTGACGATCACGGCCGGCCGCTCTACGTGCAGCACATGGCCGCTGACCTGGGATGGGCGGAACAGACGGCGAGGAACGTCCTCTCCGAATTGCAGTCACAGGGCCGGCTGAAGTTGAAAGGTAAGCGCATCTGGTACTGCGCCGATGTTCCGCAAGCCTACCAGGAACCCGAGGAGCAACCGGAAGCGCCGGATAGGCGAACAAAGGGCGAACGTTTTAACTCTGTACGGAGTTACTTTGGTTCGTATGTCGCTGATTTCATTGCAAACAAGCCAGAAGAAAAACAGTTTCTGGACCTGACCACGCTGGAAGCCTGGCAGAACCGGAAACGGGACATCTTCGCGGACACTATGGCAGCAGTTCGCATGAAAACCGATCCAATCGAAGATAGCATACTCGTCGGCCAGATTGGAATCTCAAAGAAGCGACTGCCGAAGCGCCGGCACGTCGACGTCAGGTGGGTGCAGCTCGAGCTGGTCGAAAATCCTAACCCTGTACAGAGTACGGAATCGCCGCGTACAGACTCGGTTCTCCACTCTGTAGACGCGCGCGCGGTACTTCTTCAACAGCAACAGCAAAGGCCGACGTCCGCCCCAGTTTCAAGTTCTTCTGCTCTTCCATCATCATCAAGGCTGGTGAAGCCTGCTCCGCCTTCGGCGGGCGCGACTCATGAAACCAGGCAAGTAAAGACCGCTCCGCCTGCGGCGGGCGCTGCTTATGAAACCGCGCGTGACGAGCTCATTGCGATCTATCGCGCCAAGACCGGCGAACTCCCTGCGGTGATGCTCCTCAATAGGATCGAAACCCTCCTGTTGAATAAGGGCCGCAATTTTGAGGCCTTTTTGGACGTCCTGCGGCCCCACCTGGGGAACGAATGGCGGAACCCTCCCGCCTTCCTTACCCATAAAGCCAAGTTCGGATTTTTAGAGGCAATTCCGGTACCGGAGCCACAACTGAAACTGGCACCCAAATGCCCGCGCTGCCTCTCGCGCGGCGGTAGAGGGGCGGTTTTTTTTAACGGCACAATTATTGCCTGCCCCGACTGCACCACGTCGGACGAATGGCGCGAGAAGGTGGCCGCGAAGATGAAACCGAAAACACTCACCCAAACAGGAGGCGCCGCGTGACTCATCTACCTGAACCCTCTTACGTCCTCTACAGGCGCCGCACGAGCTTTGGCGCCATGCTGGTGATCATTTTCGTGGTCTTCGCTGCCGGTTGGGGCCTGGTCACGCTCGTTAAATGGATTGCGAGGTGGCTATGACGCTGATCCACTACGCGATCGCGCGAGCCTACGCGCAACTTCTCACCGGGGATGCGGCCGACCAGGTCGAACTCCTCCGGCCGTCGATCGCCAATTATCAGGCACGCGAAGCCGGAATCCTCTGCCCCCGCTGCGGCGGCGCCGGCAGGGAACCCAGAATTGCCTCCTGGCCTTATCGGCGGTCCGGAACTCACGTGAAGTGCCTGCACTGCGGTGGCCTGGCTTGCGGACTGCGCTCAGCCGCGGTCGGAGGCCTGTCATGATGCACGACTCCAACGACTTCGCGCGTGCGGCCATCAGCGCCGCACAACTGGCCGCCGAACTGAAACCCGATGACCGCGACCCACTCGGT
This sequence comes from Bryobacterales bacterium, assembly GCA_003136215.1. Taxonomy (GTDB): domain Bacteria; phylum Acidobacteriota; class Terriglobia; order Bryobacterales; family Bryobacteraceae; genus Solibacter. Next base: position 2,379 of record PLDO01000469.1, read on the forward strand.
GATCTGCGCAAACTGGCGCAGTACCACCTACTGGCCGCCGCCAAGATCACACGCCAGATCGCCGATGCCCTGGGAGAAAAGGCCAATGCCGCCGGAGGCCAGCCATGAGCCGGCGACCGTGGACGTCGGGAGAGTTGAGCCGGGTGCGGAAACTGTATCCGCACCGCCCCACGCGCGTGATCGCAGAAATGTTAGAGAGATCCGTGAGTAGCGTGTGCAACGCCGCGTGCATCCTGGGCCTTCGAAAGACGCAGGCGTTCCTCCAGAGCGAGGAGTCGGGCATCCTGATCAAGGGACATACGCGAGGCATCTCCACCCAATTCAAAAAGGGGCAGACTCCAAAGAACAAGGGTCTACGGCGCCCGGGATGGTCTGCCGGGCGGATGAAAGAGACGCAGTTCAAAAAAGGCGACCGCACGGGAATCGCCGCGAGGAATTGGAAGCCAATCGGCACAGTACTGGCCGACACCGATGGATACCTACGCATCAAAGTGTGCGAGGCGGTACACGGAAAGGAACCCACCGGATTCGGCAACCAGAAGTGCTGGCCCTTTCTGAGCCGGCACACCTGGGAGCAGCGCAACGGGCCCATCCCGCCGGGGCACGTGATCGCGTTCCGCAACGGCAACCGCGCCGATTGCGCGATTGAGAATCTGGAGTGCATCTCACGGGGCGAGTTGGCAAACCGGAACAAGATGTGGGGCCGCCTGCCACAGGAGCTCGCGGAAGCGATCCAGTTAAACGGGGCGTTGAAAAATAAAATCAGGAGGCTCATCGATGGCAAAAAATAAGATGTCGGACCTGCGCGACCATCTGTTCGAGACATTGGAAGCGCTAAAGGATCCCGATACGCCGATGGACCTGGCGCGCGCCAAGACAATCAGCGACGTGGCCCAGACCATCATCAATTCAGCCAAGGTCGAAGTGGACCTGGTTAAGGCAATCGGGGGGGACAATCCCAGCGAGTTTTTCGGCCGCCCACAGGAACTCCCGGAAGGTCGCCGTACGCTGATGATCCCAAAGGCAGGAGGCCGCCCGTGAGCCCCGCGAGTACCCGAGACATCGGCACGGCGGCCGCTCTCAACCGGGACCGCGCCATGCGTTTGGACAAGGCAGCGAAAGCCGCCTTCGATCGCTGGGCCTGGCCGGCGGGCGTGTCCACTCCCTGGGAACGGCTGGAATCGCGCGAGCAGGAAGCGTGGCGGATGTCCCGCATAAAACAGCTTGACATGCCCGCAATAAACAGCTATAGTATAAACATAAGGAGCTACTGAGATGACATCGAAAATGCTGGTAATTGACCCGATCACAGACGCCACCGAAACCGCTGTTTCCGCCATCGTGCGGAATATGGAAACTGGCGAAGAGCGCATCATCACCGATTCCGCCGAGATCCGCGCGCTCTATAACGATCCGACCGCTCAGTCGTATGGCGAGGGCAGCTACACTGTGGTCAACGATGCCGCGTAATCTCACCTACACCCAGGCCGTAGCGATGGCTGCGGCCCGAAAGACCAACGGCGCTGGACCCGGCCGCCCGAAACTGAAGGCCCGGCGCTGTCGCTGCGGCAAATTCACCCGCGCAACGGCCAAGGCGCGATACCACGCCTGCTAATCGCCGCCGGCCGACCTGACCGCGCCGCCCAACTGCGCCCGCACGCAATCCAGCAGATCCTCGCCGGCGCGGGCCTTCTCATCGCCCGCAGGCCTGCGCTATTCTCTCTTCAGAGGTGTTCGATGGCTAACACAACGAAGAAGCCGATCAAAGCGGCAGCTGCAACGGCCGGCAAGAAGAAGAAGCCGACGAAGAAGTAGCCCGCAACCGAAACGGCCCGCTTCCCGTGGACCTGGCGGCGGGCCAAACTCGCCGGCATCGCCGCCCCGGTAGATTCCACCCGAGCAGCTCGTACAATTCCAGCTCCCATNNCGGATAATTCGCCCTTCGCGCGAGCCGCGACCCATCCCGACCTATGACCGCGCCCCCCGCCCGCTAGCGCCTCCAGCCCCGGAAACGGACCTAACTCTCCTGATTTCAGTGCGCAATCCGTCCCACACGCTGTAGTCTACTGACCAGTGAAAACAGGGCTCCGCATCCACGTGTTTTCAACACGCATTCTGCGGTTGGAAAATAGGCTAGTGGGACACCTTCCGGCGCTCCGCCAGCAGCCGCTCAATCGTGCCGCGGCCAACCTTCAAGGCCCGCGCAATTTCCCGGATCGAGCATCCCTCTCTCCCCATCTGCACCGCTCGATCGCGATCGAAGATCCGCCGCGGCCGGCACGGAGGTAAATCTTTGCCCGAACGGCTGTGGCGCCCAGTCCGCCCGCCAATCTTCCCGTTCGTGTAATCCTCCCGGTATCGCTTCAGTCCCGCCGTGACTCGCTCCTTGATCATCTCGCGCTCGAACTCCGCGAACGCCGCCATGATCGTGAGCATCAGCCGCGACATCGGGTTGCTTTCATCCGTGTCGAGGTTCTGCGTCACCGCGACCCAACGCACGCCGAGGCCTCGGAGCTCCTGGATGCTCTCCAGACACTGCCCAACGCTTCGGCCCCACCGGTCCAGCTTCCACACCAGCACGCAGTCGATCCGCCTGGCGCGCGCCTCCTGCATCAGGCGCGTCAACTGCGGCCTGTCCTTCTTTGCCCCGCTCCACCCGAGATCTACGTACTCCGTCGCGGCGCCCCACTTCCGGGCCTTGCAGTACTGCCGCAGATCGCGCAGCTGCATTTCACAGTTCTGATCGGTGGTCGACACGCGGGCGTAGATGGCAACTCTCATACTGAGATCTTCGCCCCGCCGTCAACCAGGCGTCACCGGGCCCCCACGGTAAACGCCACCAGCATCACCAACACGAACAGCAAAAGCCCCGGCCACCCGCCGGCCAGGGCCTTCCACGTGAGCCGCAGTTCGCGCCGGCCCTGGTCTAACACAAGCGAACGGAGGGCAGAGGTCCGCGAGAGTGGGGTTTCTCGCAGGTCGCCGAGCAACAGAAGGAGACGTTTCATGGATGCCCCCAGATCAACGCCGCGACCACCGCCAGGAAGATGACGGCCAATGTAATGCGGAACGCTATACGCGGGTCTCTCATTTCGACCCCCGAAAGAGCGCGATCGCCAACGCGGTGACGTCGGCCGAGTTGAACCGGACTCCGGCGCCCTCGGCGGCCAGCTTGATTTCCGCGGTGCGCGTGGCCCGGCCGGCGGCGACGAGGAAGTCCGCCATGGTGGCGGCCGCCGGCACTGGAACCGCCGCGGTGCGTGCGATGTGCTGGGCGACTGGCCCGTTGGTCCCTGTCCCCAGAGCGATCGGAGGCGTGGCGGAAGTCGCCGCCACCGGCGCCCGGCG
>PLDO01000080.1 GCA_003136215.1 Bryobacterales bacterium
TCATGCTCTACACGCCGGTGCCCGGCACCCCGCTCTTCTTCGAAATGAAGGAGCAGGGACGCATGCTGCCCGGCGTCAACCTGGCCGATATCCACGGCCAGCACGAGTTCAATTTCCAACACGCGGCCATCTCCGCGAAGGATTCCAAGTACTGGCTGGATTTCGCCTTCCGGCGCGATTTCGAGCGCAACGGTCCCAGCATCTACCGCATCTGCCGCACCACTCTGGATGGTTACCGGCGCTACAAGAACGATGCCGATTCGCGCGTCCGCGAGCGCTTTGCGCGCGAGGCCCGCGCGCTGGGCAGCGGCTATGTCTCGGCGCTTTGGGCCATGGAGCACCACCTTCGGCGGACCAACCCCGCGGTGGCGGAACAGATTCACACCGTGCGCCAGGAAATCGGGCGCGAGTTCGGCCTGCTCAGCCGCGTGATCACCTCGGTGGTCGGTCCCTTTCTGTATTGGACCGCCCGCCGCGAAATGCGCCGTCTCGCCGAGGGCAAGACCTACGAGCCCCCCACCATCATTGAGCGCCGCAACTGGACGCAGCCCGAAGCTTTGGACAGCGCCGTTCCCGCGCTTCCCGAACTGGCAGCCACCCAGGGCGATTAGTAGGACAGGCCGCCTGGCCTGTCCTACTGGACAAGGGGCAGTTCCAACACAAGAGACAGGCCAGGAGGCCTGTCCTACTGTCTCGCAGCCCGCTGTTACCATGTCGTGATGTCTCCCCGCCTCAAACTGGAGCGGTACTTCGAATTCCAGGNNGTCTTCGTCAACCCCGCCATCCTGCACGAGACCGGCATGCCGCTGGCCGCCGTCACCGCCGCTACCTGCATTTCCGCCGCGGCGGGCAGTCTGCTGATGGGCGGATTCGCCCGCTACCCCATCGCGCTCGCTCCCGGCATGGGCCTCAACGCCTACTTCACCTACGCCGTGGTCAAAGGCATGGGAGTGCCCTGGCAAGCCGCCCTCGGCGCCGTCTTTCTCTCCGGGGTGGCGTTTCTGGTGCTCACCCTGCTGGGCGTGCGCCAGTTGATCCTGTCCGCGATCCCGCACGAACTCTACGCCGCCGTAGCCGCCGGCGTGGGCCTCTTCATCGCGTTCATCGGGTTCCGCAATTCGGGCATCATTGTGCCGAACCCCGCCACCACCGTCACCCTGGGCAAACTCACCGATAAGAGCACCGCACTCGCGCTCTTCGGCCTGCTGCTGATCTCCGCCCTGCTGGCCTGGCGGGTGCGCGCCGCCATGCTGATCGGCATTCTCGCCACCACCGCCGCGGGCTTGCTGACCGGCGTCGCCAAATGGGCGCCGCAAACCTACAGCCTGGGCGATCTGGCGGCCACCGCAGGCAAACTCGATATCGCCGCTACCTTGCGAATCGGTTTCCTGGAGATCGTCTTCGTCTTCCTCTTCATCGATCTGTTCGACAACATCGGCACCCTTGTGGCCGTGGGCAAGAAGGCCAACCTTTTCGATAAGGTGGGGCAGATCCCGCGCATCAACCGCATCCTGTTTTCCGACGCAATCGCCACCATCGTGGGCGCGTGCTCCGGCACCTCGACCGTGGTCAGCTATATCGAAAGCGCGGCCGGCGTGGCGGCCGGCGGGCGCACCGGCGTCACCGCCATCGTCACCGGACTGCTTTTCATCCTGGCGCTATTCATCGCGCCCGTGGTGGGCGCCATCCCCGCCGCGGCCACCGCCCCCGCTCTCATCGTGGTGGGCAGCATGATGGTGTCCGTGGTCGGCGAAATCGCCTGGAGCGACCCCGAAGTCGCCATCCCGGCCTTCCTCACCATGATGACCATTCCCCTGACCTTCAGCATCGCCAACGGTTTGGCCTTCGGCTTCACGGCGTACAGCCTGCTCAAGATTCTGCGCGGCAAGTTCCGCGAAGTGAACTGGTTCGTCTACCTGCTGACCGCGCTCTTCATCCTGCGCTTTCTCTACGTGGCAAAAGGTTAGTCAGGCTACCTCAGCCACTTCAGGAAAACCGGCAGGCTGTGCAACTGATCGACGTGATCGGGCGCCGAGTTGCCGGCGTACCCGATGAGCAGGAACTTGCCGGCGCGCGCTTCACTGAGCTGTTGCAGGCCCATCGGGCCCCACTTCAGCACCGGCCGGCCCGTGAGATTCAACTGCTTCAGCAGATAGTCGGCGGTCTCCGTCGTGCTCGCGAACGTGCCGGGGAAGATTTCGGAGTGCGTCATGATGACGCGCTTGCGGCCGGCTATCGCATCGTGCGCAAGCTGTAGCCAGATCTCCAGGTTTTCGCCGCCGATCTTGGATTCCAACGGCCCCGGTTTGCCATCCACGTAGTCGGTGTGTATGCCGTCGATCATCAGCGCGGCATCCACACGTGCGTAAGACTCGGGCGCTTTCAGGATCTGACGGATAGCGCCGCAGCCGGCGCTCCAGCCGCCCAGCATGACGCGGCCGAAACGTACGCCCGCTTTACTCTCGGCTTCCTTCAGCAGGGCGGGGAAGCGCGTGGGGTCGTCGAACAGCCTCGCGTAGGTGGCGGACCCGGACCCGGCTTGTACGGCGACCACAGCTACCTTGTTTTGCGCCGCGGCAACTTCGGGAAGCCAGGTGCCGCCGTGAAAGAAGAAAAGGATAGCGGTGCCGTTGCCGGTCTTCATCCCGGCGGGCAGAAACAGCGTGCCGAGCGAGAGTGTTTCGCGGCGTCCGGGCGGCGACTGTTCCTTCAGGCGCGTGTGCGCCCGCGTGTGCTCCACCATGGGCGAGGGGTTCTGCGACTGCTGCGCGTGGAGCGCGCCGAGGACTACCGCGCAGGTGAGCAGCAGCCGCATGGAACCAAAATCAGCGGTTGCCAGATGCCGCGTTGTCTTTCGCCAGGTGGCTATGATGCCTCCCGTAACTGAAGTACACGATGAGGCCAATTATCAGCCACACGATCAGTCGCGCCCAGTTGATCCACCCTAGCTTGTACATCATGTATCCGTTGAAGGCGATGCCGAGAATCGGGACCAGCGGCACCCATGGGGTCCGGAACGGCCTCGCCTGTCCCGGGTTCGTCTTCCGGAGGACCATTATGGCTATGCACACGATGACGAAGGCAAGCAGAGTCCCGATATTGACCATTTTCCCTATATCGTCGATCGGCGTGACGCTGCCCACGATGGCAGCTATAAGCCCGACCAGGATTGTGTTCTTCCAGGGGGTCCTGAACTTGGGGTGAACGGCCGCAAAGAACCCTTGGGGAAGCAGGCCGTCTTTGGCCATCGAATAGAGCACTCTCGTCTGACCCAACATCATTACGAGCATCACGCTCGTGAGGCCCGCTAGCGCGCCCACCGTAATTACATGCGATGCAGTGGTCAACCCGCGGTCCAGAAACGCTCGTGCGATCGGCGCTTCGATGTTGATGTCGCGCCAGGGCACCATTCCGGTGAGCACCGATGCCACCAGAATGTAGAGTGCCGTGCATACCACAAGCGACGTAATGATGCCGATTGGCAAGTCCCTTTGCGGGTTCTTGGCCTCCTGCGCGGTCGTGGACACCGCGTCGAATCCGATATACGCAAAGAAGATGTAGGCCGCCCCTGCTCCTATGCCCGAAAACCCGTAGGGCGCGAAGGAGCTCCAATCGTGTCCCCAGTTCTCCGTGTTTACGTATTTGAATCCCATCCAGATGACGAACAACACGACGCATACCTTGACCACGACGATGGTGGCGTTGAAACGGGCGCTCTCCTTGATTCCGACCACCAGAATCGCGGTGATGAGCAGGGCGATCACGAATGCGGGCAGATTGAACCCGAATTCAACACCGAAAATGGTGGGTGCGTTCAGCAACTCCCTCGCCCGCTGCGCCAGCGCCGGCGACTGCGCGCCCATTATGTCGGTCACCTTGGTGAGAAACGCCTGCGTGCCCGGCACGAGACTCGGGTCCGCCGCCTGCGCCATTTGCCGCGCCACGATATTCTGCGCGGTCTTCAACGCGGTCCAATGGTCGTACGCCAGCCACAGCGGCATTTTGATGTTGAATATGTTCAGCAGCTCGATAAAGTGGTTTGACCAGCCGGAGGAGACGGTGCTCGCACCCATCGCGTACTCCAGTGTCAGGTCCCAACCGATGATCCATGCCAACAACTCGCCCAAAGTGGCATAGGCGTATGTGTACGCACTTCCCGCGAGCGGGATCATCGCGGCGAATTCGGCATAGCAGAGACCGGCGAAAGCACAGCCTAAACCGGACAACACAAACGACAGCATCAACCCGGGTCCTGCGTAGTGCGCGCCCAGTCCCGATAGGACGAAGATACCCGCGCCGATGATGGCTCCCACCCCGAGCGCCGTCAACTGAAACGGTCCGAGCGTCCGCTTCAGGCTGTGCGTGCCCGATTCCTGGGCTTCGTGCATCAGCCGGTCCAACGATTTCGTTGCAAACAGATTACTGCTCATATGGTCGCCTTCTTTCGCCAGATAAAGTAAACGGGCAGGCCCAATAGCACGATGATGAGTCCCGGCCACGTGTAGTTCGGTTTGTACAGCAACAGCAAAATCTCGATCAGGCCCGCCGCCAGGATGTAAATCGCAGGCAGCACGGGGTACCCGAAGGCTTTGTATGGCCGCTCCATCTCCGGGCGCGTGCGACGCAGCACGAACAGGCCGGCGATCGTCAGAATGTAGAACAGCAGCACAGCAAAGATAACATAATCCAGCAGATCGTTGTAACGCCCGCTCAAGGTGAGCAGGCTTGCCCAGATGCATTGCACGGTCAGGGAAAAGACCGGCGCGTGGGTTTTCGGGTTGAGCGTTTCGGCCCGCCGGAAGAAGAGTTTGTCCTTGGCCATGGCATAGTAAACCCTGGCGCCGGAGAGGGTGAGGCCGTTGATGCAGCCGAAGGTGGAGATCATGATGGCCGCTGCCATGATCTGCACCGCCACGGGGCCGAACATGCTGCTGGCCGCCGCGGCGGCCACCCGGTCCTTGTCGGCGTGCTGTATGGCATCGAAGGTCAGCACGTTCAGGTAGACCATGTTGGAGGCGATGTAGAGCGCCGAGACGATGGCCACGCCAAGAGCCAGCGACAGCGGCAGGTTTCGCTTGGGATTGCGCACCTCGCCGGCCGTAAAGGTGACGTTGTTCCACGCGTCGGAGCTGAACAGGGACCCCACCATGGCCACGCCCACCAGTCGCACGGAATCGAAGTTCCATCCGGCGTGGCGCCAGAAATCCGTGAAGTTACTGGCCACCGCGGCCGGGTTGCGGCCCACCAGAAAGCCCGCGCCTACCAACCCCAGCAGCGCGCCGATCTTGGCGAAGGTGAACACGTTCTGCACCATGGCGCCGGTGCGGATGCCTTTGGTGTTGACCCAGGCAAGGAAGACGATGACGGCGATGGCCAGACCCTGTTGGTTGGTGATGCGGATGGTGGGATTGCGAAGGTTCACCAGAAAAAGCTGGTCGCTGATGTCGGGGAAAAAAATGCCCGTATACTTGGCGAAGGCCACCGCCACCGCGGCGATGGTGCCGGTCTGAATCACCGCGAACATGGTCCAGCCGAAGAGGAATCCGGCCAGCGGCCCGAAAGCTTCCCGCAGGTAAACGTACTGCCCGCCCGCGTGCGGCATGGCGGCGGCCAGTTCGCCGTAGCTCAACGCGGCGATCAGGGTGAGGGCCGCGGTGGCGAACCAGGTCATCATCATCAGGCCCGGCGATTGCACCTGACGGGAAATATCGGCGGCCACGATGAAGACGCCGCTGCCGATCATGGATCCCATTACCAGCGTGGTGGAGTCGATCAGGCCGAGTCCTTTTACCAGGCCGTTCGCGGTCAGGCCGTTTTCACGAGTTGTTGCCATTGTTCCATCCGTTCTCGCAGCGAGTGGGCCGTGGCGGGAGAGGGCAGCAGGCCGGCGATCACGGCCACGGAATCGGCGCCGGCCCTCCATACGTCAACCGCGTTTTCCAGCGTGATGCCGCCGATGGCAACCAGCGGCTTTTCGACCAGAGACCGGCACCGGCCGATCTCCTCGACACCGGTGACCGGGTCGGGATTGAGTTTCGAGGCAGTCGCAAAAACCGGGCCGAGCGCTACGTAATCCACCGGTTCGCCGCCGGCGGCGCAGAGTTGCGCCACATTGTGGCTGGAGAATCCGATAACCGCATCGGGGCCCATCAGGCGTCGCGCGTCGCGCGGCGGCAGATCGTCCTGGCCCACGTGCAGCCCGGCGTCCAGCAGCAGAGCGAAATCGGCGCGGTCGTTGACTATCAGGGCTGCCCCGGCTTCGCGGCACAGGCGCGCCACGGTGCGCGCGGAGGCGAAGAAATCGCGGCTCCAGTGCTGCTTGTGGCGGATCTGGAGAATGCCGGCGCCTCCCTCCAGAAACGCCGCGGCGGCGGTTTCCAGTGCGATTGAGCGGCTGTCGAGCGATTCCGTATCGAGAATCGGGTAGACCCGGGGGAGCTTCATTGATAGTCGATTCGAATATGATAACCCGGCCGGGTAGCCCGGTGGAGTTTATTTCGCCGCCGCCAGCACCTCGGCGGGGCTCGGCATGCCGCGGCGCGCGAAAAGAATCCCGCCGTCAGGGCCAATCAGGTACACGGTGCGTTTCACAATCAGCCCGTTGGCGTGGTACGCCTCCGCCACCTTTTGCCTCTCGTCCACCAGCAGCGGGAACGGAAACTTATATTTCTTGCGGAAGTTGGCGTGGTGCCTGGCGTTCTGCGGATTGACGCCGAACACCTCCACGCCGCGCGCCTTCGCCTGGCTCCAGTCGTCGCGGAACTGGCACAGTTGTTTCGTGCAGCCCGGCGTGTCGTCGCCCGGGTAGAAGACCAGCACCACATAGCGGCCGCGCAGCGCGGAGAGCGTCACGATGCGGCCAGTATCGTCGGGGATGGAAAAATCGGGGGCGGCGCCGCCCACCACGAGAGGATCGGAAAAGAGCCACGAGAGCATCATTGCACCGCGATCTTGACTTCGTTGCTGTAAGCAGTGCCGCTGGTGATCACCAGCGGCAGGGTGCCGGAAACAAGTCCGGCGGGAATCTGCGCGTCCACCTGATAGAGTCCCACGAAGCCCGGCGCCAGGCCGGAGAAAGAGGGAGTCACGGTGGTGGCGCCCAGGTAGACCACAGGCGTGGAGGTGGTGCGGTAGAGGCCGTCGGATGACAGCTTCGTGGGCCCGAGGCCCGTGCAGTAGATTTCGATGTAGTCGCCGGCGCTCACCGGGGTGGTGAGCGCACTTGCTCTGGTATCGGCGCGCACCACCGCCCCGCTGAAAATGCCGGGCTGCGCAGTGACCAGGGTGACGGTGGAGGAGGCCTGCAAACCTGACGGAGTGGTCACCGTGACGACGTTCGCTCCGAGCGGTGTTTCCGCAGGTATGTAGAAGTTGACCTGAATATCGCTGGCGTAGGAAGGCCGCACATCGGTGCCGTTGAGCAAGACGGTGGCGCCGGTCAGATTGACGCCGAAAAACGTAGCCAGCGAGCCGGGGGAGCCTCCCGCGACGAACGAAGCGGCATTCACCACGCCCGAAATCACCGGCACCGCGCTACCAGCGTTCAGCGTAAGGGTGACGGTGGGTGCGGCTTCCACCGAGAGTTTTAGTTGACTGACGGCATCCCCGCCGGGCGTCCATTGGAAACTGGCAAAACCCGTCGCATCGGCAGTGGCGATAGCAGGTGTCACGCTGCCACTCGTAGTTGCTGCAACGATACGCGCCCCGGGGTACGAAAGTCCGTTGACGTCGGTCAACTGCACCGCCACCGACCCTGGCGCGGCGCTGCTAGCGGTGCGCAGCGTGAGTTGCGACGGCGCGGCCACCTGCACGCGCGCGAAGGCGGTCTCGTAAGTGGAATCCGCCGGGGTGGCTAGCAGTTCCTCCACGCCGGCCTTGGTCCCGGAAACGGTAAACGACGCGCTGGTGGCGCCGGCGGCAATCGTCACCTGCGCCGGCGCTTGCGCAAAACCGGCGGGCGCCGACAGCTGCACGATGAGGTCCGTCTTGGGCGGCGATTGTACGGAAAGGGTAGCCGTGGCGCTGCCTCCCGCCACCACGCCTGCCGCCGGGAAGAGTGAGAGCCGCACACTGTGATTCAACGTGGTATCGGCGGCGCCCAGATTGGCGGAGAACTTGGTATACGCCGCCACAAACTGCTGGCGGTAGGTTTCCACCTGCTGCACGTCGTCAGGGAACGATGACAAATCCTCTGAGCCCGGCGCGACCAGCAGAACAAACCCGAAACGGAAGCGGTGCTGCGCCACCGTGTAGTCCGGCGTGCGCCGGCCCACGGCTTGGATCACGTCGTTGACGCTGATGGGAAACTTGGTGCCCGTAAAGAAGTACCCGCTCAGCGGGTGGCCCAGCGGCGAAACGTTGGGGTTTAACGCCACGAAGGTGTCGGCAACATCGGTGGACGGCGCGAAGCCCATCAAGTATCGATCCAGCGGCGCGAAGCCCTTGGTGACCGTCCCGGTAACGAACTGTCCCCCGCCGAGATCGTTGATCTGCTCGCCTTCGTCCAGCGACGCCTCGGAGTTGAACACGAAACTCCAGTGCGAGCCGCCGTACCCGATCATTGGCTTGGCGGTGGAGCCGCCCGGATCGGGAATGCTGGCGAAAGCCAGAAACAGGTGGCCGCTCTCGTGCCCCAGGACGGTCAGCGGCGTATCCTGCGGCCCGGCCCGCAACGGCACCACCGCGTTTGGGTCGACTGGATAGTTGTCCAGCCTCCCCATGTTCATCACGCTCCGCAGCCGCGCCGCCGACCCGTATTGCGCGCCGTAGTCACCCGGCGCAACGCTATAGCCGGCGCCGCTGGACCGCACGGTGGATTCATACGCCACGGCGCCGGCCATCGCGTCGATGCCCATGTTGTTGTAGATCACCAGGTAATCGTACGCGTCCTCGTGCGTCTCGTAGAACTTCTGCGCCACGGTGACGATATCGACCACCGGCGTGTTGTTGACGAAGCTCTCCGCCACCGCCGCGGGGTAATCCGCGGAAGGATCGTCGTGGAACGAGACCACGCTGGTACCGGGCGCGGCATACCCGGGAGCGATCCCGACCACGGCACTGACCGGAGTGACGCCGGAATAGGAGAACTGAATGCTGCCGTCCGGATACAGGCGCACCTGAAATGTTTGTGCCGTACCGATGCCCGATTGCACCCATTCGGGCACGTTGACCCAACTGAAGACCACGTGACTCGCGTCGGCATAGTAGCGCACGCTGCCGCTGGGTTGGGAGGGGTCGAGATCGTCGAACAGCGGCGCGATNNAAGGTCAGGTTGCCGTCGGAATTGAGAAACACCTGCGTGTAGGCGACGCCGTAGAAGCGGAAAGTGAACGGCAGGGTAAACTGGCGCGAATCGTCGTCGCCGAGCGCGATCACCGGACTGCCCTGGTCGACGGCGCTGCTGTCGTACCCGGGGCCTGAATACGCGTAGCGATAGCGTGGAGTTCCGCTGGAGGCAGGGATAAAAGTCAGCGTCGCCTGGTCCAGGTCGAACTGGTTGATGGTTTCGACCGCGCCGTCGGCGGCTTCGATAATGGCCACATTCCCGATATCGCGATTGGTGGACGCCGTGGCCGCGCCAGCCGCCAGAGACCTGAGCCGCGCGGCGCGCGCGCGCTGCGCCTGCCGGTGCAGGAACAGCACCTCGGCCGGCGTAGTATCGCTGGTGCCGCAATCGGCGGCGGCGTGTCGCGCCATAACCTGCGCGGCCGTCACCGCGATCACAAGACAAAGATACCCGAGGCGGCGCAT
>PLDO01000566.1 GCA_003136215.1 Bryobacterales bacterium
CCAGTCAGCGCGCGGAATCTGGGGAAACTCGTCAAGCTGATCCATAGCGGCGAACTCTCCGGCAAACTGGCCAAGCAGGTTTTTCCGAAGATGTTTTCCACGGGGGAACCCGCCGGCACAATCGTGGAACGGGAAGGCTTGAAACAGATCTCCGACACGGGGGCGCTGGAGAAGATCATTGAAGACGTGATCGCCGCCAATCCCAAGCAGGTAGAACAATACCGCGGCGGCAAGACCACCGTCCTTAATTTCCTGGTGGGCCAGGCGATGAAAGCCACGCGCGGCCAGGCTAACGTGGCTGTGGTGACGGAGTTGTTCAAACAAAAACTGGGGTGACGACATGTTGCAGGCAGGCGATCGGGCTCCCGATATTGAGATTCCAACGGATTCAGGCGAAGCCTTCCGGCTTTCGGAGATGAAGGGCAAGCGTGTAGTGCTGTACTTCTATCCCAGGGCGGATACTCCGGGCTGCACGGTGGAGGCCTGCGAGTTCCGCGACGGGATCAAGGCGTTCGGCAAGAAAGGCGCGGCAATCGTAGGAGTGTCCCCAGACAAGCCCGCGGCACAGGCGAAATTCAAACAGAAGTACGATCTGCCCTTCACCCTCCTGGCCGACCAGGACAAGGCCGCCGCCGAAGCCTACGGCGTCTACCAGGAGAAGAACATGTATGGCAAGAAGGTGATGGGTATCGTGCGCACCACCTTCGTGATCGGCCCTGACGGCAACATCGAACGGATTTACCACAAGGTCAAGGCCAAGGGCCACGCCGCCGAAGTCCTCGCCGGTCTCTGAAGCGCCGCGGCGCCCCGTACCCTGCGAGCTATTTCAGAACCCAAACGCCGTCCTGACGGCGGTAGTCGCCCGACTTCAGTACCTCCGTGCCCCTGCCGATCACGTACGCCGTTGGTCCGGCGAAGAGCGAATTGATGCCGGCGACCGCTGAGGCATCCGTCGCAGTGTACGCGAGCGCCCCCAGCTTCGGATTCTGCGGATTCGGCAGCGCTGCGATCAAGCGGAGCGGACCCGCATCGCGCACCGCTTCCAGCGCCGCCAGAGCCGGAATCGAATTCCGGTGCTTCGCCAGCCACTTGTTGCCGGTCAAGGTCCCGTACGCAGCCACTGAATAGCCCGAGAGATCGCGTGCCAGAGCCTGTTCGTCTGTAATGATCTCGGCGCCCTTTGCGAAGCGGTCGCGGATCGTCTTCACATAGTCGGCGATCTTCTGCTGCGCCGCCGGGTCCGACTCCCCGCTTGGGACCACGTAAATCATCTTGCCGACGAGCACGCTGTTGATGGTTGCGATGAAGGGAATCTCGTAAAACGCTGCGGGCAGATTGCTCGCCGCCAATTCGTCGAATACGGCGATCAGTCGCGGCGCGAAGTCGCGGAATGTGGGGTAGCGGTCGCGATGCTGTTCGTATTCCTTGAGCCGGTCGGCAAGCGCCCCGACATAGGCGAAGGAAGACGCCCGCTCGTTGGCCAGCGCCTGCTCGCCGGCATCCTCGCCGAGTTCGCGGAAGGCTAACCGCACCGCAACCGCGCGGTCCACATGTTCGATCGCCACCGTCCGCCACTGTTGGTAAGCGCTGGCTCGCATCTTCGCGGCGATGGGGTCCATCAGCTTCTTGCTCTTCTCAACCATGGCGCTCAGGCGCTCCACCTCCGGATTGACGAAGGAATGCCCGAACTCGTGCCACACCAGAGCCCGTAGAGTCTCCACAGATCCGAACTGCGCCACGCCGTCGCTGGTTCCACTGGCGCCCAGAATGCCGAAGATATCGAACCGGCCATCCGGCCGGGCGCGCCGCAAACCGTAGTTGCCCACCAACAGCGGTGTGGGAATGATCGTGTATGAGGCCTGCCGGATACCGTGATAGGCCTCCAGGTCGGCGGCGTAATCCCTGACCAGTTTCTTGCGCGTTGCCTCTTCCATCAGCGCGTACAGGCCGGCGTGCGCGCGGAAGAACCCGCCGAAATCGGATGCCCGGGCGAAACCGCGCAGTTGTTCCAGCCAGGCCTCCAGGCTCGCCCCGCCGCCTGCGCGCTGCGCGCCGCATTCCTCGGGAGGCAATTCGAGTTTCAATTCCGGAGGCGCCGACAGGCAGATCATGGTGCCCGCGGGACCGTCGAAGGTATACCCGGCCCTTGCCAGTTCGGCGAAGCGCTTCACCGCGGCGTGCTGCTTGAACGGCGCAAACCACGCGTCTACTTCGCGCCGGTAGGGTGTGTCCTGTCTCGCCAGCAGTCCTGTCCAGCCATAGTCGGCCAGAACCTGCGTAACGGCCATCAGTTCGATTCGTGGATCGATTTTGACTTCGAGGCGTTGCTGGGAATGCGCGGCGGCACCCAGCGCTAAGAGAGCAAGACAGGCTTTCATCTTCGCCACACCGCCACTATTGGTAGCGCGAGGCCGTCATCCTGTCAACCCGCCCGCCGCGCCCGCCCCTACTCCCCGTAGCTGATTTCCGTGTGCCGCGCCGACAGGCCGGAATACACCAGCAAAATCAGCGATAGCGCAAGCAACCCGGGAACGGCGATCCAGAAAGGGGTCGGATCCGCGTCGATCACCATTACGTTGAAGGGCGGGCGAATCGGGATCTCCACCGGGCAGAGATTCTTTAGGTACGCGGTGCGCCGGAAATCTCACGCAGTTTTGAGTTGCTTGCGGCGAATGGGGACAAACCGGATCTCAACGCGCCGGTCGAGCGCCCCGGCAATCCGCTTGAGCATATAGAGGGAGTGTCCCTCATAATCGGATGCTTCCAGCCGGCAGATTGCGGAAGCACTGGTGCCTACCCTCTTGGCCAATTCGCGCTGGGAAATGCCCGCCTTCGTTCGAAGATCATAAACCTTCCGGGCAATTTCAGCGTTCAAAACCTCCTCCTCGTATTCCTGAACTCGCTGGGCGTCGTTTCCGATGTAGCGGTCATAGGTGTACTGAAGGGCGGCGGACTGAAACGTCTTCTTCTTGAGTGTCTTGGCCATCGCTTTACTTCCTCTTGAACGCATGCTTCCCCGGACAGGACTCGAAAACCCGCCGCCGCTTCACGGCCAGTTCGATCTCACGAGGTGGTACGCGTTGCTCCTTCACAATGCCATGAGAGACAACGACGGCGGCTCTGCCGTGAAAGAAGTAGAGCATTCGATAGTGAACCCCCTGGCAGCTTGCCCGCAGTTCGTAAATGTCATCGCGTAGGTAGTCTGCTTCCGGGCGTCGCAAATCGCTTCCCATCGACTCCAGGCGCTCCAGGCGAACCTGGCATTTTTGCTGTGCCTTCGCCGGAAGTTGGTCCAGCCAGCGGATCAGAGGCACATTGTCCTCAGCTTCCTGGAAGTAGAAGACCTCAACGGCCGGCAAGCTGCCTCCCTCATGTTCCCATTATTGATAACAGCGGTCAAGACACCACGATAGCAGATCCGCCCCTACTCCCCGTAGCTG
>PLDO01000697.1 GCA_003136215.1 Bryobacterales bacterium
ATCCCGATTCGCATCGGTAATGTCACGGTGATGCCCGGCGACATCGCGGTGGGCGATCGCGAAGGTGTGACCTTCATTCCGCCGCAAGCCCTGGCCGACATCCTCGATCGTGCCGACACCACCCACGTCCACGACGAATGGACCCGCAAGAAGTTCGACGAAGGCAAGTACAAGTCGAGCGAGATTTACGGCTCCCCGAAGGATCCGGCGCTGCAGAAGGAATACGCGGAGTACCTGAAAAAGCGCCTCGAGGAGATCCACAACAAGAAGTAAGTCGGCACTTTCCGGCAGGCTGTCCTCAACCTCGATACCCGCGAAGCCGGTTCGCCGGCGGCAACTGAAACCGGGAGGGGGTGGCCTGCCGTGGTTCATGCAGGAGGATGAAAATGAGACGTGTCACACGGCTTTGCCCTTTTTATATCGCTCCGTTTGTCGTTTTCACCGCCATGGCCGGCGGCAATAACTACAAGAACTTTGACGTCGCCCTGTACAGCCGTGTTTACGAGACACAGCAGATGAAGGATCCCGCGTGGCTGGAGAGCCACTGGGCCGCGGTTTCCAAGAACATGAAGGTAGATAAGATCTACCTGGAGACCCACCGCGACACTGTCGTGGTCGACCAGGCCACGCTGGACCAGGCGAAGAAATTCTTCCTCGGTAAAGGTGTCAAAGTCGCCGGCGGCATCACCATCACGATCAGCGAAAGAAACCAGTTCGAAACCTACTGCTACTCGAACCCGGAGCACCGCCAGATGCTGCAAAAGGTGGTCGAGTTTACGGCGCGCAACTTCGNNCGACTCCGACATTGCCGCCAAGGGCAATCGCACCTGGACCCAGTTCCGGCTGGCGCAGATGGACGAGGCTGCCCGGAACCTCATCATCAAGCCGGCCAAGGCCGTCAATCCGAAAGTGAAGATCATTATCAAGTACCCGAACTGGTACGACCATTTCCAGAACCTGGGTTTCAATCTGGAGACCGAACCGAAGCTCTTTGACGCGATCTACACCGGCACCGAAACTCGCGACCCCAGCGGCAACCAGCACTTGCAGCAGTATCACGGCTATTCAGTGGTGCGCTATTTCGAGAATCTGAAGCCGGGCGGGAACGCCGGCGGCTGGGTGGACCAGGGCGGCATGAATCTGCCGAACCGCTTCGAGGAGCAACTGTGGCTCACACTGTTCGCGAAAGCTCCCGAACTGACCATTTTCAATATCGGCGCGATTTACTCGCCCACCACGAACCCCGATGGAACCGTGGTGCCGGAGTCGCGCGCCGCCAAACTCGCCGGCCCGGTCTTTGAACGCGTGGACAAGTTCCTGGGCCAACTGGGAAAGCCGGTCGGCGTCAAGACCTACAAGCCCTTCCATTCCAACGGAGAGGACCATCTGCCCAGCTATCTCGGCATGATCGGCATTCCGATGGACATCGTACCGGAGTTTCCGGCGGCGGAGAAGACCATTCTGCTGACCGAGCAGGCGAAGTTCGACCCTGCCATCGTGGCCAAAATCAAGAAGCAATTGACCGACGGCAAAACGGTGATTATCACCTCGGGGCTGCTCAAAGCGCTGCAGGGCAAAGGCATCGAGGATATCATCGAGCTCGAATACACGGGAGAGACTGTCGCCACACGGGAGTTCGCCGTGGGCCGGGGCGGCCGGGGACAGACACTGGACAGCGACATACTGATTCCGGAGATCCGGTATTTCACCAACGATTCCTGGGAAGTGGTCAGCGCCTTCACATCGCCGAACCGGGCATCGGGTACTCCGATTCTGCTCTCGGGCAAATACTCCAAGGGCATCCTCTACGTGTTGACGATTCCCCCGGGGCAGGGCGAGCTTTACCGGTATCCGCAGACCGTGCTGCGGGCGATCCGCGATGTCGTGGCCAAAGACATGTACGTCCGCCTGGACGCGCCCAGCATGGTCAGCCTGTTCGTGTACGACAACGACAAGTTCATTGTGGAATCGTTCGCCGAGGAACCGGTGCAGGCGCGGATCGTCACCGATAAGCGAATCGCCAGGCTCCGCGATATGGAAACCGGACAGGAGTTGGCGGGGCAACCACAAGGCAACAGCAACGTGTTCGAGACGCCGCTGACTCGCGGCACGTATCGCGTGTTTGCGGCGCAATAGCGACAGCCGCCAAAGGAGACCTTATGAAACGAACCGGCAGCACATTACGCACCTTGGCTCTCTCCAGTCTGGCAGCGGCCTGCTTCGCACAGGGGACCGGGCAATCGCCTGCCGCGCGTCCGCCCCAGCCGCGTTACAGCAGCAAGATCTCCATCTTCGACCTGCGCGACAAGTCCATTAAAACGGTCTACCAGGCGGACACGGTCTTCGAAGCCCCGAACTGGTCTTCGGATGGCAAGTACCTGTTGGTCAACTCCGGCGGCCGCCTCTTTCGCCTCCCGGTCGACGGCGCCGGAAACGCTACGCCCGAAGCGATCAACATCGATCCGTCGCTGCGGCTGAACAACGACCACGCTCCCTCGCCCGACGGGAAAATGATCGCGTTCTCGGCCTCGTCTCCGGCTTCCCGCGGGTCGCAGGTCTACCTCTGTAACGCCGACGGCTCGAACACCCACGTGATGGTCACGGAAACGCCCAGTTACTTCCACGGGTGGTCTCCCGACGGCAAGTATCTTGCCTACGTGCACCAGCACCCCGGAGCCAACGGGGCGCCCGCCAACTACGACATTTTCCGCATCCCCGCCGCCGGCGGCGAAACGGAGCAACTCAACTCCAGCCAAGGCTACGACGACGGTCCCGACTATTCGCCCGACGGCAAGTGGATCTACTTCAACTCCGATCGTGCTGGAGGGTGGGACGTCTGGCGAATCCCGGCCGGCGGCGCCGGACCGGGCGATGAAAAAGCCGAGCGGGTCACCAGCGACGAGATGGAAGACTGGTTCCCGCATCCCTCTCCCGACAGCAAGTGGCTGCTCTTTCTCTCTTTCGCCAAAGGCACCGCAACGCATAACGACAAACTGCCCGGCACGCAACTTCGCATGATGCCGATGCCCGGCGCCCGTCTGGCGAAGACACCGCGGATTCAGGTGGTGACAACGTTCTTCGGCGGTCAGGGCACCATCAACGTCAATTCCTGGGCGTCGGATTCCAAGCGGTTCGCGTACGTCATCTATGAGCCGCTGCCGGCCGGCGGAGCGGCTCGCTAATCTGTGGGGCAGGCAATCTTGCCAGGCAATCTTGCCTGCAGCCGCCTTTCAGGCCGCTTTGTAAGGGCCGGCTGACAGCCGACCCGGGCGAGCTTCGCTCGCCTCTAGAGATTGGCCATTTGCGCCGCAATCTGGCGTGACAGGATTCTCGCAGGCGGAACCGCCTGCGNNTTCGCTCGCCTGGCAAGCTAAAGCGTGCCCCACCTATGCTGCGCAGCAGCCTGGAAATGGCCAAACTCCAGGGGACCCCGTTTACCGCAGAACCACCAATTCGTAATCCGATAGTTGCGGGACCGTGAACGCTGTGTACCCGCCGGTGGTCTTGACCGCCAGGCTGGCCGGCTTGCGGACCGTGGCCGCAGCCATGAAACGGCCGGCGACCTCGATATGGATATTCTTCATCGGCACCGGCGGAAAGTAGCCGGTTTGGGAGTGACCGCTCAGATTGATCAAATGCAGCAACGTGCGGCCGCCCTGGCGCATGAGGCTGATCTCCACCAACGGGTGTGCGTTGGTGCGCAGTTGTCGGCGTGGGTTGAGGCGGTCCATGACGTCGCGGAACAGGTCCGCGTGTGCCGGCAGGCTGTGTAGGTAATACAAGCCGCCCAGGTTCCACGGAATCCAGGTCACGGTCCCCTTGCCGAGTTGCCGCGTAATGATGGCGGGCGTGTCCGTGTCCTTCATGTCGACGTGCACCAACTCGGGCGGTCCAATCAGCGAGGGCGGGACGAGCGTCAACGCCGCCGTCGCATCGGCAGCTACTTCGGTAAACGGTCCGTTCAGCATCAGCAGATCCGTGTCCTTGAGCGACGGGAACGCGGCGTGGTCGCGAACCCGGATGTAGCCCTTCACGTCGCTTTCGGTCCGCGCCACCCTGGCCACCTCGAACTCGGGCGGATGGGCGCTGGCCAGCAGCAGTTTGCCTCCGTCTTCGACATATTTCCGCAACTCGGCGGGCGCCCAGTCGGCGGCAATCACCAGGTCGAAATCGCGTTTCTTGGCTCCCGACACCCAATCCATGTTGTCCGCCACCGCGAACGGCACATGCTCTTCGCTGAGCAGGCGGAACAGACCACGATAGGGTTCTTCGCCAAACGTGCGCCCGGTGTTGGCGGGTGCCCCCAACAGCAGCACCCGCGCGGCGCTGCTCTGCCCGGCGTAGTACTGCTGGTTGGCGGCGGCCCAGCGGAAGATCGGCTTCACCGTCTCCAGCGCCTGCCGGTCCTGGAGATCGAGTGTGCCGTTCACCTCGAAGGTCAACGCGCCGCCATGCGCCAGGAGCTGCCATGCGCGCAGGGCGATCTCCTGGCGCGGAACCGTGGCGAAGCGCCACCAGTAGTCCACGAACTGCATGTTGAGGTCGATCGCCATTTTCGCCGGTTCGCTGTTGCGCGCGCGATTCACGTGGTCGCTGGCCGAGTACGGCCACAGGGGCAGCGGCCGCGCCACCGCGGTGTTCGACTCCGACATGATGCCGTCGGTGTATTCCTGGATGTAATTGAAGTATCCGGCTTGCGGCCGCTTCCGGCGGATGAGATCGCCGATGGCGGCAGCCACTTCGCGCGACGAGGTGAACATGAACTTGCGATAATCGTCGTCGGGCGTTTCCGGAATGTCCCGGTTGTAGAGCTGCCGGTATTTCCTCCGGCAGGAATCGCAGTGGCAAAGCCCCACCGGCCGGCCGCTATAGTCGCGCGACTGATTGCCGAACATGTTGAAGAACAGGCCATCGACAGCGTACCTGTCGAGCGCTTCCGCGAGGATCTTCATCGCCTGGCCGCGATAGAAGCCTCCGTTGATGCAGGTGGAGTAGAGGCCGTTGTAGATCACCGGCTGTCCGCCGGATTGCCGGAAGAACCACTCGGGATGGACGTCGAAGACAGCCTGCCGGGTTTTACTGAAATCGAATCTTCCGACCACCCGGATCTTGCGGGCGTGGGCTTCCCGCAAAACGTCGCCGAACATGTCCCGGCCCGCGGGCAGGTCGGGACTTGGGTAGTGAAACTCCACCGCCGTCGGATAGTAGGCCGCGATGCCGCCCATCCCCATCAGCACCACGTTGGCCCGCATGTCCGCCAGTTGGCCCGCCAGGCGCGCGGCATCCAGGCCCGCATCCGTCTGCCGCAGGTTGGTCTGCACCCAGCGGATGGGCTCCTTCATCCACCAGCCCTCTTGCGCCGCGGCACTGGCCGCCAGCAGGATCGGGATGAACAGCGATTTCCTGGTCATTGCCGGTCAACGCACGTGTTTGGCCGGCGGGTTACGCTCGCCACCGAACTTTTGCTGGTGCCAGTTCGGGTAGGGGAGCGGAATCGCGCTGATCTCGTCGAGGCTCTCCACTTCGGCGTCGCTCAGGTTCCAGGTTGCGGCGGCGAGGTTGTCGCGCAGTTGCTGCTCGTTGCGGGCGCCGATGATCACGGTATCGACGCCGGGCTTACGGGCGGCCCAGTTGAGGGCAACCTGCGCGACGGAGACGCTGCGTTCTTCAGCGATTTTCGCCAGCGAGTCGACGATTGCGTAGAGGCGTTCCCGGTCGATGGTTCCGGGCGCCTCGAGACTGTTCAATCGCGATTCCGGGGGCGCGGCCGCGCCGCGGCGGAATTTGCCCGACAGGAGGCCGCCCTGCAGGGGACTCCAGACCATGATCCCGACCTTTTGGTCGAGACCCACCGGGACCAGTTCGTGCTCGGCGTCGCGGGCGATCAGCGAGTAGTTGATCTGTTGCGAGATATAGCGCGCGACGCCCAGCCGTTCGGAGGTGGCGAGCGCTTTCATAATGTGCCAGCCGGAGTGGTTGGAGCAGCCGATGTAGCGT
This sequence comes from Bryobacterales bacterium, assembly GCA_003136215.1. Lineage (GTDB taxonomy): Bacteria > Acidobacteriota > Terriglobia > Bryobacterales > Bryobacteraceae > Solibacter. The sequence goes on from PLDO01000697.1 coordinate 5,998, forward strand.
ACTTTGCCGGAGCGGATGAGATCGTCAAAGGCGCGCAGGGTTTCCTCGAGCGGCGTGAGCGCGTCGAAATTGTGGGCCTGATAGAGGTCGATGTAGTCCGTGCCGAGACGGTGGAGGCTGGCGTCGCAGGCCTCGGTGATCTGGCGGTGGGAGAGTCCGACTTTGTTGGTGCCGGGTGACAAACGGTTGAAGCCCTTGGTGGCGAGGACAATGTCCTTTCGGCGGGCGCCCAGCGCCTGGCCGAGGACTTCTTCGGACTTGCCGAACGAATAGATATCGGCGGTGTCGAAGAGATTCACGCCCGCGTCGATGCAGATTTCGACGAAGCGGCGCGCCTCTTCCACCTGCACATTGCCCATGGCGCCAAAGCGTCCCTCACCGCCGAGGGTCATAGTGCCCATGCTCAGCGCGGAAACTTCCAGGCCGCTGGCACCCAGCAAACGATACTCCATAGTTGGTCTCCCTTTCTAACTCACTGCCTTCTGGTAAAACTTCTTGAGTCCCAGGTATAGCAATCCGAGATCGATCACCGCCAGTGCGCCGATCACGAACAGCGTATTCATATGCGGCACTTGCGGGACCAGCGCCCCGCGCAGTCCCTCGCTGGCGTACACCAGCGGGTTCACCAGCACCGCGATGTGCAAAATGGGGAACGACTCCAGCGCGCTCCACGGATAGTAGGCGCAGCCGAACATCATCATGGGCGCCAGCACCAGGCTGAACATCAGGCCGATCTGGGTTTGGCCTACGGAGCAACCGAGCGCCAGCCCACCCGCCGACGAGAACATCGCCACCAGCAGGGCCACCAGCAGGAACTCGAAGGGCCTGCCGAAATCCAGCGTGACCCCCGACCCCATGATCAGCCACGCGGCCGGAATCACCACCAGTCCCGCCACCATTGCCTGAATCATCCCGGCCACGATCTTCTCCACCGCCAGCCAGCCGATTTCGATGGGCGCCAGGAGGCGGTCCTCAATTTCGCGCGTGAATTGAAACTCCGCAATCAGCGGCATGGCCACGGCCTGCACGCCGGCCATCACCATGCTGATGGCCATCACGCCCGGCAGCAGCATATTCTTATAGCTCGCGGGCATCATCCCGCTGCCGGTCATCACCTTGCCGAACACGAATGTGAACAACAGCGGCTGCAGCAGATTCTGCAGCAACGTGGGAAGCAAATTGCGCCGCGCCACATGCCCGTCGCGCGCCAGCAGAGCGTAAAACGTTTTCCAGTTCAATCTCGCAAACTCCTTCCGGTGTGATGCAGAAACAGCGTTTCCAGGCTGGGTTCGGCAATGTGCACGTCGCGCAGTTCGAAGCCCGCCGCCTGCGCGGTGTTGACAATCGGTCCGATCAACGGGCCTCCGCAGCCGGCGTACACGTCCACAGAAGCCTGATCCACCGAGCGCACCTCCGTTACCCCGGGCAGCGTCTTCAACTGCGCCAGCAGTTCCCCGGTGACGCGGTCGAAGCGCAGGCGCAGCAGGTAGCCGCCGGGGATGGCGGCCTTCAGTTCCGCCGGCGTTCCCTGGGAAATGATGCGGCCGTGATCGATGATGGCCAGGCGGTCGCAGAGAGTGTCGGCTTCGTCCATGTAGTGCGTCGTCAGCACGATGGTCTTGCCGAGCCGGTTATAGTCGCGGACGATCTCCCACAACAGCAGGCGCGTCTGCGGATCGAGGCCGGCGCTGGGCTCGTCCAGAAACAACACCTCGGGATCGTGCATCATGGCGCGCGCGATGGAGAGGCGCTGCATCATGCCGCCGGAGAAGGTGCGCACCATGTGGGCGGCGCGATCCGTCAGCTTGAACTTCTCCAGCAGTTCATCGGCGCGCCGCTCCCGTTCGCGCGCGCTCTGTCCGAAGTAGGCGCCGTGAAAAGTGAGGATTTCGCGCGCCGTGAGGGCAAAATCCAGATTGGGCCGCTGCGGCACCACGCCGATCAGGCGCTTGGCCTTGACCTGCTGCTGCCAGACATCGTATTCGCCGATAATGGCGCGTCCGCTGGTGGGTTGCGTTCGGGTGGTGAGAATGCCGATGGTGGTGGACTTCCCCGCGCCGTTGGGGCCCAGAAGGCCGAAGATTTCGCCCGCGCGGATTTCGAAGGAGACGTCATCCAACGCCGCCAGTTCGAATTTCTTCGGGGTCTTCTCCTTGTTGCCGGAGCGGGCCCCGCCGTAGGAAAAGCCCGCCCCGCCCGCCATTGGCGGCGGGGTGGCATAGACCTTGCGCAGATTCTCAATACGAATTCCGATTCCCATGGCTGCCCGGTTACCTGGCGCGTTTGGCGACGAAATCTTCGCTGGCGAAGTCACCCACCTTGCGGTTGAACTTGATCTCGTCGCCGGAAATCGTTCCGGTGTATACGATGCGAATCGGCATATCCTGAAAAGTCAAATTCTCGACGAAAGCGATGGCGTCTCCTTTGACGGAGCCCTCAGCGATCGGACTTTCGCCGAACTGAGACTTCGCGGTCCCGGTCAACTTCTCCCCGTCCACTGTAAAATCGTAAGTATAGTTCTGCACGCCGATCTGGGTGTCGATGGGGGCGGTCCACTTGCCGGCGACGCCGGCGGCGAACGCCGCGGCGCTCACGGCGGCCAGGACGAATAGCGCGCCAATTGCGAACCTGCTGCGATTCATGCAGCCTCCTGTCACCGTATTATACAGGGGGATGGGTTGGCAGGCTGAAGCCTGCC
>PLDO01000196.1 GCA_003136215.1 Bryobacterales bacterium
GGCTCTGATCGGAGCCGCGACGGGGTGCCCTCTGGGCCGGGAGCGGTTCTTTCGAAGCACCAACTCTTCCGGTCACAGCACTACGGGGATGCGGTTGTCTCGAACCTGCGGCTGGCCTCGTTATAAACCGTCACTGTGCCGGGGCCAATGTGATAAACCCAACCATGCATGGCAAGATCGCCTTCCTCCAGCCGAGCCGCAATGGAAGGATGTGAGCGCAGGTTCTTCAGTTGTGCGACCACATTGTCTTCAGTGAGTGCGAGCAGAAGCCCGGCACTCGGTTCCGCCTCGCGGCGCTTCACTTTTGCGTAGCGCAGCCAGGCTGTCACATTGGGATAGGCTGCCAGCGCCTCCGGATTGAGCGCGCCTCTCATGACACCGCAATCGGTGTGGCCGCATACGATCACTTCCGGCACACGCAGCACGCCCACCGCATATTCGATGGTGGCCGAGACACCGCCAACCGCATCGGGATAGGGCGGCACAATATTTCCAATCACGCGGCAGATGAACAGTTCGCCCGGCTTGGTTTGGGTCAACAGGCAAGGGTCTATTCGTGAATCGGAGCATGTGATGAACAGTCCCTCAGGGCGCTGGCCGATGGCCAGCCTTTCAAAAAGGTCCTGATGTTCCGGATACACATGCTTTTGGAATCGGGCGATTCCTCCCAGAAATTTTCCGACGGGCATATTCTACGGTACGCCATGCCGCGGGAAATGTTACCCGTCGAGTAGCGCTGTGACGTGCGCCGACGACGACGATGCCAGGCCATCGAGGTTGTAGCCGCCCTCCAGCACGGACACCACACGGCCGCCGTTGATTCCCATGACGGCGCGTGTGAGGTCGGCGAAATCTTCGTCGGTTAGCGTAAAGCTGCCCAGCGGGTCGCCGACGCGGGAATCGAAGCCCGCCGAGATCAGCACCAGATCGGGCCGAAAACGCGCCGCCGCGGGGAGTAGATAGTCTTCCACCGCGCCCAGGATCTCGCTCCGCCCCGCCCCTGCCGGGAACGGGAAGTTCATGGTGGTCCCCTCGCCCGGCCCATCGCCGGTCTCGTCGGCGCGCCCGGTCCCGGGATACAGCGGCCACTGGTGGGTGCTGAAGAAGAACACCGACGGGTCGCGGTAGAAGATATCCTGCGTGCCGTTGCCGTGATGCACGTCCCAGTCCACGATGAGCACGCGCCCCACGCCGTGCCTGCTCTGCGCATGGCGCGCCGCGATGGCTACGTTGTTGAACAGGCAGAACCCCATGCCGCGCGACGCACTGGCATGATGTCCCGGAGGCCGCACGGCGCAGAAGGCGTTGCGCGCCGCGCCGGTGAGCACGGCATCCACCGCGTTCAGCACGCCGCCCGCCGCCCGCGCCGCCACCTCCCAGGAGTTCGGCGTGATGTCGGTGTCGCCGGTACTCAGGTAAGGCCGGCCCGACTCCACGTCGCGCCGCGCCGTCTGCAAGTACTCCGCGGTGTGGCATAGCAGCAACTCGTCCTCGGTAGCCGTCCGCCGTTCCATGCGCCGCATCCGCTGGAGCAGCCCAGCCCGCGCGAAGCCCTCGACGACCGCATCATACCGCTCCGGCCTCTCGGGGTGCGCCCGCCCTGCCAGATGTTCCCGGAAAATGGGGTCGGCCGTCAAAACGGTCGTCATACCCCCCTCACGGCGCCCCACAGGTCCACATGCAGGCGCGGGCTGAAGCGGAAACCTTCCGCCTTGCAGATCTCCGCCAACCACACCCCTCGCTCCCGCAAGCGTTCGCTATCCGTGCCTTCCGGCATCAGGATCACGCGCTCGGGGTCCGCACTCACCAGATCCACCAGCGACCGCACTTCCGCCAGATCGTAGGGCCGCGTAATGACGAACTTCAACTGATACTCGTACCGTGCCATCAACTCCATGAGCACAGCCGGCTGAATGCGCAGGCGCTCGTGGCGCCCGCTCCAGCCCGGATCGGAGGGCGTCGAGTTGGCGAGCTTCGGGCTGATGCTCATGAGGTCGCAGGCCACGGGAGCGAACACGGTCCCGGCGGTTTCGATGGTGATGTGCATGCCACGTGCGCGCAGCCGTCCGCAGAGCGCGACGATATCCGGCGCGATCATCGGCTCGCCGCCGGTCACCACCACATGGCGCGCCGGGTGGGCGGCCACTTCGTCCAGAATTTGATCCAGATCGAGATCGGTCCCCTCGGGCTGCCACGACGTGTAGGGCGTATCGCACCACGCGCAGCGCAGATTGCACCCGCTGGTGCGGATGAACACGCTCGGCACGCCCACCAGCGCACCCTCACCTTGAATCGAGTAGAACAGCTCAGCGATCTTCAATTCCCGCCTCGTCAAATCCCTTGCGGCGCAGCAGACAGGCGTCGCACTGCCCGCACGCCCGCCCATCGGCCGCCGGATCGTAACAGCTGAAGGTCAACCCGAAATCGAGTCCCAGTTCCCGCCCCAGCTTGACGATCCCCGCCTTGGTCAGGTGCAGCAGCGGGGTGTGGATCCTGACCTTGGTCCGCCCCTCGACCCCGGCTTTGGTCGCCAGGTTCGCCATGCGTTCGTAGGCCTCAATGAACTCGGGGCGGCAATCGGGATACCCCGAGTAGTCCAGCGCGTTCACGCCGATGAAGATGTGCGAGCTAGCGAGCACCTCCGCCCAGGCCAGCGCAAAGGAAAGGAAGATGGTATTGCGCGCCGGCACGTAGGTCACCGGGATGCCTTCCCCCATCTCGCCGGCGGATCGCCCTTTCGGCACCTCGATCCCGCTGGTCAGCGCCGACCCGCCGAAGGCATCGAGGCCGATCTTAGCCACCAGGTGCCGCGTGGCGCCGAGCGCCTGGGCCACCCGCGCCGCGGCATCCAGTTCGACCTTGTGCCGCTGCCCGTAGTCGAACGAGAGCGCGTAGCACTGGTACCCCTCGCGCCGCGCCAGCGCCAGGCAAGTCGCCGAATCCAGGCCCCCGCTCAAAAGACACACCGCTTTTTCCATTACTGTTTTAGTGTAGCGTCGCCGCGGGGCGAACTCGACATTCGGGTATCCTGGAATCCGGACACCTTGAAATTCCGTTTCCTCACCTCGACGCCGCGGGACATCACGCGGGGCAGTGGAACGTATGTCGGCATCTCGGTGCTGGCCAACGCGCTGCGTCAACTCGGGCACACCGTCGATATCGAATCCCCCACGCGCCACTTTCCGGTCTTCACCGCCGAACGGCTCTGGTACAACCGGCGGCTGCGCGCCTCCCGCGCGTACGATTGCACCGTGGGCTTCGACATGGACGGCTACCGCATCGCCGCCACGCCCGGCGTACTCCACGTTGCGTCGCTGAAGGGAGTGATTGCCGACGAAGTGCGTTTCGAGAGCGGACTTACGCGGCTTACCATGAGCGTGCAGGCGCGCTGCGAACGGCTGCACGTCCACTGGGCGGCGCGCGTGCTGGTGACCAGCCGCTATTCGGGCGAATGCGCGCAGCGGCTCTACGGACTGGAGCGGCCACCCACGGTGGTTCCGGAGTTGATCGACCTGGCCGCGTGGCGCCGCCACCTGGCGGAGTTTCCGGCGCCGGCACAGGCGGGGCGTTTCACGGTGTTGTATGTGGGGCGTCTCTACCGCCGCAAGCGGGTCGGCCTGCTGCTGGAAGCCGCGGCCGCACTGCGCGGCGCCATCCCCAGCCTGGAAATTCGCATCGTCGGCGACGGACCCTGCAACACCATATGGCGGGAGCAGGCAGGCCGCCTGCACCTGGCGAACACGGTCACCTGGCTGGAGGACATTTCGCGCGCCGCTCTGGCCGCCGAATACAATCGCTGCGACATCTTCTGCCTGCCCAGCGTTCAGGAAGGCTTCGGCATCGTGCTGCTGGAAGCCATGGCGGCAGGCAAGCCCATCGTGGCGGCACGCGCCGCGGCCATCCCGGAAGTGGCGCCGCACGCGACCCTGGTGGAGCCGGAGAGCGCGGAATCGCTGGCGGCGGGGATCCTCACCCTCCATGGCTCCCCTGAAGCGCGGGCCGCGCAGCGGGCCCGGGGTCTCGCCTGGGTGGAGCAGTTCGATGCGCCGGCCGTGGCGCGACGGTTTGTGGAAGCGGTGCGCGGCGCGGCCTCGTAAGCCTCCCCGCGACTTTTGGCCCGGCGAAATCAGTTATACTGGCGCGCGAGTCTCATGATTTCCCCTAACGCCAACACCGCTGTCACCAACACCGCCCCCCGGAAGACCGGCCTTGCCTTGACCGTCGTCACCACCGTTTTTTTCATGTGGGGCTTCGTCACCGTTCTGAACGACATCTTGGTGCCCCACCTGAAGGCGCTGTTCGAACTGAATTACACGCAGACGATGTTGATTCAGTTCACCTTCTTCTCCGCCTATTTCCTGATGTCGATACCGTCCTCGCGCATCCTGGCGCGCATGGGCTACCAGAAATCGATTGTGCTGGGGTTGGTGGTCATGGGGGTCGGCGCGCTGCTCTTCTACCCGGCGGCCGCCAACAAGTCCTACGCCCTGTTCCTGGGTGCGCTGTGGGTGCTCGCCAGCGGCATGACCCTGCTGCAGGTGTCGGCCAATCCCTACGTGGCGCAACTGGGAGCGCCCGAGAAGGCATCCAGCCGCTTGAACCTGGCGCAGGCATTCAACTCGCTGGGGACCGCCATCGGACCGTATCTCGGCGGACTGCTGATTCTCTCGGCGACGGCCGCGACCGCCGACGTGCGAACAGTCCAAATGCCCTACATCGGGATCGCGCTCACGCTCTTCCTGCTGGCGTTCGGTGTGTCGCGCTTCCATCTGCCCTCGCTGCCCGACATCGAAGAGGGTCACGGCGTCCTGTCCGGCGACAGCATCTGGCAGCACCGGCATCTCCTGCTTGGCGCCGTCGGCATCTTCGTGTACGTGGGCGCGGAAGTTTCCATCGGCAGTTTCCTGGTGAACTACTTCACGCAACCCGACATCGGCGGCCTCACGGAGCGCGCCGCGGCGGGATACGTTTCCTTCTATTGGGGCGGCGCCATGGTGGGCCGCTTCGTCGGTTCCGCGGTGATGCGCGCCATCTCGCCGGGCAAGGTGTTGGGCGGCGCCGCGATCATCGCTTCCGCCCTGGTCTGGACCTCGGTGGCCACCACGGGCAGCATCGCGATGGGCAGCATCATCGCGGTGGGTCTGTTCAATTCCGTGATGTTTCCCACCATCTTCACGCTGGGCACCGCGCAACTCGGCCCACTCACCGGCAAGGGTTCCAGCCTGATGATTATGGCGATTGTCGGTGGCGCGATCCTGCCCGTACTGCAAGGTAAACTGGCCGACTCCATCGGCATCCACACGGCATTTGTCATGCCGGCGCTCTGCTATCTCTACATCATGTACTACGGCTTCATCGGGTCGAAGGTCATCGCCTCGCCGGCATCCCGCGCGCGCGGTTGATGGCAGGGGTGCGCGCAGGCGTAGTTCCAACAGTTGCTCCACAGTGAGCCCTGCTTCGTTTAGGATCTGGTGCAGCGTTCCGGGACGGACTCTCTTGTGATCCGGCACGACGACGCGGCGTACGGGTTGCCGCGCCGAAGGATCATATGGCTTCCTCGCTGGCGGCTAACGACAAACCCCACCCGCAGGATGATCGGAGTTCCCGCCCGGTCTACCCTCCGTGTATCATGGATGCACCCCATGATTGGCCAGACGGTTTCGAAATACCACATTCTCGAAGAGATCGGCCGCGGCGCCATGGGAATCGTCTTCAAAGCACAGGACACGTTTCTTGGGCGTTTCGTGGCCCTCAAGATCCTGGCGGAAAAACTCGTCAACTCCCCGGAAATGTTGTGCCGCTTCGAGCGCGAAGGCGGGGCCGCTTCGGCGCTCAATCACCCCAACATCTGCACCGTATTCGAGGCTGGCAGTTGGCAAGGGCGTCCGTACCTCGCGATGGAATTGCTCACGGGCAAAGCGCTCGACGACCGATTGGCCTCCGGGCCCATCCCGGCCGGTCAACTGATCGAGATCGCCATCGGCACAACCAGCGCTCTCGAAGCCGCGCACGCCATCGGCGTTGTGCATCGCGACATCAAACCCGCAAATCTCTTCCTGACGACGAGCGGCAAGGTGAAGGTGCTGGATTTTGGTTTGCCCAAGGTGAAGCCTCCGGCCACCCCGCTAGGTGACGACGCTCCTACGGTTGCCATGTTCGCCACGCGGAAAGGCACGATTCTGGGCACGCTGGCGTACATGTCGCCCGAGCAGGTTTGTTGCGAACCTCTGGACGGGCGCGCCGACCTTTACTCCCTGGGAGTCGTACTCTACGAATTGGCCACCGGACAGTTGCCGGGACGGGGATCGGCAACTATCGAGTCGCTACCCGCAGGATTAGGCCCGATCGTCGCCACGCTGATCTCCAGAGATGCCCACCTGCGCTACCAGACCGCCCGGGAAGCACGCGAGGCATTCCAGCGCTGTGCCGGAATTGGGTCAGCTTCGCCTGGCGCCGGAAGGTTTGCGAGAGCCCTTCCAAGCAGTTGAGCCGGCTTTTCACGCTTCCGCGGCAGGAAAGCAACGCTGTAACCCTCACCGCCTCCAAATGCGGCATGGAAAGCATCGATGCCGGCGCTGGTTTACGCAGTTGGCTGTTGGCAAATGGGGGGGCGCCATCACCGTCGGGTTGTCACACATCTGCGGGCGCAGGCGGGCCGAGGTGTGCAAGGTTCCGTGCTCATTCCGTGGACGGCGTTTGGCGGGAGAAATCGGGTCCGGGCGCCCGCATTATCCGTCATTGGCGTATAATGATGGGGTGAACGAAATGATCGCGGTCGTGGAAACCGAAGAGTTCCTGGCCGACGTGAAGGGCGTTCTTTCAGAAAATGAACATGACGCCCTGATACTGTATGTCGCGTTGCATCCTGAAGCCGGTGATGTGATACCTGAGACGGGCGGCCTGCGGAAGCTGAGGTGGACAGCGAAGGGGAGGGGTAAGCGAGGCGGAGCGCGTGTCATTTACTACTTTCATGACGTCCACGTTCCCTTGTTCCTGATGGCGATTTTCGCGAAGAATGTCCAAACCGATTTGTCGACGCGACAACGGAGGGCCCTGACGAGGCAACTGCGAGGTCTGAAATCGGATTGCAGGGAGAAGAAGCCGAAATGAAACAAACCAGCCGAACCAAGCGACCGGAAGACAGCGTGTTTGGAGACAAGTTACTGCGAAGCGCACAGCAGGCACGGGACTGGGTACAAGGCAAGCCGGCCCGCGTGCGAGTCACTTACGTCCCGGCGCCGCAGGTGGACGTGCGAAAACTGCGCGCCAAAATGAGACTAAGCCAAACGCAATTTGCCGCGAAGTTTGGTTTCTCTCTGGATTCAATCCAGAACTGGGAACAGGGTCACCGGCAGCCGGAAGGGCCTGCGCGCACCCTCCTGGTGGTCATTGCAAAGAACCCCAAGGCGGTGGAGGAGGCCCTTGGCTCGGCGTGAAGCATCGCCCACTGAATCAGGCTGGCGCTGACGTGGACGGCGTTTCACGGGAGGTATTCAGTCGGCACCTTCGGAACCCACCGCTTTTGGCAGGCGTTCAGAGACGGTACTGAAATTAAGGTCCTTCGGACTCGCGCATTTGGAGGTCGGGCGGAATAGTTGTGGCAGGGCCGGGAACCGCCCACGCGTTTTAGTCCCTCTGTCGAGCTTGGCTCCGACGCCGACCTTGCGGGCTTCCGGCCACAAGAATGCCAAGCGTAGAATGCAGGTATGTCCACTCTACATGTGCGCGCCCAGCGCAGGCGGATAATCCAGGAGTTTAGCCTATGGGTGGCGGTCTCGGCTGCTCGACAGGGTATCAAGGTGAAAGGGCACAAACTTTATCCATTCCTCAACAGTGTTGATCTCGCCACCGTCCTTGACCCCAATCGCTCGTGGACGGTTGAGGAGTTTCAGTGTTGGCACAAAGGTCAGGTTGTTCGCCTGGACGGTGCTGCAAGTATCGGAATTGGATGGAGCGCGAAACTTATCAATATGCTCCTTAAGACCCGCGTCTATGTTGCCTGCGAAGGCCATCCGTCGCTTCCAGCCGTTATCCACCCACCCATAGACAATTTCCTGATCAAGCAGATCCGCAAGAGGTATTCGTCCGCTGATCCAAGGAATGCCGACATGCTCCGGATGTGCAAGGGCGGCATCCCAATCACAGGAGTGCGAACTTACGAGCAGTACCTAAATGTCATCGACGGCCTCTCCCAGGTCGCAAAGCGCGAAAACTGCACCCTCTTTGAAGTAGAAAGCCTCTGGAGTGCTCGCGATGCGGACGGGTCAAATTGACGCGATTGCCTGAACGCTCGAAGGCTCTTCGCTTCTTCCCCGGATGCGATGCGCCAGCTTCAGGGTTCGACCCTCACGGCTTTCACTTCGGCAGTAGCGCCTTTTTGCTCAGCTGCCGTCAAATAGACGACGGTCTCACTCACCTTGATGGTCTCTCCTGCCCAGAGGCTCTTAGTCGTGACCATCTGTTCTCTAAGCCGTGCCCCGTTCGGATCGTATATATGGACCAAGAGATCCGCCGACTTGTACCCGTTCGACGAGGTGTTTACCACGGTACCTACGATCTGCCCTTTTTGGATGCTGAATCCAGATACCAGGAGCCCGTACTTCGTTAGCACGTCCTTGGGCGTCACCCACGGTTGCGCTTCGGTGGCGTCGTTACAGGACAGCAAAGCTGAAGTGAAGACGCTGAGGATCACCACGCTGCGGCGTCGCATTTTCCACCTCCGCATCCGATTTTAGCCTGTTATCTTCTCGGGTAGGGCAAGAGGCCGTCCAGCCTACCAACGGTGTCGTCCCGGTCGCGTCACTTGACCGCGTCAGGCCCTAACCATTACATGTGGCCCCCCGGCAGCCCGCCCGACGGTTGCGGACCTGAAGCGGGGTTATCGTAGGAGTGGCCTCAAACGACTATTCTGGGTGCAGGTCCCGTGATGTCCCGACCGCGTCAACTGGCCGCATCGCGCCGGGTGGGCAAGGTAGAGCAACGGCCCCGGCGGGCCGTTGCCTTGCGCTACCGCCTCTTCGGCATCCCCGCGCGCGCAGTTGATGCCGGGACGACGCTCAGCGGATGGGGGAATACGGCATCGCTTTGTAGAGCGAAATGTTCGACACGATACTGATCTGGCCGGCACGGTCGATGGATTCCTGGCGCACGCGCACCCATTCCTCGTCGGCCGAGAATGCCGCCCAGGCTTTCTCGCGGGCGGCCAGCGTGTCGAAGGGAATCAGGTAGGTCAGGTTGGGCCGGCCGGCGCCGAAAACCGTCGTGGAGTAGAGAATCGGATTGACCCCGACGCGGTGGAAGATCTTGATCTCGGCGCCGGAAAAGCGCTGGTGGAGCGCCTTGTTCTGGCGGAACGTCGGCGAGTGATAGACGCGCAGTTCGAAGACGCGCGGTGCGGCGGGCGGCTTTTCGGGCACGGCGATCTCGGGCGAATAGTCGGTGGCTTCGAGCAGGGAAGCGCTCGCCGAGACGTAGGGCGCCTCGCCCGCCTCCCACTGGTCGAAGGCGCGGCTGAACTCCTTATCCGCGAACAGGGCCTTCGAGATCGACCAGACCTGCTCGGGCGACTCGATACCGAAAATGGCGGCTACCTGCGGCAGGTGCGGCGTCATCACGGCCTCCAGGAAGATTTTGGGACCTTTGTGGATCCGGTCCATGGCGGGCAGCAGCGCTTTGGAAAAGAACTCGTGGATGCGCGCGGGCTGCGTACCCTGTTCCAGGAAATACTGTTCGAGGACGTAGAAGCGGGTGCGGGGAGCCTCCGCGGGACTGGCAGCGAGCCCGGCCGGTATCAACGCCGGTATGCCTCCCAGAAACTGACGGCGATCGAGTATCATGCGCACATTATAAGTGCCTGCACGGCCGCGCCGCGAACTCACTTCGGGGGCGCGTTGATGGCCACCGGGCGGAACAGCAGATCCTGAAAATCGAAACTGAAATCCGTCAGCGGCGAAACCGCCGCCATGTGCACCTCATCGATGGAGCCATCGGGCTTCAGCGTGAACGTCACGTACGCATCGGCGTCCAGCGTGCGATTCTTCCAGCGCGCCACGAAGGTGTCGTACTGCCAGTGCTCCAGATCGCCGGCCAGGTCCGGCGTGTGGGTGAAGTAGATGGAGAGCTTTCCATCGTGCTCTTCGATGCGGATGTCGCCGTACCAGGCGTCGCGATAACGGCCGGCATACGCGGCCAGAGGCAGGGCGGGCTTCGTGTTGGGGTTGCGTTTGCCGGCCGCCTTCCTGACGGCCTCTTCGCCCTCGGCGCGCTCCTTCTGCAAGCGGGCGGAATATGCCGCCACCCAATCGGCATCGGGCACACCCAGGTAGTGATCGATCACCGTGTTGGCGATGGCGGCGTGCGCGGCGGTGACTTCCTGGTTGGTGAGAATGACGATGCCGAGCTTCAGTTCGGGAACCAGCGCCGTGCGGGAAACGTAGCCCGAGAGCGAACCCGTGTGGCCCACCAGGCGCTTGCCGCGATAGTCGCGGAGATCCCAGCCGAGACCGTACGCCCGAAAATTCGGCTGCGTGGCGGCAAAGGCGGCGGGCGAATCCTTGGGCAGCTCCTCGATCGGCAGGATGGTCTGCGCGGACCACATCTCCCGGGCCTGCGCGGCGCTGAACAGGCGCGTCTTTCCCTCGGGGCCGAATGCCCCGCCGTTCAGTTGGGCGGTCATCCATTTCGCCAGGTCCGCCACGCAGGTGATGATGGCGCCCGCCGGCGCGCTGGTGTCCATGTCCTCCTGGGGCAGCGCCTCCAGTTTGCCCGAGAGCGCGTTATGCGGGACCGCCACGTCCTGACCCTTCTTCAGCGCCGCGACATCGGTGAAGGTGTTGGTCATGCCGAGCGGGGTGAAGATGCGGTCTTTCACGAAATCGTCCCAGCTCCTGCCGGTGACCGCGGGAATGAGTTGCCCGGCCACGATGTAGAGCAGGTTATCGTACGCATAGGCGCTGCGGAAACTGGTGGCGGGTTTGATGAAGCGCAGACGCTTGACGATCTCCTCGCGGCCCAGGTCGCCGGGCGGGAAGAACATCAGGTCGCCGGCGCCCAGACCGAGGCCGCTGCGGTGCGTCAGCAGGTCGCGGATGGTCATCTCGCGGGTGACGTAGGGGTCGTACAACTGGAAGCCGGGCATGTATTGGATGACCGGGTCGTCCCAGCCGATCCGGTGCTGATCCACCAGCATGGCCAGCGCGGCGGCGGTGAACGCCTTGGTGTTGGACGCGATGCGGAACAGCGATTGCGCGGTGACGGGCGCTGCCTCGCCGTGCTTGCGGACGCCGTAGCCCTTGGCCAGCACGACGTTGCCGTCCTTGACGATGGCCACCGCAATGCCGGGGACATCGAATTCCTGCCGGGCGCGCTCCACTACCCGATCGACATAATCCTGGGCCGGGCACAGCGCCGCGGCGAGCAACACCGCCGCCGGCAGGCGAAAGCGATTCAACATGGCGTAGTCTCCGTCACTTCTCGGTCAACATCTGATCGTACACTTCACGTTTGGATAGTCCCCGGCGGCGCGCCACCAGCTTGATGGCGTCCATGCGCGGGATGCCATCGGAGATCAGCGTGTTGACGGCTTCCACCACCGGCGTATCGTCGGGCGGCGGCTCGGTGGCCTTGCCGATGAGGAGGGTAATCTCACCCTTGACGGCGGCGCGTGAGGCCAACAGCGCGCGGACCTCGGCGGCGGTGCCGCGCAGGTATTCTTCGTGGATTTTGGTGAGCTCGCGCGCCACCACCACGGGGCGCGGGCCGAGGACGGTTTCAATGGCATCGAGCGATTCCAGGATACGGTGCGGCGCCTCGTAGAAGATGAGGGTGGCCGGCTCTTCGGCCAGCGCCTCCAGCAGGTGGGCGCGCTGCCCCGGTTTGGGCGGCAGGAATCCGCCGAAGTAAAAGGCGTCGGTGGCCAACCCGGAACCGGCCAGCGCGGTGAGTGAAGCCGAGGGACCGGGCACGGCCTGCACCGCGATGCCGGCATCGATGGCGGCGCGCACCAGGCGGTACCCGGGATCGGAGACCAGCGGCATGCCGGCATCGGAAACCAGCGCGATCACGGCGCCACTCTTCAGGCGGGCAGTGAGTTCTTCGGTGCGCTCCGCCTCGTTGTGATCGTGATAGCTCACCGTAGGCTTGTGGATACCGTAATGATCCAGCAGTTTGCGCGACTGCCGCGTGTCTTCGCACGCGATCAGATCGGCTTCACCCAGCACGCGGACGGCGCGATAGGTGATGTCCTCCAGATTGCCGATGGGGGTAGCCACCAGGTAGAGCAGACCGGCCATATGTACTGAGTATAAGTGGCGGCGGTGGGACAGACGATCGTCTTTCGTCGTCTGTCGAGGCCGAGGTCGAGGCCTTGACAGACCACAAAAGGCGATGGTCTGTCCCACCATGGGAAAATACCAAGGTGGACAGAACCCCTGAGTTGAAGTTCGTTGGTGAACCTGGACAAGAGCTGGCCGTATGGGAATGGCCCGGGGAAGATCCTCCCTTTCTGCTGGCGCACGCCACCGGATTTCACGGCAGGTGCTGGGACCGCATCATCCGCATGTTTCCCCAGCGACACTGCCTGGCGGTGGACGCGCGCGGGCACGGGCGGAGCAGCCAGCCCGGTCTGCCGTACCACTGGCGAATCTTCGGGCGCGACCTGGCGGCGGTGGCGGAGCACTGGGACGTGCGCGGCGCCATCGGCATCGGCCATTCCAGCGGCGGCCACAGCACGGTGCAGGCCGCGGCGCTGCGCCCGCCCACCTATCGCGCGCTGCTGCTGCTCGACCCCACGATTTTCCCGCAGCAATACTATGGCGCGGAACCGCCGGACGCGTCTTTCACACTGCGCCGGCGCAACCTCTGGGCATCGCCGGACGAGATGTTCGAGCGCTTCAAGGGGCGGCCTCCGTTCGCCGGGTGGCGACCGGAGATTCTGCGGGAC
Source organism: Bryobacterales bacterium (assembly GCA_003136215.1). Taxonomy (GTDB): domain Bacteria; phylum Acidobacteriota; class Terriglobia; order Bryobacterales; family Bryobacteraceae; genus Solibacter. Next base: position 12,941 of record PLDO01000196.1, read on the forward strand.
TACTGCGACTACGGCGTGCTGCCGCGCAACGGGGAATTCGTGCTGGCCTGCCCGCCCGCGGTGGAAGCGTCGATTTATCTGAATTCCAAGGAGCCGGAGTCGAACATCTACGCGGAGGTCGCGGCGATACGGCATCCCGTAACGGTGATGCGCGCGGGCAGGGAACGGCAGCCCGGAGCTTTCGATCTGGGCGCATCGCCCACCGCGCCGGACCTGGCATCGCGCTTTGCCCGCGGGCGCGAAGTCCTGCTGCCCGGAGCGTCGCACTACATTCCCATGGAAGAGCCCGAAATGGTGGCGGACGAGATCCGGAAGCTGGCAGGCTGAAGCAGACAGGCCAGGAGGCCTGTCTTACTTCTGCTCGAAGAGTTCGGCGCGGCGAATCCGTTCGCCCTTGAACACCACCAGCGAGATGCGCTCGGTGGCGGCGATTTCCTGAAGGGGGTTGCCGTCCACCAGCAGCAGGTCGGCGTCCATGCCCGGGCGGATGGCTCCGATGCGCTGCGGCGCGCCGAGCAGTTTCGCGGCGTTCACTGTGGCGGCCTGCAAGGCCACCGTCACTGGAATCCCGGCCTCCACCCAGAGTTGCAACTCGTGGTGCAGGGAGGGACCGTGGAAGACCATGGGATTGCCCGCATCCGTTCCCATCACCAGGGGAACTCCAGCCTTCCAGGCGCGCAGCAGGTTGGCGCGCGCGGTGTCGAGAGCGTGTTGGAACAACTCCGCTTTGCCGGCGTCGGCGCCTTTTCCGGAAGCTACGAATTCGCGGGTTCCCTTCAGTAGGCGGGCGGGCACCACCTGCTGCACAAGCGAGCGATTCAGGACGTCCGGTTTGCCGCCGAAGTAGAGCGCGTAGGCCTCGGCGACGGCGAGCGTCGGGTCTAGATAGACGCCTTCCCTGGCCATACGCTCCAGCAGGTTGTCCGGGATCTCGTCGCGCCAGGACCCGTGTTCGACGCTAGAGCTGCCGATCTCCACGGCGTCGGCCACGTCGCGGGCGTCGCCGGTGTGCGTGGCCAGCGGGAGGTGTTGGGCGTGGGCCTCTTCGCTCACGGCGCGCACCAGGAGGAGGTCGAGGCGGTCGAAAAGCATGCCTTCGCCCCAGCCGGCTTCGAGGATCGCCTTGATGCCGTCGACGCCCCTGGTCTTGAGTTCGCGAACTTGTCTTCGGGCTTCCTCGGGCGTCTTGGGGGTGCGCACCAACTGCGCCTTCACGGTTTCTTTGATGGCGGCCGGCAGGTGCTCGACGAACTCGGTGCCGTGACCGCCCTCGGCGGTGAACATCGGTCCGCAAACAAACAGTTGGGAGCCGAGCGTAGCGCCATCGGCGATGGCTTTGCGGAGCTTGAGGGAGGCGTCCAGGCCATCGCCCACGCTGCGCGCGGCGGTGACGCCGCTATAAAGCAGTGCGGCGGCGGAGTGCGGCATGGTCTTTTCGACGTCGTAATCCCGCGGGTCCGTGGAAAGGCCGCCCGGGGCGGACAGATGGACATGGGCATCGATCAGGCCGGGCAGCAGCGTCTTGCCCGCGCCCTCCACGGTCTCGGCTTTGAGCTGTTCGGGATCGGGCGCGGCGCCTTCGTAGACCGCGGCGATCTTGCCGTCGCGCACCAGGACCGCTCCGTTTTCGATGACCTTGCCATCGCCCGTGAAGATGCGCGTGTTGCGGATGAGGAACGCGCCGGAACGCTGCAAATCGCGGTATAGCGCGGCGTTGTTGCCCAAATGTTCCTTGCTGTAGGATTTCCAGGCGCCCATGATCACGAACGGCGCCAGCACGGCCAACACCCAGAGCTTGTTACGCGGCCGGATTTTTTCTTCCTTCTCCCAGCGGAAGAGTTGCACGGCGAGGAACAAGCCGAGCGCCGTGGTGAGCAGCAGCGCGGCCACGGCCGGGGCGTTGTCCCAGAGATTCTGATTACGGAAGAAGATGCCCTGGAAGCCGCTGACCAGGTACGTGGCCGGCATGAATTGCGCCAGGGTTTGCGCCCATTTGGGCAGCATCGCCGCCGGAATGGTAGCGCCGCTGAGGAACAGCATCGGCATGTACACGCTCTGTATGGCGATGGTGGCTTCGGCCATGGTATTGGTGGCCGCCGCCAGAATCAGCCCGATGGCTCGCATCGAGCAGACGCCGAGCGAGGCCATCACGAAGAGCGAGAGCCAGTTGCGCGGTATGGGCATGGCGTACAGGTAATGGGCCAGCCCCACCAGCAGGAGGAGCATCGGCAGGAACAGCAGCCACCCGCTCAGCATGGACGCCACCAGAATGGGGAGCGGCGAGATGGGAGTCACCTTGAAGCGGCGCAGGATATTGGCTTCGCGCTCCTGCACGCTGCGCATCCCGGCACCCCACAAACCGTTGCCCAGAATGCCCATCACCAGCACGGTGCTGACGAAGTAGGCGACGCCAGCGCCCACGCCGGCGTGAAACATCTCGGCGAAAGCGAAGAAGAAAATCAGCGGGAACAGGTAATTGAAAAACAGCACGCCGCGGTCGCGCAGCGTCAGCCGCATATTGCTCTTGAACAGGGCGAGGTAGATTCTCATTCCCGCAGGCTCTTTCCGGTAAGTTCGATGAAGGCATCCTCCAGCGACGGCCGTTTGATGCGGATGTCGGCCAGTTCCACGCCCTTTTCGTCGAGCCATTTAACAATCTCGACTACGATGCGCGCGGGGCGGGGGGTGGTCACGGCAATCTTCATGCGCGGCGGGTCCACGGTGACGTGCTCGGTTTCCGGCCAGTTGGGGAGCGCCAACTCGCCCAGCGGCGTGGCAAGTTCGATTTCGATGGTGGAATGGGCCAGCGCCTTTTNNACGCGGTCGCAGAGTTTCTCCGCCTCTTCGATGTAGTGAGTGGTGAGCAGGATGGTGCGCTGCTCGCGGCGGAGGTTGAGCACGAGTTCGTGGATTTCCAGGCGGGCTTGGGGATCGAGACCGGCCGAAGGCTCATCGAGGAAGAGGACTTGCGGGTCGTTGAGCAGGGCGAGCGCCAGGGCGAGCCGCTGCTTTTGTCCACCGGAGAGTTTGCCGTAATGGGTGTCGCGCTTCTCCCAGAGTTGCAGGCGCTTCAAGAGCTGAGCGCCATCCACGGTGCGAGTGTAAAAGGCCGCGAAGAGTTCCATGGCCTCGCTAACCTTGAGTTTCTCCTGGAGGTTGGTCGCCTGCAGGCAGACGCCGACCCGGTCCTTGAGCCGGCGGGTTTGCACCTCGGGGTCGCAGCCCAGCACGCTGACGCGGCCGCCGCTGCGGGTGCGCAACCCTTCGAGGATTTCGACGGTGGTGGTTTTTCCGGCGCCGTTGGGGCCGAGCATGCCGAAGACTTCGCCGGAGCGAACTTCGAAATCGATGCCCTTGACGGCTGGAAAACTGCCGTAGCTCTTGCGGAGGCCTTCTACCTGGATGGGATTGTCCACGAATTCTCCAGTCTCTCACAGGAGGGGCCGCCAATGGCCGCGCCATCGCCCTGCGCCGCGGCGGAAGCGATGCTGCCCGATACCGTCGGCTATAATTAGAAGCAGATATGCATCGTATCGCCCTGTTCGCCCTGTTTGGAGTTCTTGCCTTTGCCCAGCCGAACGAACCGTTTAAGCCAAAGCCTCCGGTCGGTGTCGATGCCGCTTTGCGTGCCCGCATCCAGGAGTTTTACGACCTCCACATCAAGGGCCAGTTTCGCAAGGCCGAAGCGCTGGTCGCCGACGACACCAAGGACCTCTTCTACAGCGCCAATAAGCCCAAATACCTTTCCTGCGAGATATCGAACGTCGAGTATTTGGAGAACTTCACGAAGGCGAAAGCCGTGGTGGCGTGCGAACAGTACGTGATGATGCCCGGCTTCATGGACCATCCGATGAAGGTCCCCATGATGAGCACCTGGAAAGTGGAGAATGACCAGTGGTTCTGGTATGTGGATCCGGAAGCCCTGCGCCATACTCCCTTCGGCACGATGACGCCGGGACCGTATCCCGCCAACGGCGCCGCCGCGGCGCCGCCCTCTCTTTCCAACATTCCAACTACGGCGGATTTCCTGATGAACCAGGTTAAGTTGGATAAGGACGCCGTCCGTCTGAAGGCCGGCGAGACGGCAGAGGTGACCATCACGAACGGGGCGCATGGCTTCATGAGTGTTTCGGTGCCCGTGCCGGTGCCCGGACTTGAGGCCAAGCTGGATAAGTCCAGCCTCTCGGCGGGCGGCAAGGCCACTCTCACCTTGCGCGCCGCCAAGGGAGCCAAGTCCGGCGTCCTCAACGTGCTGGTGGAACCATCCATGCAGTTGCTGCCGATTCAGGTCACCATCGTCGAGTAGTCGCGCCAGCTACTTGCCGCCCACCGGAGATTGTGTCAGGTACGCGCTCAGCGTAAGGGCTGCCCCGGTGACGGCGGCCGACTTCAAGTTGGCCGGCTGTGCGCTTCCAGAGGCCACAACCTGGGCGGCGCTCGCGATGGCGCCGCCGAGCACGGCGGCGGCCAGTCCTTTTAACCACAAGCCAAAGTTTTTCATGCAATCCTCTCTCTTGTCATAAGTTTTTCGAGCTCCTTTTCGTACGATGGAGATCTACGCTCCAGGGAATTCCTTGCGGAACATGGCCAGGATCATGTTGTACATGATGGCCTCCTTGTCCGGCGTGGCAGCGCGGGCAGCCGCGATCTGGTCCACCATGCTCGTCTGCGGGACCGGAGTCGGCATTACCAGGTCGGCCAGCGGTGGGTCGAAAGGTACGAAAGTGATTACCCCGGTGTCGCTCACCACCTGCATCGTGGGCTTCGCGGGCGCCAGTTCGGCGCCGCCCTTGCCGGCATTCACGCTGATCTGCGCGTTAGCGAGCGCGGTGGCGTAGTTGGCGGCTGCTTGCGTGTTGGACCGCGCCGCCGCCAGTTGCTCGTCGCGGATATTCAGCCAGTCGGTATAGGGCTGCCCCGACATGAAACTCTGCGAGATCTTGTTTCCGTTAGCGTCGATATAGAAAAGCGTCACACCGTCCGTGTCGAATTGAATCATCGTGTGTCCCCCTATCTACAGCCTAGGAAACGCAAACCGGCCTTTCGACCGGCATAACTTTCAAGTGATTCAAAACAAGACGAATATTTTAGTAATGTTTGAGTCACTGCTTCGGACGTCCGCCTCACGCGCCCCTACGTGATAAAATCAAGATCCTGCCCACCATGGAACGCGCCAGCAAGCTCATCCGGGGACTGAGACTGTCCGGCGATGTGATCACGCCGGAACAACTCAGTTGCGCCGCGTGGCCCGAAGCCGTCGGCAAGAAGATCGCCGCGCATACCCGGGCGGCGAAACTGGTGCGCACCCGCCTGGTGGTGGAAGTGGAGGACCATACCTGGCAGCGCCAGTTGTTCGCCCTCACTCCCCACATTTTGAACAACCTGGGCAAGACGCTGGGCAGCGGACTGGTGGAGGACCTGGAATTCCGCATCGTACCGCGCCGCCGCGACCCAATGATCGCGCGCCAGGCGGTGTCCGCCCTTCCGGCGGACGACGCCGATGCCATCGCCGACCCGGTGATGCGCCACCTCTACAAGCTCTCGCGGAAAAAGGCACAAGCGTGAAGATTACCGAGAAGGAAGTTCGCTACGTCGCCGGGTTGGCCAACCTGACCCTCAGCGATACGGAAACCGCCAAACTGCAAGCCGATCTCGACGGCATTCTGCAACATATGGACCGCCTCAACGAGGTGGACACCACCGGCGTCGAACCCATGTCGCAGGTGCTCTTCGAAGCCGGGGAAACCGCCACCCTGCGCGCCGACCTGCCGGTGCCGCCGTTGGGCAACCAGGCGGCATTGGCCAACGCTCCGCAACCCGGCGCCGGGTATTTCAAGGTGCCGATCGTCATCGAACGCTAGCGCATTAGGACAGAGACACGCGCATGGACATTCCCTCCCTGAACATCGACCGCGTGAGGCAGGCTCTGCTCTCCCGCGAATACAGCGCCCGCGAGCTGGCAGCCGCCGCGCTGCGCTTCGCCGAGGCCGAGAATCCCAAGACCAACGCCTACCTCCGCTTTTGCCCGGAGCGTGCCATGGCGGCCGCCGGGCGCGTGGATGAACGCATCGCGCGCGGCGAGGATCCCGGGGCGCTGGGCGGCGTACCCATCGCGGTGAAAGATGTGATCGTCACCAAAGGCGTGAAGACCACCTGCGGGTCGCGCCTGCTGGCCGACTACATCCCGCCCTACGATGCCACGGCGATTGTCCGCATCGAAGAGGCCGGCGGGGTGATTCTCGGGAAGACGAATTGCGACGAGTTCGCCATGGGATCGTCCAACGAGAACTCGGCCTTCGGACCGGTGCGCAATCCTCTGGCGCCCGATCGCGTGCCGGGCGGCTCGAGCGGCGGATCGGCGGCGGTGGTGGCGCAGGGCACGGCGGTGGTATCGCTGGGCAGCGACACGGGCGGATCCATCCGCCAGCCGGCGTCCTTCTGCGGCGTCGTCGGGGTGACGCCGACTTACGGCAGGGTATCGCGATACGGGCTGACCGCCTTCGCCAGTTCGCTCGATCACATCGGGCCGTTCGCGCGCAACGTGAAAGACGCCTCGACGGTGCTGCGCGTCATGGCCGGGCGCGACCCGCGGGATTCCACCTCGGCGGAGGCTCCGGTACCGGATTATTCCGCACACCTGACGGGCGCTGTAAAAGGCTTGAAGCTTGGACTGCCCGTCGAGTATCTAAATCAATTGACGAGCGAAACCGGCGACCTCATCTCCCGGGGCGTGGACCAGTTGAAGGCCCTGGGGTGCGAGGTTCGCCAGATCAGCCTGCCGGCTACGGAGTACGCTATCGCGTGTTACTACATCATCGCTACCGCCGAGGCCAGTTCCAACCTGGCGCGGTATG
>PLDO01000489.1 GCA_003136215.1 Bryobacterales bacterium
TCCGCATGGCGCTGGGCGCGCGGCCGCTCGACGTGCTCGGCGATATTTTGCGGCGCGGCATGGGGCTGACCGCGATTGGCCTCGCAGGCGGCCTGGCCGCTTCGTTCGCCGTGACCCACCTGATTGCGGGCATGCTGGTGAACGTCAGCGCCACCGACCCGGCGACGTTTGCCGGCGGAGCCATGTTCCTCGCCGCCGTCGCCGCCCTGGCCAGCTACCTGCCCGCCCGCCGAGCCACCAAAGTGGACCCGATGATAACCTTGCGCGCCGAGTAGGGTTACCGCTCCCTCACGGTCGCGGCTCGGATTGGAGCCGCGACATCGCATTGAAGCTGCGACCGTCACTTACTTACTGCCGCGATAACTCTCCGGCGGGCCGAGATAGCTCGGCTGGACGCCACCCAGATCCACCACCAGTTTTTCCAGCACCACAGCGGGATCCACCATCCAGAACTTCAGCGTGTGATAGCCCGACCCGCTCAGCGTATGGCTGGACTTCACTTTGCGCACGCTGTCCTTCACCGTGGTCTCCCAGTCGGCTAGCGAATTCCGCGCCAGCGCATCGATTGTCTGCGGCGGCTGGTCGTCGAAGGAGATGGCGTAGCGCAGGCCGCGGCCGGGGACAAAGTTCAGGGTCGGCGAGAGAATCGTTTCCACCTCCACCTTCCCCGGATCGAACAGGTACATCTCGTATTCCAGGCACGGCGATTGCGGCGGCGTCAGGCTGGCCGCCGTCACCGGGAACACTGTCATGGCCGAAAGCGTGCGACCGTAATCGTCGATCTTCTCCCAGCGGACCGGACCGGCGTTCGTCTTCCTGGTGAAATGCTCGGCTTCGATCGAAACGTAGCCATCGGCTTGCACGAAGCCCTTCAGAGCACTCTTCGCCGGCGTCTGTGGGTTGACCGCCTGCAATTGGAAGGTGGCGGAACTGCCGGCGCCGGCGATGGTCGCGGAGCCGTTGGCTGTACCATGCGGAGCCTTGCCCCAATCCACGCTCACCCAGAGGCGCCACTCCTTTTCGACCGTGCCCCCGGCAGCGCTCAACGCGATCCACGGCGCGCTTGCGGTGGCGGTAAACGTAAATGGCGCCTTTCCACGATTGAAGACGTCGATGTAGCGCCGCGGCTGATTGTATACGTCGAAGCCGGGAAGAACCGGAGGCTCGCCCGCCCCGGGCCAGGCCGAAGACGAGCCCTCGATGGCGATACCCATCGCCGCCGCCGCGGGCAACTCAATTTCCCGGACGGCGGGCATGGTGTTCCGCGGCGGCTCCTGCCAGTACGTGTATCCGATGTGGGTCTGGTCCATCATGTGGTTCCATTTGCCCTTGGCCAGCGTGTGGTTGTAGTACGCCGTGAGCTCGCTATCCGCCTCAAACAGATCGCGCGTGTGCGCGGCCATGTCGTTGGCGCCGGCGCGTCCCTGCGCGGCATACAAGTGATTCCTGGCCGCCGCGACGTAGAGTTCCGTCACCAGGAGGTTGGCCTGCGCGGGATGAGTTACGAGTTGGAAGAACGCGTCGCGGGCGTTTTCCGGCATAGTGGCGGATATCCTCTCAGCCGCGGCTACGATCGCCTTGTAATCGTCCACGACACGATCCGCCTCCTGGTAGTCCGTCACACTGTAAGTGGCGGGTTCCAGCAGTTCGGGCTTGCGCCGCCCGTTGTACTTCAGGGTTTTGGAGACGATGCCGGCGATCTCCGCGGCATGCGCGCCACCGAATTCCCGTTCCGCCCATTGCCGCGTGAATTCGCCGAGTTTTTCCTTGGGCCAGCGCTTCGGGTCGCGCGCGAAATTCAGGAAGAAGTCGATGGGGAACTCCATCGGCTTGAGATCGCCCACGTTCACGATCCAGATCCGGTCCGCGCCGTATTCCAGCGCAAGATTCATCTGCTCCCACACCTTGGGGATCGGATTGGTGTCGATCCACTTGTAATTGCGCGGTCCACCGACGTAATCGAAGTGATAGTAGATGCCCGCGCCGCCAGCGCGTTTGCGCTCCTCCGCTGTCGGCAGGCGGCGGATGTTGCCCCAGTTATCGTCGCACCACAGCAAGGTCACGTCGTCCGGCACGCGCATGCCGTTGTCGTAGTAACCCTGGACCTCTTTATAGAGCGCCCAGAGTTGCGGCACACTGGCGAGATTGGGATTGACCTGCTCGGCGAGGATCTTACGCTGATCGGCCACAATCTGTTCCAGCAGGGCGATGTTGGCGCCCATTTCGGCTCCGGCCATCGGCATATCTCCATCGCCGCGCATGCCGATGGAGACGATGCTCTCGTAATCCCTGTTGCGCTTGACGCCTTCCTCCCAGAACCGGCGCAGCACTTCGGGGTTCTTCGCATAGTCCCACGGGCCGGTGCCGTGGCGCTTCCACTCCTGCTGGGCGCGCAGCATGGGCTCGTGATGCGTCGTCCCCATCACGATGCCCCACTCGTCGGCGATCTTGGGATTCAGCGGGTCGTCCTCATTGAAGGCGTTGCCCCACATGGCCGGCCACAGATAGTTGCCTTTCAGCCGGAGGATCAGCTCGAAGACCTTCTCATAGAACTGGTGGTTGTAGGTGCCGTACTGCTCTTTCACCCAACCGCTGAGCGCCGGCGCTTCGTCATTGAGGAAGATGCCGCGATACTTCACCGCGGGTTCGCCTTCGCCATATTTGCCTGCCTTCACGAACAGGGCGTCTTTGTGAACCACCGGCACGTCCGCCCAAAAATGCCAGGGCGAAACGCCGATCTGTTCGGAGAGATCGTAGATGCCGTAAATCGTGCCGCGCTTGTCGCTGCCGGCGATGACCAATGCGCTCGCCACGCCGGGCAGCGGCTTGGCCACGACCTGAATCAGGAAGGCCTCCCATTTACCCGTGATTTGCCGAGCATCGATCTTGCGCTCGCGGATCAGCCGGTCGATCAGCGCGCTCTTGCCGATGGTGCCGGCGATCACCGCATTTGCGCCCAGGCCTTTTTCATCGTGCGCCATCGGCGGAGTGGACCCCGTGACGCGAGCCACGTCCGCTATAAGATCGCCAGCCGCGCGCACTACGCCCGCGTAGTCGCCGGAATCGACATAGACTGCCGCGGCGGATTTTGCCCGCACCAGCGGGAAGCTGCCGCTGGCGTTCACCGTCTCGACATAGCGGGCCTGGCCGAGCGCAAAGGCATTGGAGACCAGGCAGAGGCTGAGGAGAAAGGTCTTCACTTCACGCTTCCTTGCCGGGCCGCGCGGATCACCGCTTGAAACGCGGGCTTGGGCTGGCCCTGGCGATCGAACAGCAGCGGATAGCTGGTCCTGCCGCGGACCGGCCAGTTATTCAGCCAGGAGTCGCCATCGGTAACGCCCCAGAAGGTGACTCGCGAGACGGTGCCGCGGTACTTGCAGAACACCGCGAAGAGATCCCCATACCGGCGCGCCAGCGCCTGCTGCACCGTGTCCGGCAGCCCACCGGCGTAAGGATTGAGTTTGGCATGCGCCTCCACACTGAGCCCGACGTCGGCCGTGCGTTGTTGCGAGGCAGCGGGCAGCACGTCCACATCCAGTTCGGTGATGTTTACTTTGATGCCGAGCTGTTGGAAGGCCAGGATCGTGGCATCCTGTTGCTCGATGGTGGGCCATTCCATTTTGTCGTGCCCTTGCAGGCCGATGGCGGTCACCGCGGCTCCGCCGGCCTTCAGCTTCTTGATCAGTTCCACCGCGCCGTTCCGCTTGGCCTGGTTCTCCACCGAATAATCGTTGTAGTAGAGTTCCGCTTTTGGGTCGGCTTCGTGGGCGTACTCGAAGGCCTTGAGCAGGTAGTCCTCGCCGATGATTTTGAGCCATGGCGTCTGCCGCATGGTGCCGTCTTCGTTCAGCGCCTCATTGACCACATCCCAGCCGCCGATCCGGCCCTTGTAGCGTCCCACCACGGTGCGTATGTGGTCGTGCAGGCGCTGGAGCAATCCGTCGCGGTCCAGGGGTTCGCCCTTGGCGTTCTGGAAGACCCACGCAGGCACCTGGCTGTGCCACACCAGCGTGTGTCCGACGATGAACATGTGGTTCTTCTCGCCGAACGCCACGTACTTGTCCGGGGCGTCGAAGGCATAGGCGTCCGGGCGCGGATGCACGGACTCCCATTTCAGAACGTTTTCCGGACTGATGGTATCGAACTGCGTCCGCACAATAATCCCGCCGCGCGCATCCCGATCTTCGAACTGCGCCTGATTGAGCGCCGCTCCGACGTGAAAATATCCCTTGAACACATCCTTCAGCGCGGCCGGCGTCTGGGCATGCGCCGCCAGACCCGCCATTAAGAGGGTAGTGAAACTCAGCTTGAATGCCATAATGAATGCTCCTTGCTAAGTGGCGGCGAAGTTCTTCCTCCGCTCCGCCAGTTCATCCTGAATCTGCAGGTTCAGGCGCTTGCCGATCTTATAGCAGACCAGGCAAGCAATCACGATGAGGAACAGAATCGCCGGGTAAACACTGATGGTCATGCGGATGCCCCGCAGCGCTTCCGGCGTCTGCACCGCGTTGGGTTTATACCCGTAGCCGGAGAGCAGCCAGCCGGCCGCGAAGCCGCCCAGGCTGAGGCCGGTTTTCAGGGCGAACAGGATGGTCGCGAAGATCACGCCGGTGGTCCGCCGGCCGGACTTCCATTCCGAATAGTCCGCCACATCGGCAAACATCGCCCAGATGAGCGGGATGGTGGGGGCATAAGTCAGGGCGCGAATGTACTCCATGAGGAACGTCGTGCCGATGGCCTCCGGCGGCAACAGCACGAACGCCGCCATAAACACGGTGCTCAGGGAGAATCCGACGATCGCGATGGCCTTCTTGCCAAAACGGATGGAGAGGGCGGCGGAGCACAACACGCCGGCCACGGTCACGAGCTGGCTGGACATATTCAGCAGGCTGAACCCCACCGACGCCACGTTCGATCGCTTAGCGTCCACGATCAGGCCGAAGGCGTTGAGGAAGTAGTTGCCATGCGCGCCGGTCAAGCCGAGCGACTGCAGCAGGTCGAACAGGCGGTCCTGGTTGACGTAGTACTGGAAGTAGTAAAACAGCGTGCCGCCGCGCATCGCCAGGGTTGCGAAGTGGGCCAGCGTCAGGATGAACATCGCAATCCACGGTCCGTTCTTGAGAAGCGCGCTGAAATCCCGCTTGGGGTCCGATTGCTGCTTCGGGTCCGGCCGTATCCGCTCGCGGGTCGTGAGGAACGTGATGACGAACAGGACCACGCAGACCATTGCCCACAGGCCCATGGTCATCTGCCAGCCCTTGGCCTTATTGCCCTGCCCGAACTTGGCGACCAGGGGCAGGGTGAAACCGACCACAATGAGCTGCGCGATCATGGCCGAGACGAAGCGGAAGGACGAGAGGCGCGTTCGCTCATTGACGTCGCCGGTCATGACGCCGCTGAGCGCCGAATACGGCGTGTTGTTGGCCGAGTACAACGTCATCAACAGGACATTCGTCAAACAGGCATAGACCAGGCTGCCGGTCATCCCGAGGCCAGGGTTCGTGTACGCCAGGATCATGGCGATGCCCCAGGGGATGGAGGTCCAAAGCACCCACGGGCGGAACTTTCCCCAACGTGTGTTGGTGCGGTCCGCCATGACGCCCATCATGGGGTCGAAGAAGGCGTCCCAAAGGCGTCCCACCAGCAGCAGCGTGCCGGCCGCCGCCGCGCTGATCCCCAGCGTGTCGGTGTAATAATTCAGCTGGAAGTAGATCATCGTCTGGAAGACAAAGGCGGCTGCGCCATCGCCCAGGCTGTAGCCGGCCTTTTCCGCAAACGATAATCTCTGTGGTTGATCTGGCATTGGATGTCTCACACCACCCGGAGGACGACTTTCTGAAGATCGACGTCGCGCGAGGAACTGCCCACCATGATTTCGAAATCACCCGGCTCCACCACGTACTTCATGTGGATATCGTAGAACGCAAGTTGCTCCGGCGCGATGTCGAACGCGACGCTTGCCGTCTCGCCCGGCTGCAGGAAGAGCTTGCGGAACGCCTTCAGTTCCTTGATGGGCCGCGTGGCCGAACTCACTTTGTCGCGAACATACATCTGCACCACTTCACCCCCGGCGCGGCCTCCGGTGTTTGTCACATCGGCCAGCACCTGTGTCCGGCCATCGCGCCGGATCTTCGGTTTGGCCAGGTGGACATTTTCGATGGCGAAGGAAGTGTAGCTCAACCCGAAGCCAAATGCGTAGAGCGGTGAGACCTGGTCGAACAGGTAGCCGCGGCGGGCGGAGGGCTTGTGATTGTAAAACGCCGGCAAGTGGCCGGCCGACCGCGGAATCGAAATCGGCAGCTTGCCTGCCGGGTTGAAATCGCCGAACAGCACCGCCGCTACCGCGTGGCCGGTCTCCTGACCCAGATACCAGCACTCCAAAATCGCCGGCACGTTCTGGCTGACGTAGTTGATCGAAATCGGCCGGCCGTTGAACAGCACCGCGACCACCGGTTTGCCGGTGGCCAGCATCGCCTTGACCAGTTCCTCCTGCCGGCCCACCAGGTCGAGGCTCGGACGGTCTCCCAGGTGCTTCGGCGACCACGCTTCGCGCGAGGTCTGTTCGTTGCCGCCGATGGCGACAACGATCACGTCCGCCCGGCGTGCCACTTTGACGGCCTCCGCTATCTGTTTGCGATCTTCTTCGGGATCGCTCGGTGTGACCTCGTCCTGCTGCCAGGAGCCGCCGATGGTGATTTTGCAACCTTCGCTGTAGAGCACGTTCACGCGCTTGCCGAGCCGCGCCCGAATGCCTTCCAGCACGGTGACGTCGCGCTTCGGCACGCCGCTGTATCCGCCCAGGAGACTGCGATCGGCATTGGGGCCGATCACCGCGATGCTCTTGATGCCATCCGGATGGAGCGGCAGCAGGTTGCCTTCATTCCTCAATAGCGTGATGCTCTCGCGCGCCGCCTTTAGCGCCAGTTCGGCGTTCGCCTCGCAACCTACCACGCGCGCCGCTTCGTCGGGATCGACATAAGGATCGTCGAACAGCCCCATCTGAAACTTCCAGAACAGCATCGGCGCCACCAGTTCGTCGAGTTGGCGTTCCTGGAGCACGCCCTTGCGCACCAGTTCCACGAGGTGCAGGTAGCAATCCGGCTCCGGGAGTTCGATATTGACTCCGGCGTTGACGGCGAGGGCGCACGCCTCCTTCTTGTCCCTGGCCACGAAATGGCCATGCGATTCGGGCCGGTAGTTCAGTTCGTAGACGGCGTAGTAATCGGAGACCACAAACCCCTTAAAGCCCCACTCCTTGCGGAGCACGTCGCGCAACAGCCACGGATTGGCATGCGACGGCACGCCATCGATCTCGTTGTAGGACGCCATCACGCTGATCGCGCCACCCTGCTTGAGGGCCTCATGGAACGGGTACAGGAACGTTTCGCGCAGCACGCGCAGGGAGACATTCGTGGGCGCGCAGTTGGTGCCGCCTTCGGGTTGTCCGTGGGCGGCGAAGTGCTTCAAGGTAGCGATCACCCGGCGCTTATCGCCGAAGCGGGAATCGCCCTGAAAGCCGCGCACCGCCGCGATGCCCATACGCGACACCAGGTAGGGATCTTCGCCGTAAGTTTCCTCCACGCGGCCCCACCGCGGCTCGCGCGCCACATCCACCACCGGGGTCAGCGCCTGGTGCGTGCCGCGCAAGCGCGCCTCGGCCGCGGTCATGGTGAATAGGGCCTCCACCAGTTCCGGGTCAAAGGTGGCCCCGAGCGCGATGGGTTGCGGAAAGCTGGTACCGCCGATGGCCGCGTGGCCATGCAGGCACTCTTCGTGAAAAATCACCGGAATGCCCAGGCGGCTATTTTCCACGAAGAACTTCTGGATGGCGTTGGTGAGTTCCGCCATGCCGCGCGCGTCCTTCCCCTTGCCGGCATCGCTGGGACGCCCCACCTGCCCAAGCCCGCGCCGCTGCTGGAATGCGGCCTTGGCTTTGGCTGCGTCGAAATTGCCGCCGGCATCCACCAGCGTGTCGGCTTTCCGCTGCCAGACGCACATCATCTGCGCGGCTTTTTCTTCCAGGGTCATCCGGGCAAGGAGATCCTTCACCCGCTTGGCAGCGGGCAGCGTGGCGTTCCGGTAGGGTGCGGCCTGACTGGCGGAAGGCATATAGTTGTGGACTACAACTATAACGGATGGACGGTCTGAGTTAAAGGCGGACCGCGGGACGCGCGAAATCAGGCGCTGAAGTGCTTTTGCAGTACTAGCGCTACCGTACCGCGCAGACGCGCCATGCCGTCTTCAAATGCCGGCACCAGCACCGGCGGGCGCCCGCCGGCGAGCACCTGAGCCTGGATTTCGGTTTCGATGATGTCGCCGAAGCGATGCCAGGAGCGCGTCAGATCGCCCACCACGACGATGCGCTCCGGCGCCAGTCCGGCGACGATCATGCGCATCCCCCGCCCGAGGTATTGAGCCATCGTCTCCAAGGCCTGAGCGGCTCTGGCGTCGCCCTGATCGGCGCGGTTCAGCAGGTCGGGAAAGCTCAGCCCGCTATCCGGCGAGCCGGATTCCAGATAATACCGCAGAGCCGCGCGATTGGAAGCGAACACCTCCCAACAACCGCGGCCGCCGCACCCGCATAAGGGGCCCGCGGGATCCACCGGAACATGACCGAATTCCCCGGCCATCCCATTGAGACCGCGGACCAGCGCTCCGTTGGCCATCACTCCGGTCCCGATGCCTTCGGAAACCGTGATCACCACCAGGTTGCGGCAGGCGTGCACCCGGTCGAACCAGACCTCGGCGAGAACGCAGGCATTGGCGGCGTTCTCCAGTTCCACATCGAGGCCCGTCTGCTCCACGATTGGGTTCCGGATGTCGATATCCGGCCACTTCAGATTGGGAGCGAACACCAGCCGGTTCACGGTACGGTCGAAGCGGCCGGGCAGGCTGATTCCCACCCCCTCAATCATCTTGCCGCGGCAGGAGTTCTTAATCCGCTGGATGGACTCGATCAGGCGGCTCAATGCCAATTTGGGATCGTCCGGCGTGCCCATCACTTCCTGCGACGTGAACTTGCCGTTGGCGTCGGCCAGGGCCACCGTGGTTTGCGTGGGACGAATGTCCACGCCAATAATCACGCGATCGTCATTCAAGCGCAGAAACGTGGGTCTTCGGCCGCGCGGCAACCGGCCCGTGGGGCCCTCCAGGACCCAATTCTCCCCGATCAGTTGCTCCACAATCAGCGAGATCGTGCTGCGCTGCAGGCCCGACGCCCGCGCCAGGTCGGCGCGCGATATCGGCTGCCGCGTGCGAATCAGGTTGAGAACAATCCGCCGGTTGATGTCGCGGACCACCTCGCTGGAGGCGCCTTGGTTGCGCTTGGCTTCAATCACCTGCATCCCATCGGTTCCGCCCCGGGTGCGGTACGCCAACAGTGTAGCGCAGCGGGCAATGAGCCGTGAACTGATTTCCCATGCGAAAATATGGACTCCATGCACATGCACGTCGAGAGTCACTTCCAGGCTTCGGACACCGTCCGCGATGTCGTCATCGGAATGGCGGACGGCCTGACGGTTCCCTTCGCCCTGGCCGCCGGGCTCACCGGAACGGCGGCCGCCACCAGCAAACTGGTGGTCATCGCCGGACTCGCCGAGATTGCCGCCGGATCCATCGCCATGGGCCTCGGCGGGTATCTGGCCGCCCGCACCGACCGCGACCACTACGAAAGCGAGCGCGCCCGCGAATTCCGCGAGACTGTCGAGCTGCCGCAAAAAGAGCGCGACGAGGTCGCCGACGTCTTTCGCGGTTACGGGATGACCGAGGAGCATATCGGACCGGTGGTGGATGCCATCAGCGCCGATCAGAATCGCTGGGTGGATTTCATGATGCGCTTCGAGCTGGGCTTCGAAGAGCCGGACCCGCTGCGCGCGCGCAACAGCGCGGTCACCATCGCGATCTCTTATATTCTGGGCGGGATGGTGCCGCTCTCCTCCTACATGTTGTTGGACAACCTGCGAACCGCCCTGCTGACTTCGGTTGTGGTCACGCTGCTGGCGCTATTCGCTTTCGGCTACGTCAAAGCTCAAATGACGGGGATATCGCCGTTCCGCGGCGGACTCCAGACGGTGGTCATCGGCGGTCTCGCTTCGGCCGCCGCGTTCGGGTTGGCAAGGTGGATCAGCTAGATCGAACGCCCAGGCGCGCCTTTCTGATCATGCCGCTAGCCTTGGCCGGCCTGCTGGCGCTGGGGTATCGCCGTCAGCGCCCCCTGCCCGACGCCCGGCGGAATGGCGCCGGCCGTGGGATCAGACTCGTTCTGTTCCGCGATAATGGAATGAGAGGGGAAACCATCCACGTGAACAAGATCGTCAAATCCGATGCCGAATGGCAGAAAGAACTCACGCCCGAAGAGTTTGCCGTGGCGCGTAAAAAGGGCACGGAGCACGCCTTCACCGGCCGCTACTGGGACAATCACGAAAGCGGCGTGTATCGCTGCGTCTGCTGCGGCAACGCGCTGTTCTCCAGCAGCGAGAAGTTCGAGTCCGGGAGCGGCTGGCCGAGTTTCTGGGCGCCGGCGGCCGCGGAAAACGTGAGCACTGAATCCGATAACAGTTTGGCCATGCGCCGCACCGAGGCATTGTGCAGCAAATGCGACGCCCACCTGGGCCACGTCTTCGAAGACGGTCCGGCGCCCACCGGTCTGCGCTACTGCATCAACTCCGCCGCGCTAAAATTCACGCCGGAAAAGTAAGCAAACGCCCGCAATCGGAATTGGCAGGCGAAAGCGCCTGC
>PLDO01000006.1 GCA_003136215.1 Bryobacterales bacterium
CGGACCTGCCAGTTATCCGACTGGGGACCGGTACCGCTCAACTGGTAGCAGCCCACAATACCGACGGAGGGATTCGCTTCGGCGAGGCTGACCATGCGAGCCAGACACTCCGGATATAACCAATCGTCAGCCGAAAGCACCTTGCAGTACTTGCTGGCGGAAGAGATGAGGCTGAACGCCCGGTTGTGGTTGGCGATGATGGGAAGCAGTGTCTCGTTCTCATAGACACGAATGCGGCTGTCCATCCGCGCGTAGCGCTGGGCAATAGCGAACGTGCCATCGGTGCTGCAGTTATTGACGATGATATATTCCAGATTGGAATAAGTCTGCTTCAGAATACTCTCAATGCACTCAGCCAAATAGCTTTCGCCATTATAGACAGGCGTGACTACACTAACCAGCGGTTCTTGATCGCGCATTTAACTCATACCCTCCATCAAGGTTGGATCTACCGTAAGCCCCGCGACTTCCATCAACAAAAAGCCCCGGAAAACAAGGAATCGAATTGACGAGACAAAGCGCTTCTGTAGCACTCCGCCTTTTCACGCATCCGCGTTTTGATTTCGTCTCTGTTGTTGACCATATGTATGAAAGTACGTTCTAATAGGCCGGCATCAAAAGTATCAATGTCCAGGCAATACTCGGACAGGCCCAGATCCGCCATAAGCGTGGCGACTTTCGGATGATGGGCAATCGCAATAACAGGGATGTTCATTAAATGGGCAAAGATCACACCATGAAAACGGCAGGTAATGATATAGTCCATCAGGAGCATCTGGGAAAACAGCTCGGACGTGGCGGCTATGGGCTCGCAAGAGACGGAACACGCGTCACCCGCGCCTTTCCGGATCATGACGTTCAGATCTTCGATGGCCTGGGCATCAAAAAAGGTGTCGGTGCTGAAGAATTGAAGGTGGTACTCCCGGCTCAGCGATACGCCGAAGGCCGCCAGCTTGCGAATAAAGGATTCATAGCTGGAGCTGTCCTTCTTGTAATAGACACGCGGGTCGCAGTAGGCCATGGGAGAAAGACCTATAACCGGGCGCTGCTGGACGGAAGCGGCTGTTTCTCGGGAGGGCAGAGCAAGGCCGTAGACGTTATCAGCTGCGACGGTGGCTGGCCCTTTAAACCCCAACTGCCTTAGCAGGACCTCGGATTTGGCATCGCGAAACGATACGTAGTCGGCCAGAGCGAGAGCCCTAGTGAGGAACCATTTACTGAGCGGACGGTGAATGGGGCCGGCGCCGACATTGAGGTAATAGCATTTGACCCGGGCCAGCCTGGCGAGAAGGGTCCACTTGAAAAGCGTATAGGGGAAAGCCCACGGGCCTCCCCAGGTATCCAGGAGTTGTCCGCCCCCGCTGATGATCAACAGGTCGAACGACCACAGAATGTGAAACGATTTGGCCAGGAGGCGAAGCTCCCTGGCGAGTTCACCAGGGAAGCGAATCGCGAGGGTGTGAAATAGTCTGAGAACCGCGAAGAGGGCGGGATATCGAGCGGCGGCGGTCTTCACCGAACTCTTCAACGCCGGCGCGGTAGTTGCGCCGGAGGAGCGAGAATCCCAGATGTGTCTGCGGATCGGGTAGGCGGGAATCCCGTGCCTGGCGCGAGTGTCGGAAGGATTCATGGTAAAGCCATGAATCTCAGACCCGGGCCACCGGCTGCGGATCTGGCGGAGGACGGCGGTTTGGGTAGCGTCATCGCCGAGGTTTCCGCCCCCGATGTGATCTAAGAGACCGATTTTTGGCGGCACGCGAGGCATGTGCAATGGGGCGGCTTAAACCGCGGTTGCCGTG
This sequence comes from Bryobacterales bacterium, assembly GCA_003136215.1. GTDB lineage: Bacteria > Acidobacteriota > Terriglobia > Bryobacterales > Bryobacteraceae > Solibacter. The sequence continues at coordinate 1,800 of PLDO01000006.1, forward strand.
TGGCGGCGCCGGGAAAGTGCCCGCTCAACGGCCGACTCGCCGCTTTTAAAGGATTCGTCTGTCCACAAGTAGCCCCAGTCTCCATAGCGTCCGCAATAATCGATTCCAATATCGTCCAGGTACCCATGGACGGTCTCCAGCGCGGCGGCGCGATCGTGATCGAAGATGATGTTCGCGTAAGGCAGCAACATGGCCTTGCGGCAGAGAATCTGGTCATCATCACGAAGGATGCCGCAGCGACGGAGATCGGCGATCACGGGGTCGATGCAATCCTCGGGGGTGCCGGTGAAAGGTTTGTATTTCCGAGAGAAATAGACCTCGGCCTGAATACTACCTGTACCTTCAGGAGCATTACTGGCCGCGAGCATGTGCGGATATCCGAGGCGGGTAAAGCAGATGTCCTCGTCGTAAAAGTAAGTCACATGCGCCTTGGAGAGGTCCTGGCGGTTCACGCCGATGTTTACGACGACACAGGTTGAGCACGCCAGGCGGCGGCTGGCATCGAGAACGTCCTGCGGCACGCCCTGAATCATCGGCATGAGGGTTGGCAAAGGCACGGAGGAAATCAGCGTATCGTAGCCCGTCACAAGCCCGTTGGTGAAAGTGAGCGACTGCGCGCGGGGATCGATGGAGCACAGTTGATGGTTGAAGTGGATATTTCCGAGCGGGACAAACTTCGTCAGGTAGGAGACGAATCCGCCGTACGAGGGATATCGGAAGTGCGTGATGTAATGCTTTTGCGGGGCTGATGACGAAAGCGCACCCTGCAGTACCTCTTCGAGGTTGGGACGGTAAACCCGTGGTCCCAACCAGTCGGTCGTCATGTTTTCGGCCGTAGTGGTGTGGTATTTTCGCGTGTACTGCATGGGAAAGAGCTCGGCGAAAGCCTTCCCGAAGCTGGCGAGCAGCCAGTCGGCGTAGTTGTTGATGGGTTTATCGGCCGCCTGGCGGTCCTCTACGAAGCCGGAAATCACCTTGATGATGACGTCTTCGGGCAGTCCATGCAGGTGGAGTTGCACAGGGTGTTGGGGCCGGTGGCCGCGCCAGTAGTTATCCAGGTAGATTTGCAGGGTTTCATATTGCTGATCGACGCTGTCGGCAAAGAGGTTCTGAATACGGGGATCTTTGGTATAGGAAATGTGCGGTCCAATATCAAAAAGGAAACCACCCTCGTAGCGGAATGACGCTGTGTGCCCGCCATGATATGTGTTCTTGTCGTACATCACGGGTGTGATGCCCTCACCATGAAGGCGGTGAGCGGCACCGAATCCGGCCATTCCAGTTCCTAGGACAACGACGTTTGGCATTGTGACGAGTGTCTCCTGATAGTTTTGAGGGGTACTAAGCTGTCAACGAGGCAGCGCTACGTGCGCCGACAGAGGCTGCGAGAGCATCTCGTAGCGCTCGATTTGAATTCGGGTGAAACCTTCCAGGTTGGATTCTGCCTGGAATGCGCGGTACCACTCGGCTATCCATTCCAGAGCCAGGTTGATGGGGAGCAGCGGATG
>PLDO01000178.1 GCA_003136215.1 Bryobacterales bacterium
ATTGACCGGTGGGCCCGAAAAGATGCCGTAGCCGGTACGCTCGGGCTCAGGCGGAACTTCCTGCGCTGGCGTCTCCAGTATTCGAGCTGATCGGATGGCGTCCACCGCAAATCTCCGGATGGCACCGGCGGAATGGCACCAGGCATCCAGATACCAATTCGTCCGGTAGTAGATGAGTCGACCCGGCGAGACCTCCCGCTCAGTTTCTGCTAACCGCGATCGGCTCTGATAGACGATACTCAGTCTTTGGCGGGCAAGCGTGGCGCGGACCACGCTGTCCAAACACGCCGGGTTGGTAATCTGAGTGGCGCCCGCGAGCATCCGTACTCGCCGGGAAATCGGCTCGAAGCGACCGGTGCCGGCATTAGCAATCGCTCCCAGCCGATCGCGAAAGGGCTTCATCTGGTCGCCGAGGAAGCTCGGTTGAATCTGGTCGACGATATGGATAATCAGCAGCAGCGCGTGGATCTCGTCGGCCGAAAACCAGAGGCCGGGGATGGTGAACTCGGGTTGGTCCGCTGCGTAGCCATAGCCACCGGTTTGACGGTCCCAGGTAATTGGAGCACCCAGCCGGCTGCGCATATATTCCAGGTCGCGCTTGAGGGTAGGCTCAGAGACGTCCAGCGCGGCCAGCAATTTCTGCTTACTGGGAGGGATCCGGTTACGGAGGAGACGATCGATCTTATAGACGCGCTCGAACTGGCTCATGCCAAGTTGCCCAACTTAATCACCAGTGTACCTAACAGCACGCTTGACCTGCCTGTCTCTTTGGTAAGCTCCGGTTGGTAAGGGCGCAGCATACGCAATCCTTGGCATCTTATTGATTATAAACGGCTACAGACTGTCGAAAGCCGGTGACTTCGGTGGGCGTTGTCGTTTCAAGTGAGAAAGAAGATTCCGATGGCGGTGAGGATTTCTACGCACAACGTTTCACGCCCATGCGCGGGAAGATTTCGGCGTTCAGATGCCCAATAGCACCGCCAGACCTCACGACGACGTTGAACGCAGGCTCCGCGCCTAAACTGGCGTGCGGCGCAGGTCAGCGTGTCTTCGCCTGTGCCGCATCCTCACCATCTGCTGAGAGGCTACACATATTCAGAAAACCGCGCAATGTGTTACCTTGCAAGTTTGGTGCCAAGGCACGTATTGTCAAGAACTTGCGCAGATGGACAACCCACAGGTAATCCAGCAGGAACACGCGGTTCCACACGAACAACGGCGGCACTGGCTCGCGAAGTCCCAGGAACGTGGCAATGGATTCAGATAGCTTGTTCGACCAAGACGTAGCGAGTACCGACAATGTTCCGACCCCGGCCATGCAGCCGATCCTCAGGGGTGCCGGGGCGAAGAAGACCATCTCTGATCTCCACTTCCCCGAGGCAATCCTCGCTGTCAAGGAGTCGACCGCTTGTCGAGACCTCAGGGACCTGCAGTCCTGCCTGATTTCCCGTCTTGGACAGAACAGCCAGGAAACCCGATTGCGGTACGCCCGCTTCGTGATCCGCTGGTTCTTTGCTGACGGTCTAGATGGGATCGCGCGTAAAACGTGGGTCGCGTATCAGGACGAAAAGATCCTCGCCGACGTCCTGCGGTATCTGTACCTGGCGCACGAACCCGTCATGGGCGCATGTGTGGCGGAGTGCCTGTTTCCCGTTGAGTCTGGGATGAGGGTTCCCCCTTCGCTCTTTGACCGGTTCCTCGCCAGCCATTATGACGGGGCGCAGACTAAGAAGACGACGCAACGGCTCAAATCGAATCTGATGCGGCTCGGTGTGCTGGAACGTTGTCCTGGCGCGGACGACAAACTCGCGTCCCTAAACCCAACCAAGACTTCGCTACTGCTGCTCACACACCACATTTTTGCGCCAGCCGAACCGCGGACAATCGAATTGCGACATCTGCTCGCCAATCCGTTTTGGAAATACCTTGGCTTTAAGCGTGAAGATGATGTACGGGCTATTTTCCGCGAAGCCGATGCGACAGGATACATCGGTAAGTATGTCGTGGCTGATCAGCTTGAACAGCTGACAACCTGTCTAACATTGGATGCCTTCTTGTCCAAGAAAGTGAGGCTGTAACCAATGCAGACCCACGATGAGCTAGCAACACTCGTCCGCCAACGAACGTGGGATAAAGAACTCCTCCTGTGGTTCGGAGCAGAAGTCAAATTGCTGCCATTCCTGGCGACCGTACATGTCGACGTACTCGATTTGTTGGACTTGTTCGAGCCCGATAGCATTTCGGTTGACGATGACGAGGTCCGTCGTCATCTTTCACTATCGTTACGGCAACGTCTGAGATCAATCCCTCGCGTGGCCGCCAGGCGCACCGCTCTGGTTGTGCGATCTGGCGGCTTGCTGGCACGCTATCGCGTCGGACTGCAGGACTTTTACGATTGGTTCTGTGACGACTTTGCGATGGTGATCCTTGTCGTCGAGGGGCGCTGCAGCGGAATCGAGTGGCCCGACGAGGTTGAATGCGCTCCGGACAGGTTGGTCGAGTATTTCACCGACTCCGGAATGGTGAAGCGGCTAATTGGAGCTTGAGGTTACGTCATGGTGCTACGAGAACTATCAAAACTGATCGGTTTGAAGCCTGAGCCGCAAACGACCCCGTCTCTGTCGCTCTACACCCAGAAGGACAGGGCAAAAGAGTGCATCTCCGAATATTACCTGACGCCATCTCTGCGGGCGCACTTCAAAAGGATCTTTGAACGCGTCGTTCACCGGCAAGGGCAAGGCTTCTGGGTCCAAGCTGAATATGGTGCCGGTAAAACGCATTTCCTGGCGGCATTGGTTGACCTGCTCATGTGGCGTGAGCTGGGGTTGTGGAGCAGCTTCCGCGACGATGAGCTCAAGAACGAATACGTAGCAGCGCTCTCAAACGTGAAGATGTTCCCTGTCGCGTTTTCTCTCCGCGGGATGGGCGAATCCAATGAAAAGGACAGCCTCATGCGGATCTTCGAGGAGCAGATCCGGGAAAGCCTCAACCTGCATGACCCGGCACTCGCAGCGCAAGTGAAGCTCACTTCCGGCGAGATTGCCGATGCGTGGTATGCCTTCGACGCCAGCTCCGCACTTAAGTCCGCCGTGAAGACGTTCTTCCAGGAGGAACATTCCTGCACACCCGAGGACTTCCGATCGAAGCAGGGACCAAAGAAGTTTGGCCAGGAGCTCGTTCGATCGACCATTCCAGAAGGTCGGCTGAAGGGGAAATTCAAGGAGCGATTCGCGTACATCTACGATCAAATCACCAAAATCGGCAATTACGATGG
>PLDO01000657.1 GCA_003136215.1 Bryobacterales bacterium
TGATGTTGGCCTTGTGGATGGCCACCACCTTCTTGCGGCTCTCGCGGCGCGACCATTCAAAAGCCGAGCGCGCGATCTTCGTGGACGCCTTCTGCGTGATGATTTTCAAACTCTCCACCACGCCGGGCACCACTTCGTGTTCCAGGCCGGAATAGAGATCCTCCGTGTTCTCGCGGAATATCGCCAGATCGAGCGCCAGGTCCTGGTAGCGCGTCCTCAGCCCGGGCAGCATGCGCACCGGGCGAAAGTTGGTGTACAGCCCGAGCTTCTTGCGCAGCGCCACGTTGATGCTCTGGTGTCCGCCGCCAATCGGCGTGGCGGTGGGGCCCTTGAGTCCAACCCGCGTCATTTCGAGAGACGCAAAGACGTCGTCGGGGATTAACTGGCCCTGCTCGGCCAGCGCGCGCAGTCCGGCTTCGACACGCTCCCATTCGATCGCCACGCCGGTGGCGTCTACCGCGCGCACGCTCGCGTCGGCTACTTCGGGTCCGATTCCGTCGCCGGGGATGAGTGTAATCAGATGGGCCATCTCTAGCTATTATAAAGTGGGGGTGGGCTTGGTCCCCGATTGGTTTTCGGAACGCCGCCTGATGGTGGATACGCAACTGCGCCAGCGCGGGATTTGCGACGAGCGCGTGCTGGCGGCGATGCTGCAGATTCCCCGCGAGGAATTCGTGCCGCTGGAGTCGCGCCTGGTGGCCTATCAGGATGCACCCATACCCATCGGCGAGGGGCAGACCATTTCGCAGCCTTACATGACCGCACTGATGGCCGAGTCGCTGGAACTGCGGGGAACCGAATCCGTGCTCGAGGTGGGCTCCGGTTGCGGTTACGCGGCAGCCGTGCTGGGCGCGCTCGCCGCGCGCGTGACGACTGTCGAAATCCTTCCCAGCCTGGCGCAACAGGCTCGCGGCAACCTTCACCGCACCGCGCTCGGCGGCAATGTGCAGGTGGTCACGGGCGATGGCTCGGGCGGCTATGCCGAAGCGGCGCCTTACGACGCAATTTCGGTGGCGGCGGGCGCTCCCGAGATTCCCGCGGCGTTGCTGGCACAATTGCGCGATCCCGGAATCCTGGTGATTCCGGTGGGCGCCATGGAAGATCAGGAATTGCGCGTGCTCGCCCTGCGCGACGGGCGCGTCGATTGCCGCGTGCCTACCTTGTGCCGCTTCGTGCCGTTACGCGGCGGCGAGGGCTGGCGGTAGATGCGCCTGCGTACTTCCAACGACCGGCTCAAAATCGAGCACAGCATCATCGACGGCGTGCGCGGCATCCTGGAAGAACTGCTGAAAGCGACGCCGGCCGTCCGCTCCGTGATTCCGGGCGTGATTCGTCCGGTTCGCGACGCGCGCGGTAAGGTGAGGGTGCGGGTGACCGTGCCCACGCAGAACGGCTGGAAGGCGATCGCCCTCAGCGCCGGCGCCCGGCAGGAGCTGTTCATCAGCACCGATCTCACGAAGGAAGAAGTGGAAGCCGCGCTGGCCAGGGCGGGGGCGGTGGTGGGATAAGCCGGGCTAACCCCTGGGTCGGCTTGTCCATGGTGGGGCATGCTTCAGCTTGCCAGGCGAGCAAAGCTCGCCTTATCCCGATCGCTCATGGTATCCGTCCTATGTGCAATGCTACAATCCCGCCCGTGAGGTGCTCAAAGCTCACGTCCACGAAACCGGCGCTCCGCATCATGGCCGCCAGGTCCCCCGCGGAAGGGAACTTGCGCACCGAATCCGGCAGGTAGGTGTACGCCTCGCGCGAACCGGAGATCAGTCCGCCGATCCACGGCAGGATGCGGCGGCTGTACAGGTGATAGAAAGCGCCGAACAGCGCATTCGGCGGCTGCGAGAATTCCAGAATCGCCGCCATGCCGCCGGGACCCAGCACCCGCCGCATTTCCGTCAGGCCCCTCTCGTAGTTCGCCAGATTGCGGAAACCAAAGGCGACGGTGACCAGGTCGAGCGACCCATCGCGCAGCGGGAGCGTCAGCGCGTCGGCTTCGAAAAGCACCGCGGGCGCGCGGCGGCGCGCGATCTTGCCATTCGCGGCGACCAGCATGGGATGGCAGAAATCGCTGCCCAGCACGCGCCGCCCCTGTTTTGCCAGAGCCAGCACCAGGTCGCCCGTGCCGCAGCAGATATCCAGCGCGCGCGCCTCCGGGCGAAGCAGAATCTCCCGCGTACGGCGCACCGTATGAGCCCGCCAGTAGCGGTCGATGTTGCAGGAAAGCAGATGGTTGGCGAAGTCGTAACGGTGCGCTACGCGGCCGAACATGCCGCGCACCCAGCGCGCCGCGTCCTCTTCGCTGTGCACCCCCTGGGGCGTGCTCCCGCTCATAGCAGCGCGAACCGTATGGCGTCCAGAACCAGTTTGTCCTCCACGCCTGAAACCACCGTAACCTCGCCGATGCGCACCGGCAGCACGAAATGTACCTTGCCCTGCAAGGTCTTCTTGTCGTGTACCAGGCGCGCCAGCAGCCTCTGCGCGGCAATGCCCGTGAGCGGCGGAATCGGTCCGTAGGCGGCGATCATTTCCAGGATGTCCACAGAGTCCTCCGCCGACAGGTAACCCGTGGATTCCGCCAGGTAGACGGCGGCGCGCATGCCCCACGCTACCGCCTCCCCGTGCAGGAAGCGCTGGTACCCGGTTTCGGCCTCCAGCGCGTGCCCGAACGTGTGTCCGAAATTCAGGATGCGGCGCATGTCGCCTTCCCGTTCGTCGCTGGACACCACCTCCGCCTTCATACGCACGCTCTCGGCGATGATATGATCCACCGCGGCCGGTGTGCGGGCCAGCACGCTGTCGCGAGAGTCCGTCAGGTAAGTGAAGAGTTGGGGCTCGCGGATAATGCCCGCCTTGATGATTTCGTAGAGGCCCGCGCGGTATTCGCGCTCCGGCAGCGTATCCAGAACGGCGGGGTCGGCGAGCACCGCCACCGGTTGGTGGAAGCTGCCGATGAGATTCTTTCCGCTCACCAGATTGACCGCGGTCTTGCCGCCGATAGCGGCATCCACCTGCGCCAGCAGCGTCGTGGGGATCTGCAAAACCGGGATGCCGCGCATGAAAATCGCCGCCAGGAATCCGCCCATGTCGTTGACGATCCCGCCGCCATAAGCGATCACCATGCTGGAGCGGTCGGCGCCGAGGTGCAGCATCTCTTCGGCTAGCCGTTCCACGTGCGCCAGGCGCTTATGCTCTTCGCCGCCCGGCAGGTGGAGCACGTCGTAGGAAACCCCCGTCAGCCCCGCGGCAAGTCGCGCGCCCGCGTGAAACCAGACGTCCTCGGTGGAGACGACGAATATCTTCCCCGTCTTCGGCGGAATGTAGCGTGCGGCCTGCCCGATCACGCCGCGCTCCACGATGGCGGCATAGCATCGCTGCGGCGTTTCGACCTGGAAAGTGGGCATAACCATTTTTACCACGCGCAATGGGAGAACCTCGCTGCCGCGGAGCCTGGGTGGGGCATGCTTTAGCTTTGCTTCAGCTTGCCCCATCAATGCAGGCAGACGGCACGAC
>PLDO01000056.1 GCA_003136215.1 Bryobacterales bacterium
TCGTGGAGCTTGTCGAGCACCTGTTCGGCGTTCTCCCAGTCGAAGCCGACGCCGGCCGCCTTGGAGGCGATCTGCTGGGCCTCCACCAGGGCGGGCAGGGCGCGCGGCACGCCGCCGAGCAGGCCGGTGGTCTGCTTGCGCTCGGCCTTGGGCTCGGCGTCCTTCACGCGGCCCCAGATGGACAGAACCTCGTCGGCCGACCCCGCCGATTCGTCGCCGAAGACGTGCGGATGGCGGCGCACCAGTTTCTGGTTGATGGCATCCAGCGCGTCCTCGATGCGGAACAGTTTCTGCTCCGACGCCATTTGGGCGTAGAACACCGCCTGCAGGATGAAATCGCCCAGTTCCTGGGTGAGTTCCCCCCAATCTTTATGGTCGATGGCGTCGAGCACTTCGTAGGTTTCTTCCAGGGTGAAGGGCTTGATGCTGTCGAAGGTCTGTTCGCGGTCCCACGGGCAGCCGCCCGGCGCGCGCAAGCGGGCCATGATGGCGACCAGATGTTGGAACTTCTCGCCGGCAGTCTCTTGATTCATTCTCTTGGGGCAGCGATTTTCCCCAATGTAACACATCGGGAATGGGCGGCCTCATGGTGGCGGTCGCGGGGCACGAATCGGGCCAAAAAGGGGCACCGGGGAGGTAGTAACTAGGTATAAACCGTTAAATATCTCAAATTAGTGATGCAATTGTCGTTGCATTCAGGTAAACTTGTTTCAAATATTTGGTGGCGTTGAAATGTTTCGGGAGTACTATGTCGTTTCCCTGGAAGCGTCAGAACCTGGCGGCCCGGCGGCCCGGCGGCAGTTCGGAACAGCCCGCCACAGCCTTCGCCAGGCACACCCCCCATTCACAATTTCACTGTATCCGGCAGCCCAACGATTGCGGTGGATGTGCCCGAATCAGGATCCCGGGGTCTCAAATGGAAGTTCCAAGTAGAGTGATATTTCGAGAGGAGGACTAATTCATGTCTCGCATTACCACAGTTCTTGTGCTGATCCTTTTATCGGCCTCTGCCATCTTTGGACAGGCCGTTGCCATAGGCAGCGTGAGCGGCACGGTATCCGATCAAAGTGGCAGTTCTGTTCCGAACGCGACCGTCCGCATGATTGAAACGGACAAAGGGACGGTCTACACGGGGAACTCGTCGGCGGATGGGCGCTATACCTTCAACAACCTGCCCACGGGACCGTACCGCCTGGAAGTTTCGGCGAGCGGCTTCAAGAATTACTCACAGACGGGCATCACGCTGCAGGTGGCGGAGAACCTCACGCAGAACGTCGCGCTGCAAGTGGGCGCATTGACGGAGACGGTGGAAGTGCAGGCCGGCGCCAGCATGGTGGAGACGAGGGATTCGTCGATATCGCAGGTCATCGAGACGCAGCGGATCATGGATCTGCCGCTCAATGGGCGTAACCTGACCGACTTGCTGATGATCTCGGGAGTCGCCACCGGCACGATGACCCTGAACGGGGGCGACCTGACGGGCAGCAAGAACATGGGCGGCTCCAACGCTTCCGGCCAGTTTTCGGTGGCCGGCGGGGCGGCCAACGGCTTGAACTACCTGCTGGACGGCGGCGATAATAACGACCCCTTCAGCAACGTGAACATGCCGATTCCGTTCCCGGACGCGGTGCAGGAATTCAGCGTGCAGACCAACGGACTGCCGGCCCAATACGGGCTGCACCCGGGCGGTGTGGTCAATATCGTAACCAAGTCGGGATCCAACGCTTTCCACGGCGATCTCTTCGAGTTCCTGCGCAATGGCGATCTCAACGCGCGCCAGAACTCGACCCCGCTGCGCGACACCTTGAAGCGCAGCCAGTTCGGCGGTGTGGGCGGCGGCCGCATTATCAAAGACAAGCTGTTCTTTTTCGGCGGCTATCAGGGAACCCGGCAGCGCAGCGATCCGGCGACACAAATTGCCTACACGCCCACGGCGGCGACCCTGAACGGCGATTTCAGCGTGGCGGATGCCGGCAAGGCAGCCGGCGGTTGCCTCACATCGCCGAGGGCACTAAAGGATGCCAGCGGCGTCCTGTATCCCAATAACCAGATTCCCAAGTCCACATTCGACGCCGCCGGTTACAAGCTGGCTTCTCAGTACATCCCGGTCTCCAGCGACCCGTGCGGGAAAACCTACTTCGGCTATCTCACCAATAACCCGGACGACCAGTGGGTGGGCCGCGTCGATTACAACGTCAGCGGCAAACAACAGTTCTATGGACGTTACTACATTTATGAGTACAAGGCGCTGTCGATATTCGATGGTCATAACGCCCTGACCACCGGAACCCCCGGCAACGACCAGCGCTCGCAGACCATGACCATCGGCGACAACTATACGCTCAGCCCGACCATGGTCAATTCGTTCCACGCCACCTTCGACCGGCGCCGCAACGACCGCGCGTCAGCCGCCACCTTGTTCAACCCGGTTGACCTGGGCGTCAACATGTTCATCAACTACCCGCACTATACGCAGCTCAGCGTCAGCGGCTACTCCGGCGGCGGCTTCAACGTGGGCTGCGGCACCTGCGCCTTCGCGAATTTCAACACCAACACCTACCAACTGGCCGACGATTTCACCATCATGCGCGGCAAGCACCAGATCGCTTTCGGCTTCGATGGCCGCAAGGATCAATTCAATTCGTTCAACCACCAGCAATCCAACGGTCAGTTCACCTTCGCCGGCAACACCAGCGGCGACGGGTTGGCGGACCTGCTGATCGGCCGTTTTTCCGGCTTGACGGATGGCAACGTAATCTCCGATTACCTGCGCCAGACGGTCATGGCGGCCTACGTGCAAGATGCCATCAAACCGACGTCGCATTTGAGTATCAACATTGGCGTCCGCTGGGAACCCTCCGTGCCGGCCTACGACAAATTCGGGCGCGGCAACCAGTTCAGCTGGCCCCTGTTCAACCAAGGTTGGCATAGTTCCGTGTACCCCACCGCGCCGGCGGGCCTGATCTTCACGGGCGATTCCGAGAACCATTACGGCAAAGCGCTCACAGCGGCACACTGGGCCACCTTCTCCCCCCGGCTCGGAGTGGTTTGGGATCCCAACGGGGACGGCAAACAGACGATCCGCGCGTCCTTTGGCCTGATGCACGATACCACCGAGCTTTTCTACCCCGAACGCTGGACCACGAATGCGCCCTATGTCTCCTCGCTTACGCTGACTAGCGGGCAGTTCTCCAATCCGTTCGCGAACTACGTGTCGCCATCGGGCAAGCCCGGCGACCCGTTCCCGGGCGCCGCCGTTTTCCCCAGCGGGGGAGCTTACATCAGCGTCCCGGGCAACCTGCGCGTGACTTATATGATGCAGTGGAACGTAAGTTACCAGCGCCAGATTGCGAGAGATTGGATGGTGACGGCGAATTATCTGGGCAACGCCTCCCGGCACATCTGGGGATCCACCGACATCAACTATGCCATCCCCACGGCCGGCGCAACCACGGGGAACACCAATGCCCGCCGGCTGACCGCTCTTCTCAACCCTGTCGGCGGCGCGTACTACGGCGACATCCAGCAGACGGACGACGGCGCGAACGCGTCGTATCACGGGCTTTTGACCAAGGCCGAGAAGCGCATGTCCCACGGTTTGGCGGTGTTCGGCACATACGCTTACAGCCACTGCATCAGCTCATGGGATTTCGCCGGGGAACTGGCGGGCACGATTTACCAGAATCCTCTCAGCCGCGCCCAAGGGGAGCGCGGCAATTGCGGCTATGACCACCGGCATTCCTTCACGGTTTCCATCGTGGCCCTCAGCGGCGGCGTGGGCTCTGGCGCTGCCCGGCTGATCACCAGGGACTGGCAGTTTTCGCCCATCGTCACCCTGTTCACCGGCAACCCTATCCAGATCACCGACGGCAAGGACATCTCCCTCAGCGGGCAGGGTCTGGACCGTCCCAACGTGATCTTGCCGGACCAGGTATACGGCTCCCCCAAGAGCGTCGGGCAGTATCTGAACCCGGCCGCATTCCAGTGTGCCGGCTCCAACGCCGCCTGCACGGTATTTAGCGGCCAGTTCGGCAACCTCGGACGCAATTCCCTTTACGGACCCGGCCAAAGGAATTTTAATATTGCCGTCAGCCGGCAATTCCGCATCCGTGAGCGCTTCAGGACGGAGTTCCGCTCCGACTTCTTCAACATCCTGAACCACGCCAACTGGAACAATCCAGTTTCCGCTCTCAGCAGCGGCGCCACCTTCGGACAGATCACCAGCTTCGGCTCTCCGAGAATCATCCAGATGTCCATGAAGCTGTTCTTCTAGGCCGTAGCAACATCAACCGCTCCCGACCCAGAGGGTACCCCGGTCGCGGCTCCGATCCGAGCCGCGACCGTCAGGGAGCGGTTTCTTTATGCCACACTGGAGATTACACCTCCTATGGCTGAATCTCCCATCACCGCACGCGCGCAGGACTTTGCCGCCTGGTATCAGGATGTCGTACTGCAAGGCGACATGGCCGAACCGGCCGAAATCGTCAAGGGCTGCATGGTCATCAAGCCCAACGGGTACGCGGTGTGGGAAGTCCTGCAACGCGAACTTGACCAGCGCTTCAAGGCTACCAATCACCAGAACGTGTATTTCCCGCTGCTCATCCCGCAGAGTTTCCTGCGCAAGGAAGCCGAGCACGTGGAAGGCTTTTCCCCGGAACTGGCGGTAGTCACCATTGCCGGCGGCAAGGAACTGGAAGAGCCGTACGTCATCCGGCCGACGTCGGAAACCATTGTCGGGCACTTCTTCGCCAAGTGGATTCACAGCTGGCGCGACCTGCCCATGCTGTTCAATCAGTGGGCCAACGTGGTCCGCTGGGAGCTGCGCACGCGCATGTTCCTGCGCACCACGGAGTTTCTCTGGCAGGAAGGACACACGGCCCACTCCACCCACCCCGAAGCGCTGGAAGAAACGCTGCGCATGCTGGATGTCTACGCCGAAGTTGCCCAGGACGTCATGGCGATGCCGGTGATCAAGGGCGTGAAGACGCGCGCCGAAAAGTTCGCCGGCGCCTTGCGCAGTTACTCCATCGAGGCGATGATGCAGAACGGCCTGGCGCTGCAGGCGGGCACGAGTCACGATCTGGGGCAGAACTTCGGCAAGGCGTTCGACGTGCAGTTCCAGAGCAAGGAAGGCCAGCTGGAATACGTGTGGCAGACCAGTTGGGGCGTCAGCACGCGGCTCATCGGCGGGCTGATCATGACGCATTCCGACGATAAGGGACTGGTGCTGCCGCCCAAACTCGCGCCCATCCCGACGGTGCTGGTGCCGATTTACCGCAAGGACGAAGAGAGGGCGCAGGTGCTGGAAGCGGCGCACCGCATCGCGAAAGAAGTCGGCGCCAAGGTGGACGACCGCGACGGGCAATCGCCGGGCGCGAAGTTCTTCCACTGGGAGCGGCGCGGGGTTCCGACCGTCCTGGAACTGGGACCGCGCGACCTGGCCAGCGGCAAGATCGTGCTCAAACGGCGCGATACCGGCGTCAAGGAACCCGTCGACCAGACGGCGCTCGCCGGCAAGCTTACCGCCACGCTGGCCGATATGCAGACCAGCCTGTTGACGCGCGCTCAGGAGCGCATGAAGGCCAACACCGTGCTCGCCGGTTCCATCGGGGAAGTGGAATCCATCCTGCGGGACGCCACGGCGGAAAAGGGCGGCGGCAAGTTCGTCATGGCGCACATTAAGGACGATCCCATCTGCGATGCGCGCCTCAAGGAGTTCAAGGCCACGGTGCGCAACATCCCGCTGGTGGACGAATACGACGGACCCGGCAAGTGCATCGTCACCGGGGAAACGGTTTCCCAGCGCGCGGTAATCGCCAAGGCGTATTAACCGCCGGCAGGCGGGTTAAAATAGGTTCAAATGAGCGACGAAGTGAACAACGAATCGGAACCGGAATCACCGCGGGAATCGCAGCAGGAATCGCAACAGGAAACGCCGCGCATGCCGCTGCCACCGGCATCTTTCCTTTTCCTGGTGCTGTCATTGCGCGCGCAGTGCGAGATCCAGCTTGGCCTGATGCACTACGGCGAGGAAGAGAAGCCAGGACCCGATCTGGAACTGGCGCGGCACACCATCGACCTGATGGGCATGCTGCTGGAGAAGACCAAGGGCAATCTCAGCATGGAAGAGCATCGCATGCTGGAGAACTCCCTCACCGAACTGCGTTTCCGCTACGTGCAGGTGTCCGACGAGGTGGCGAAGGCCGCGGCAGTGAAAGCCTGAATGCCCTCGCCCGCCTGCCAAATCACCGTACTGGGCTCGGGCACGAGCGTCGGCATTCCGACCATTGGCTGTCATTGCGACGTGTGCACTTCCCGCGACCCGCGGGATAACCGGCTGCGGCCCTCGGTCCTGGTGAGCTACGAAGGGCGCAATGTTCTGATCGACACGACGCCGGATTTCCGCACACAGGCGTTGCGCGCGGGCATCGAACACCTCGATGCGGTGTTGTTCACGCACTCCCACGCGGACCACCTGATGGGTCTGGACGACGTGCGGCCGTTCAACTTCCGGCAGAAGGCGCGGATACCGATTTTCGCGGCGCCGGAGACCATGGCGGCCATCCAGCGCTGTTTCCAGTACATTTTCGACGGCGGCAGGAAGGAATCCAATATCCCGAAACTGGAGGCGCGGGTGATGGACGGCGCGCCCTTCGATCTCTTCGGCATGGAGTTTCAGCCGGTGCCGGTGCTGCACGGCAGCCAGATGATTTATGGTTTTCGCTTCGGCGGGGCGGCCTACCTGACGGACCATAGCGACATTCCGGAATCGTCCCTCGCCATGCTGGGCGGTCTCGACGTACTGTTCCTGGACGCGCTGCGCTATAAACCTCACCCCACGCATTCCACCGTGGAGCGCTCCACGCGCACGGTGGACCGGCTGGGACCGCGGCGGACCTGGTTCACGCACATCTGCCACGACCTG
>PLDO01000574.1 GCA_003136215.1 Bryobacterales bacterium
GCAGTCCGAGACGGTTCGAGAGCTTGACCAGCACCTCTTCGCAAGGCGCGGTATCTTCCGCGGAGCCATCCACCTGAGGCGCGCCGCCACCTGTGCCCAACTGCGCCACTTTGCCGGCCAGCGCGTTCTGCGCCTCGCGGGCAATTTCCTCCAGACTTGCGCCGGCCGCCGCCAGGCTGGCTGCCGCCACGGCTCCTTCCACCAGCGGAGCGGAGCACAGCCGCACGCGAGCTTGCATTTCTTCGCCGAGCAGCTCAAGCGCTGTTTCGGCGCTCAGCACAGCGCTCCCGAGGTCCATGAGAACCAGCACTCCGTCCTCGCTGTAGACCGACTGAATGGCTTCGAGCACTTGGAATGCGTCCGTGCCGATCGGGTTCTGTGGATCGGCGGTGCCTCCGGCAGCCGCAATGCGCACCCCCACCTGCCGCGCCAGATCGCACACACCCTCGGCCAGTTTGGCGCTATGCGAGACAATCACCAGACCGATCATGAGCGCCACGTGTCCGCGGCGGCCTTCACCAACAGATAGGACGAGGTCGCTCCCGGATCCTGATGGCCGATGCTACGCGCACCCAGATAGCTGGCCCGCCCTTTGCGTGCCTGCATGGGAACTGTCGCCAGCATGCCCGATTCGGCCGCCGACGCGCCCTGGTCGAGGATCTCAGCCAGGCTGCGCCCGCCTTCGCTGGCCTTTCGCATCGCCTCTAAAGCCGGAAGCAAGGCGTCCATCATGGTCTTGTCACCCGCCACCGCTTTACCCCGCTGTTGGACACCTGCGATGCCCGCCTGGAACATCGCTACGACATCGGCCGCTCCCATCTCGGTTTTCCCCGCGCAGGCTGTCCCGGCCCGCAGGAAGAAAGTGCCGTATAGTGGCCCGGCGGAGCCGCCCACGCTGCGTATGAGGACCGTGGCCACTTTCTGAAGAATAGACCCGATATCGGACGCAGCGTGCGCCGCCAGTTCCGCTTTCACCGCGGTGAAGCCGCGGTCCATATTGGTGCCGTGATCGGCGTCGCCGATGTCCGAGTCCAATTCCGTGAGCCGCTCCCTGTTGGCGGCGTAGATCTGCTGCAGGGCTTCCAGCCACTTCAATACTTCTGGGTTGCCAACCGCCATTGGCTCACATCCCCCAGCGCAGCGCCGGCGTGAGCACCGGATCGTCCCATAGCGACAGCATCTCGTCGTCGGCTTTGAGCAATGTGATCGAGCAGCCGGCCATGTCGAGGCTGGTAATATAGTTGCCCACCAGCCGGCGCGCGACGTGGATTCCCAGGCCTCGCAAGATCCGCTCCAGTTCCGCATAAACCAGGTAGAGTTCCATCAAGGGCGTGCCGCCCATCCCGTTAACCAGAACGATGACGTTGTCGCCGCCGGCGAACGGCAGGTCCGCCAGGACCGCCCCCGCCATGTGCTCGGTCAGTTGCGCGGCGGGCGGCAAGGGTATGCGCTCGCGCCCCGGCTCGCCATGGATGCCGATGCCCATTTCCATCTCGTTCGGGCCTAAATCGAAAGTCGGCTTGCCGGCAGCCGGCACGGTGCAGGACGTCAGGGCCATCCCCATGGAACGGCCGTTCCGATTGACTCTGAGGCAGAGCTCTGCCACGCGTGCCAGATGGTAGCCGCGTTGGGCAGCCGCGCCGCACAGCTTTTCGGCCAGGACGGTGGTCCCAACGCCGCGGCGGCCCGCCGTGTAGAGGCTGTCTTCCACGGCAACATCGTCGTTGATGACAACGGCACGCACTTCCACGCCCTGCGCCTGGCAGAGTTCCGCGGCCATTTCGAAATTCATGATGTCGCCCGTGTAGTTCTTGACGATATGGAGAACGCCCGCTCCACCGTTGACGGCGAGCGTGGCGGCTTCGATCTGATCGGGCGTCGGCGATGTAAATACTTCGCCGGGACAGGCGGCGTCGAGCATGCCTCTGCCCACGAACCCGGCGTGCATCGGTTCGTGCCCGCTGCCCCCACCGGACACGATGCCGGTTTTGCCCCGCACCGGCGCGTCAGCCCGAACCACGTAAACCGGCTCCAGGCAAACTCTGAGAATGTCGGCATGTGCCAGGGCCATCCCAGCCAGAAACTCCCGCCGCACATCCCGCGGATCGTTGATCAGTTTCTTCATCCGTCTTCTCCGGTAGACCAGCCTAACATACGGTGCGCGTAGCGCCGTCTTTTGGCGCCGGCCGCTATCGTCCGACCTTGGCCATCACCTGATGGATCGCGGCGAAAACGCGTTCCTCCACGTCGGTGGCATAGGGGCCCGACAGTCCATAGTAGGGCATCGAATCCACGGCTTCGTATCCGCCTTCACGCAAGACGCGGGCCGATGGGATATAGGACATCACATCGTTGGAGTAGGCGGCCGCGATGACCGGTTCGCCGTGATATTCGCGCTGCACGCGGAGGGCGTAATCGACGGTGACTTCTCCGCCGAGCGCCAGCAGCGTCAGGCTGTGCCCGAACCGGACGGCTTCCACCGGGTACTCCACTTCGTCGATGCGACGGCCGGCGTCCATCGCTTTGAGCATGAGCTCGGCGCGGCGCACAACGGCGGGGACGGGGCTCTTGAGTTCCTGCTGGAAATCTTCCCGCGACCGGGGGGCGAGACGGAGTTGCGTCAGCTTGAACGTGGACCGGATCGGCCCGCTGACGGGGGTCATGGAGCCGGAGAGCACGCGATCGACCGCGTCTGCCAGTTCGTTGCCATGCTGCTCCGCCAGCGCGACCGTGCCCCTCGGGTATGGATTCTGATCGCCGGCGCACAAGATCATGAACATCGCGGCCACGCCGGGATGCTTCCGTTCCAGCGCGGCCTGGGCATAGCCCGCATAATCCGCGCTGAACTGGTAGATGTCGGCGCCCAAGGTTGTGTTGTGGCAGGCGTAGGCGAAGAGGATGGCGCGAACCTTTCCGGTGCGGTCGAGGATCTTTAGAACGGGAACACGGTGGTCCACGGGACCGTCCGGATTCTGCGAATTCTTGATCCCAGTGGGGGTCGGCAGCCGGCGGTTTCCGGCAAAGGCAGCCGAGCCTTCGCCGTAGAAGACGGTAGCGGGAGCAAGGTCGTTCAATGCCGCGCCGGTCACGCTGACCAGCGCGTCCGTCAAGGCGTGGCTGTACGCGATCAGTTTCCGCTCCTCCTCGGGCGGGATCACCGCCATGTTCATCAGGTTCGGCCACACCATGGGACCGGTGTGGGTATGGCTCGCATTCAGGAGGAGATGTTCGCGCTTCAGGCCGAATTGCTTGTTCACGCGGGCGGCGACTTCGTCGGCTACCGAGCGCGGGATGCCGACAACGTCGATAGTGACCATCACGATTCGGCGCCCTTTGGAACTCTCCAGCGCCAGCGCCTTGGCCCACAAGGGGACGAGCACTCCGTCGGAGGGATGTGTCCGCGCGGCATAACCGCTCATCCACAGCGGCGTGGTTGGCGTGATCTCCAGTTTCGCAACGCCGGCTTTCATTTCCGCGCCGTAAAGGCCGGCGGCACAGAGCATCAGAAACGCGGCTGATCGCCGCGTCGATTTCACCAAAAGAGTGCTCATGGCGTCCGCTTCCCGATTGTATCGATCTCTTCCTCATCGTATTCTGAATTGGAAACTAGCGCTTGGCGAAAGGAAAGGGAATGATATGAAGCTCTCCATCTCTCGAAGGAATCTTCTGGCGGGCGCCCCCCTGGTGGCTACTGCCCTGGCAGCCGACACCCCCACGCCCACCGGCGGCAANNCTAAAGCGTTCTCCGGCGCATTCCCCGGCTGGCCTGTCTACGATCAGACCGAGGAACGGGCGCTCATCGATACCCTGCACAGCGGGAAATGGTATCGCGGCAGCGGGCAGACAGTCGGCAAGTTCGAAGTGGCCTACGCGCGGTTGACCGGGTCCAGGTGCTGCCTGGCCACGGCCAACGGCACCAGCGCACTCTTCACCAGCCTCAACGCGCTCGGGGTCGAACCCGGCGACGAAGTGGTGGTCCCGCCGTACACCTTCGTCGCCACGATCAACGTCGTGCTGCGCCAGCACGCGCTTCCGGTGTTCGTGGACACGGATCTGGAGACCTTCCAGATGGACGCGCGCAAGGTGGAAGCCGCCATTTCGCCGCAGACCAGGGCCATCATGCCGGTTCACCTGGGCGGCAGCGTCTGCGATCTGGATGCGCTGCTTCCCATCGCCGCGAAGCACGGCGTTCCCCTGATCGAAGATGCCTGCCAGGCGC
>PLDO01000504.1 GCA_003136215.1 Bryobacterales bacterium
GCCATGCGGATGCCGATTTCGCGCCGCCGTTGCAGCACCGAATACTCCAGCACGCCATACAAACCGATCCCCGCCAGCAAAAGCGCCACTCCGGCGAAAAACACCGCTAGCATCGCCAGCAGTCGTTCGCGCAGCATGTGGGCCCCGTTGATTTCGGTTTGCGCCCGGATGTTCCTGACGCGGAATTCGCTCCGCGCCCGCGGCACTTCCTGGCGCAGCATGGACGCCATCGCCAACGGGTTCGCGCTCCGCGTGCGCACCACGAACGTCCCGCGGCCCATCGGCTGCAATCCTCCTTTGGCATCCGTCGTGTGCAACGGAAGATACGCGATCGGTCGGATGGGGAGCCGCACGTCTTCCCTCGACCGCGCATCCCGCACGAAGCCCACTACCTGAAATCGGGCCCCTCCGCTCTCGAACCATTTCCCGGTCGGATTCTCACCGTTGAATAATTGCTTCGCGAAAGCCTCGTTGACCATCGCCACCGGAGGATTCGTATCTCCCTCGCCAAAGTCTCTGCCGTCGATCAGAGGAATTCGCATCGCATCCATCCAGCCTGGCGAAATTCTCAAAAGGTCGGACAACACTTCGCTCGGCGGCCCGCCGTTAATCGCCACCGAACCGACATTACTCTCTCCGCTCATCAGGGGCCACACCGTTAGTGCGACCCTCTCCACGCCGGGCGTCGCGCGCAACTGTTCCGCCACCTGGTCCCAATAGACCGGCGGCTGCGGGCTCTGCGTGACCGTTTCCAGATTGAGAATCCGTTCCGCCGAAAAGCCCGTGGGCTGATTCGCCAGACGGTCAAACGTGGTCACGAACAGCCCGGCGACGAAATGCACCACAAAACAGAACGCGATCTGCAGCGCGATCAGCCCGTGCATCATGCGCCGCCGCGAGTGCGGGTCGTCTCCCCCTTTCAGCGCGCTCGCCGGCTGGATGGTGGAAGCGCGCAGCGCCGGCGCCAGGCCAAACAGGAACGTTACGCCGCAAGCCAGCGCCATGCCGAATCCCAGTACCCGCCAGTCCGCCGGAAGCGCCAGGCGCGCCGGGTCGTGCGGCGGATTGATCATGCCGACGATGTACGGCGCGCTCCACCACGCAAACACCCCGCCGATGGCCGTGGCCAGCCCCGCAAGCCAGGCGCTTTCCACCAGAACCAGCTGCACCAGCCGCCATCGTCCCGCGCCGATCGCCACCCGCAACGCCATCTCGTGCGCCCGCGCCGCTGCCTGCGCCGTCATCAGATTGGCCACGTTGGCGCACGCAATCAGCAGCACCAGCATCACCAGGATGCCCAGCGCCGCCAGCGGCCGCCGGTACTCTCTCTGCAGGTTCGACCGTCCGGCAGCTGCCGGCTCCAGCAACAGCTTCTCCTGGAAAAACTGCTCCAGGCGCCGTTTGGACATCCCCATGAAACCCTTTGCCCGCTCCTCCTGGATTGCCCGAAACGCCGCCCGCAACCTCTCCCGTACCGGTCCGCCGGCAACGCCCGGCTTCAGTTGCACCAGCGTCCGCAGCCAGAAATTCGAGGAACTGGCGAGGGTGCGCGGAGTTTTCATCATCATCGGAACGAAAACATCGGTCACCGTGCCGGTTTCCGTGCCGGTGAAGCCTTCCTCGATGACGCCCACAATCTCGTATACCCCGTCCCCCATCCGGAAAGTTCGCCCGATGACGCCGCCATCGCGTCCGAAGCGGCGCGTCCAATAATCGTGCGACAGAACCGCCACCGGATGCCCACCGGGCCTGACATCGTCGTCCTCCGTCAGCAGCCTGCCCGCTGCCGGCCGCAGCCCGAACGAGCGGAACATCCAGCCGGAGACAAATTGCAGGTACGCTTTCTCCATCTCCTGCTCCCGCCCGTAAGTCAGGTCGATGCGGTCGACATAAGAGACCGCCACCGACTCGGCTTGCTCCTTCACCGCCGCGCGCATCTGCCGGAACATCGGATACGAGCAGCTGTCGTACGTCATCAGCTTGCCGTTTGCGCCGGACCCTTCAAACGCGACGCTGTACAGCCGCTCCGCATGAGCCACCGGCAGCGGCCGCAAGAGCAGCGCGTCGATCAGCCGGAATGCCGAGGTGCAAGCCCCAATCGCCAGTGCCAGCGAGAGTACCGCCACCGCCGAGGTCGCCCGCTTCTTCATGAGCTGTCGCCACCCGAAAACCACATCGGAGCGCAACGCTTCCAGCCACGCCACCAACCGGATATCGCGGCTCTCCTCGCGCCGCCGCAGTATCGGGCCGAATGCCCGCCGCGCTTCGGCCGCATCCCGCCCCTGTTCAATCGCTTCGGCGATGTGCGCCTCCAGCTCTTCGTCGATCTCGCGGCTCAACCTGTCCCCGCGAAGTGCATTTACAATCCGTGACCACAACGGCATATCACACCGTCCTCAGCACCCGATTGACCGCCGATGTCACCGCCTGCCAGCGCGTTTCTTCCGCCCCCAGCTGTTTCCTGCCCGCCGCCGTCAATTCATAAATGCGCGCCCGCCGCCCTGTCTCTTTGGTGATCCATTCGGCCCGGATCCAGCCCGCCTCCTCCATCCGGTGCAGCGCCGGATACAGCGACCCTTCCTCCGCGCGCAGCACGTCTCCGGACCAGCCCTTGATCGCGGACATGATGGCGTAGCCGTGCAGTCGCGGCCGCCGCGAGAGAATCTTCAATACCAGCAGATCGAGCGAGCCTTGCAGTGAATCGGTTTTCGGCATATTCAGACTTCGTAGTATACAGACGTCTGGGTATCCGAACGGTTAGGACGCTGAATGAAATCTTCCTAATCGTGAACCGTCAATATCACGTTGCCCGGTGACGACGTGACGTTAAATAACGCCGCCGAGCCAATCGTCGCCACGATGGGCCAATCTCCATTCGCCAGCGACGCCGGAACTTGGATCGCCACCTGGTACAACCCCGCATAACCCGGCGCCAATGCCGCCCCGTACACCGTGGCCGGGACGTTGTTAATCGTGACTGTGACCGGAGTACTGGTCGAATATGTCTTATCGCCCGGCGTCACCACCCCCGGCAGCGTCGGCGGTGTCGTCACACCAAATCCCGTGCCCCAAAGAATCAGCACGTCTCCCGGTTTCGCCGGGACGGTTGTCACGCCCGCGATCGTACCGTTCTTGACGGCATAACTGTAATCCTGCCGCGTGGCGATCGCCTGAGTGTATAGAGGGGGCAACGTGAAAAACGCCGGCGCATACTGGCTCACCGTTACTGCGCTGGACTGACCCGCGGCCCCGTTATTGCTCACCGCAACAGGAAACGCACCACCGGGCATCGGAGGAACCAGAATATTGATCTGCGTCGGACTGATGTAGCTGATGTACGCGGGGTACCCTTCGATGTTCACCGTCACTCCGTCGAGCACGGTAGGCAACTGCCCGCCTACAATCGAGTTGTTCCAGGTGTCGGTGGTCGAGGCCAGGTTAGTCCCCTGAATCGTCACATACGAATTGGACGCGATCCCCGCCCCCAACTGGAAGGTCGCGCCGTTCACCACTCCGTTGGTGCCGATCGCCGGCCTGGCCGGCTCGGTCGCGCTCAGAACCAACGTCACCGCCACGGTGACCGGCGTGTAGCCGGGCGTGGTCGGTGTGATCGTGATCGTGCCTTTGTACGTCCCCGCCGGGAGGAGCGTCGGGCTATTGTTGGGGGACACTCCAAAAGAATACGGTGTGGTAGCGGTCAACGTGCCCGATCCCAACCACGCGCCGCCCGACGTGGTGGAATAGGTGACCGCGAACGCGGTCGGCGCACCCGCGCTGGAAATCGTCAGATCCTGGCTCGGAGCGCCCGCGGTGTTGGCGATCGCAGCGAAATACAGCGACGTCGAACTCACCGAGAGACCCGGCGGGGCGGTTCCGAAAGCGATTTTGCGGATGCGGCCGGCGCTGTAGTCGGAAACATATAGATTGCCCGCGGCGTCGAACGCCAGGCCCGAAGGCTGCAATGCCGCGCCGGTCGCCGCCCCGCCATCGCCGGTACCCCCAAAGTCGATCTGGCCGGTCCCGGCTACGGTCGTAATGATCCCCGAGGTATCCACCTTGCGCAGGCGATAGTTGCCGGCATCCGCGATGTACAGATTCCCCGCCTTGTCCACGGCCAAACCCGCCAGCGTGTTTAACTGCGCGTTGACGGCCGGGCCCCCATCGCCGGAGAAACCGGTGCTGCTTCCGCTGCCCGCAAACGTGGTGATAATTCCGGAGGCGTCCACTTTGCGAACGTGTGGAACGCCGGCCCCGCTCTCCGCGATATACAGGTTCCCTTTGGCATCCACCGCCAAGCCGATGGGCGGGAGGATCTGCGCGCTGGCGGCCGGGCCGCCATCGCCCGAGTAACCCACCGTTCCGGTGCCCGCTACCGTGCTGATATTTCCCGAGGTGTCTACCTTCCGCACGCGGCCGCCCAACGGATCGGCAATGTAGAGGTTCCCCGCGCTGTCCACCGCTACACCGGCCGGCGAGTAGAGTCCCGCGTTGATGGCTGGACCTCCATCACCGGGGGAGCTGGGCAGTGCGGCGCCGCCCGCCACGGTACTGATGATTCCAGCGGGATTCACCTTGCGGACCCGTTCATGACCGGCGTCGGAGATGTACAAGTTCCCGGCGGCGTCCATCGTCATGCCTACGAACAAAGAATTGGTCCAACTGAAACTCGCGCTGGTGGCCGGTCCGCCATCCCCGAGAGGAGCGCCAAACACCAGCGAACCGGGGCCCGCCACGGTGTTGATGATCCCGGCCGTATTCACCTCGCGAACGGCGTAGTTGCCTTTATCGGCAAAGTAGATATTGCCGGCGCTGTCGACCACGAGGCCCGCGGGGTTCGACAAAGAGGCGCTGGTGGCCGGGCCCCCATCGCCCGCGTAACCACCTATGTAAGTGCTGCCGGCCACCGTCGTGATCACCTGTCCGCGGCATAAGGTGGGCGACATCAAGCTTGCGAGGAATGCCAATGCATAGGCGAGCTCATGCTGGTTTGACATCAGACAAACATATCACGAACGTCCACCACGCTCGGGGCGCCATTGGCCCCTCCATGCCGCGAATTTTTCGCGCGGCGGCCGCGGCTTCCTGCCGCCCTTCAACATGCCTTTTTCGTATATACTGTACCCACCCGGAACGTTCAACGGGGATCCCTGGGTAATACGTTCCGTTCTCTGGAGGGGTGCATGTTTGGATTCGGACGGCTGTCGCTTTGTTCATTCGCAGTAGCGGGGATCTTGCCGGCTCAGACCCCTGCGAAAATCGACTTCGCTCAGGATGTGTTGCCCATCTTGCGGCAGAACTGTGTGGGCTGTCACGGGCCCGCGCTGCAAACCAGCGGATTGCGGCTCGACCGGAGGAGCGTGGTCATTAGCCGCCGCGGGGTGGTTCCCGGCAGCAGTGACAATAGCTTCCTTTTTCACCGGATATCGGGGAACGCCTATGGCATGCAGATGCCCCCCACCGGTCCGCTCCGCCCGGAACAAATTAACACGATTAAAATGTGGATCGACCAGGGGGCCGAATGGCCGGACTCGCTCGCCAACGAAGCCGAGATCCCGCCGCTGAATCCCAAAGCGGTCGCCATGGTCGAAGCGTTGCGCTCCGCCGACCTGCCCGGGTTCATGAAGTCCGCCGCCGAAGATCCCAAGCTGCTCAACGCGCGCGGACCGGAGGGCTCCACTCCCTTCATGTACGCGGTACTCTATAGCGGCGCTGCCACCCTGGAGCGGCTCTTGAAACTGGGCGCCGACGCCAACAAACGCAATGACGCCAACGCAACGGCCCTGATGTGGGCGGCTACCGACCTGGAGAAAACCCGCCTCCTGCTGGCCCACGGCGCCGATGTCAACGCCCGTTCCAGTGACATGCGGACGCCCCTGATGATCGCGGCCCGCCGTACCGGCAACGCCGCCACAGTCAAGCTTCTCTTGGAGCGCGGCGCCAATCCCAATCCCAACACGCATCCAGCCGCCGAATCGTCGCCCCTGATTGAAGCTGCCACCGCCGGCGATGCCGCCGGCGTGGAATTGCTCCTCGCCAAGGGCGCTGACGTAAAGCAAGCGGGAGAGCCCGCCCTGGAGATGGCCGTCACCTTTCAGTGCGCCAAGTGCGTTTCCCTGCTCGTCGCCGCGAATCTCAGCCGCAAGGACTACACCGTCGCCCTGCCCAATATTGCGGCACTTGGCGACGTCAACGCCGTCCGTCTGATGCTCGACCATGGCGCGGACGTCAACGCCGCCGATCCGCTCGGCCGCACCCCGCTGATGTACGCCGCCGCATCCGATCTCCTTGACCTGGACGTGGTCAAACTGCTCGTCGAACGCGGCGCCGACGTCAACGCCAAGGACGGGCACAAGCTGGGCGGCGATTCCGCTCTCACGGTCCTCGATATCGCCAGGCTGCACGGCGAAACGCCGGTGGTTCAATACTTAGCCAAAGCCGGCGCCAAGAGCACGGTTCCGAGCCCGCCGGCGCTCAAATCACGGCGCGAAAACACCATCCCCAGCGCGATCCAGGGAAGTCTGCCCTTGATTCAGCGGGCGGACGCAAGTTTCGTTCCCAAAGCAGCCTGCGTTTCCTGCCACAATGACAGCCTCGCGGCGATGGCGGTCAGTTCGGCCCGCCGCAGCGGATTCCAGGTTGACGAGAAGACCGCCGCGCAGCAGGTGAAAGCCAACGTGTTCGGTCTCGAAAAGCTGCGCGACTACCTGCATCAAGGTTTCTTCGTGCCGGTCCAAGACACCTTCGGCCCTGTTGTGGTGGCCTACATGCTGGTGGGCCTCGATGCCGAGCATTACAAACCCGACCTCAACACCGACGCTGTGGCCATGTACCTGAAATCGCACCAAACCCCCGATGGGGAGTGGCCGTACCCCGTTGCCGATACGCGGCCGCCCCTGTGTTCGGACTATATCGGGCAGACCGCCCTTGCCATGCGCGCTCTCCAGCTCTACGCACCCAAAACCGACAAGCCCGCCTACGACCGGGCGGTTCAACTCGCCGCCGCGTGGCTTGCCAAAGCGCATCCCAAGAACAACGACGATCGCTGCTGGCGGCTGCACGGGCTGGCGTGGGCCGGCAACGATAAGGATGCCACCCAAAAAGCCAGCCGCGAGTTGCTCGCCGCGCAGCGAGCCGATGGCGGCTGGTCCGATATCGCCCCCATGGAGAGTACCGCCTACGCCACCGGTAGAGCTTTGGTTGCCTTGCAGACCGCCGGACTGTCCGTATCCGATGCCGCCTATCAGCGCGGCATCCGCTACCTGCTCGACACCCAACTGGAAGACGGCTCGTGGTATGTCCGGACGCGCGCCATGGCGTTCCAGCCCTACTTCGATGCCGGCTTCCCTCACGGTTTCGATCAGTGGATTTCCGCCGCCGGTACCAGTTGGGCAACCATGGCGCTCTCCCTGGTCTCCCCGCCGTCCGCCGTGCCGCCCACGGCATTAGCTGCGCGCTAGTACTCGCATTGGTGGGGCATGCTTCAGCTTGCCAGGCGAGCGAAGCTCGCCCCTGGAGATTGGCCATTCGCGCCGCGAATTCTGGCGCGGCAGGGTCCTCGCAGGCGGAACCGCCTGCGCCACCAAATCGTGCCGTCTGCCT
>PLDO01000206.1 GCA_003136215.1 Bryobacterales bacterium
GCGCTGCTCTTCCTCGGCGCCGGCAGCGTGATCCACGCGCTCAGTGGCGAGCAGGACATGCGCAACATGGGCGGCCTGCGCAAGAAGATTCCCATCACCTTCTGGACCATGTGCTGCGCCTGGGTGGCGATCTCCGGCGTTCCGCCGTTCTCCGGCTTCTTTAGTAAGGACGCCATCCTCCTGGCCGCCTATCAGCACTCGCCGGTCATCTACTGGATCGGCATCGTCACCGCCGGCATGACGGCCTTCTATGTCTCCCGCGCCATGTTCATGACGTTCTTCGGCAGCTACCGCGGCAAGGCGCATGCCCACGAATCTCCCGCCGTGATGTGGGTGCCGCTGGCGGTGCTGGCCGTGCTCTCGCTCGCCGGCGGCTGGCTCTTCCCGATCCCGTCGTTCCTGAAGGCGATGTTCCCCGCGTTCGAAGAAGCCGAAAATCCCATGCTGATGTACATCTCGGTCTTTGCGGGTTTCGCCGGCATTGGCCTCGCTTATTTGATGTACATCGTCAAGCCCGGCATGGCGGATTCCCTCGCCCGGACGTTCAAGGCGCCCTATCAGTTGATCTACAACAAGTACTTCGTGGATGAGATCTACGACGCCACCGTGGTCGGGCCGCTGGTCGGCGGCTCGCGCCTGGTTCTGTGGAAGGGAGTGGACGCGGGGCTAATCGATGGCATCGTGAATGGCGTAGGGGCGCGCTGCCGCGATGTAGGCAGCCTGTTGCGCCTGCTGCAATCCGGCAATATCCGCAGTTACGCCACCTGGGTGCTGTTCGGCTCCGTGGCCCTGCTCGTGGCCATGGGCCTGTTGGGAGGTCTCCCCCGATGAACCTCCTCACCGTGGTTCTCTTCCTGCCGCTGGCCGCGTTCCTCATCGCGCTGGGAATTCCGCGCTCTTCTTCGGCGCGGACCAGCCGGGTTTGGGCGCTCGCCAGCTCGCTCGTCATCTTCGCCGCATCGCTCAGCCTGCTGATCGCCTTCGACCGCACTGCCTGGCGCGAGCAGTTCGTGTTGGACGTGCCGTGGATCGGCACCCCCAACATTCATTTCGCCATCTCGCTGAACGGCGTCAGCCTGTGGCTGGTTCTGCTCTCCACTTTCCTGACCCCGCTGTGCGTGCTGATTTCCTGGAACTCCATCAAGGATCGCTGCAAGGAGTTTTACGCCTTCCTGCTGCTTTTGGAATTCGGCCTCGTGGGCGTCTTCCTGGCGCAGGACCTTTTCCTGTTCTACGTGTTCTGGGAAGTCTGCCTGGTGCCCATGTACTTCCTGATTGGCATCTGGGGCCACGACCGCCGCATCTACGCCGCCGTCAAGTTCTTCCTCTACACCATGGCGGGCTCCGTCCTGATGCTGGGGGCGATCATCTACATCTACAACAAGACCCAGACCTTCAGCTATCCGGCAATCCTGGATATGCTCGCCAACGGCAAGTTGTCCTTTCCCGCCGGTGAGCAGATGCTGCTCTTCCTGGCCTTCTTCTTCGCCTTCGCCATCAAGGTGCCGCTCTTCCCCCTGCACACCTGGCTGCCCGACGCTCACGTAGAAGCGCCCGCCGCGGGTTCCATCATGCTGGCCGGCGTCATGCTAAAAATGGGGACCTACGGTATCCTGCACTTCTGCCTGCCGCTGTTCCCCAGCGCGGCGCGCGCCTGCGCCCCCTGGATCGGCGTGCTCGCCATCATCGGCATCATCTACGGTTCGCTGGTGGCCCTGGTCCAGCCCAATCTGAAGAAACTGGTGGCGTACACTTCGGTGGCCCACCTCGGCTTCGTGGTCCTCGGCATCTTCAGCTTCACCCAGCCCGGGCTGGATGGCGCGGTCTACCAGATGCTCAATCACGGCGTATCCACCGGTGCGCTCTTCCTCTTCGTCGGCATCCTTTATGAGCGGAGGCACTCGCTCGAAATTGCCGATTACGGCGGCGTGGCCACGGTCGCGCCCTGGCTCTCCACCGCTTTCCTGGTAACTACCCTGGCCAGCATCGGACTGCCCACGCTCAACAATTTCGTCGGCGAATTCCTGGTGCTCCAGGGAACCGCCATCGCCAACTTCACGTGGACCGTATGGGCCTCCCTGGGCGTGATCCTCTCCGCCTGCTACATGCTCTGGATGTACCAGCGCGTGTTCTACGGCGAGGCCAGTCCCAACGTTCGCGCCCACATCCCCGATCTCAACCTCCGCGAATGGGCGGCCATCCTTCCGCTCATCGTCATGATGGTGTGGATGGGCGTGTACTCGCAGAGCTTCCTCCCGCCCGTGAGAAGGAACACCGACCGAATATTGGAACAGACCAACGTGAACGTCCCCTACCGGGTGCAGTTGACGACAACGCCGCAAGGCACGGAGGTCGCCCGTGCCCGTTAGTCCGGTCTTCAACCCGCAGGACGCCCTGCGCTTCCTGCCCGAAATCATTCTGACCGTGATGGGCACCCTGCTGATGGTGCTCGATCCGCTGATCCACAAGCGCTCGTCGTACGCCTTCGGGCATCTCAGCCTGCTCGCGCTCGCGGGAGCGCTCGGCGCCAGCGTCTACGCGTACACCATCGGCGGACCGGCGTTTGGCGGCTTGCTCATGGTGGATGGCTTCGCCACCTTTTTCCGCGTTCTGGTGATCGTGGTCGGCATGTTGACCATTTTGCCGTCCTACCGGTTCCTGGCGCAGCAGAACGCCGAGACCAGCGAATACCACGCGCTGCTGCTGTTTTCCATCGCCGGACAGTGCCTGATGGCCGCATCCAACGACCTGATCATGGTCTTCATCGGCCTGGAGATTTCTTCCATTGCGAGCTACATCCTGGCCGGCTATCTGCGCGACGATAAGCGCTGCAACGAATCCGCGCTCAAGTATTTCCTGCTGGGCAGCTTCGCCACCGCCTTCTTTCTCTACGGCGTGGCGCTGATCTACGGCGCTACCGGCAGCGTCAACCTGCTGCTGGTGCGCCGCGCCGTGCTGCACCAGGCGGGCGACCCCATTCTGGCCGTGGCCGCCGCCCTGATGTTCGTCGGCCTCGCCTTCAAAGTGTCCGCCGCGCCCTTCCAGATCTGGGCGCCCGACGTCTACCAGGGCGCGCCGACCCCCGTCTCCGCATTCCTCTCCGCCGGACCCAAAGCCGCCGCCTTCGCGATCTTCCTGCGCATTTTCATCACCGCCTTCGACCCCATCGGCAACCGCTGGGAGCCGGTGGTGTGGACCTGTGCGCTGGCCTCCATGTGCATCGGCAATTTCGCCGCGCTGCTGCAAACCAACATCAAGCGCATGCTGGCCTACAGTTCCATCGCGCACGCCGGCTACGTCCTGGTGGCGCTCACCGCGCACTCCGACACCGGCACCGCCGCCGCCATGTTTTATCTCGCGTCCTACGCCTTCATGAATGTGGGCGCGTTCACCGCCGTCACCGTGCTCACCGGCAAGGGCGAGCGCTTCCAGAGCATCGACGATTTCAAGGGGCTCGGCCGCAAGCAACCGCTCGCCGCCGCCCTGTTCACCATTTTCCTGCTCTCGCTGATCGGCGTCCCGCTCACCGGCGGCTTCTTCGGCAAATTCTACATCTTCAAGGCCGCGCTGGATAGCCACCTGATCTGGCTGACCGTCCTCGGACTGCTGAACAGCGCCGTGGCGGCATACTACTACCTGCGCATCCTGGTGGTGATGTACATGCACGAACCGGGCGAAGCCGCCGAGTCGGCGGAGCCCTTGTCCCCCGGCCTGCGCATCGCCCTGCTGGTGCCCGCGCTCGGCACGCTCGTCCTGGGCATTTTCCCCACATGGGTCTTGGAGTTCGCCGGCAAATCGTCCGCCATCGTGAAGTAGGACATCCATGATAAG
>PLDO01000103.1 GCA_003136215.1 Bryobacterales bacterium
AGCGCGGCAGTGGGAAGCAGCAGCAAACTGGACCGGCACAATAGCACCCCCGATCCAGCAATCACCAGCGTCCGACGACCCAGGAACCCGCACACACCGTACCACCATCGAAAAGGCAGTCAAGACCTACCTTGCGGAGTTCGGTGAACATGCGGCTTTAGCCACCCAGAAAAAATACCGGCTGATGCTCAACAAGCTGAAGTCCTTTTCGGAAGAAAAGGGCTACGTCATGATCGATCAGTTGGGGCCGTCCGACGTGCGCGAGTTCAGGTCCTCATGGAACGTCAGCGCCAGAACCGCCCCGCGGCGCATGAGCATGGTCAGGAGCTTTTTCGAATACTGCCTGTCAAACGAATGGACAGACCGCAACCCGGCGCGAATGGTCAAGAACCCGAAGACCCGAGATTCCGGCGACGGGCGCAACGAGCAAAAACTTCCCTTCAGTGATGACGAAATCAAGCGCATGTACGACGCCTGCACCAAATACGGGACGACCTTCCACTACAAATGGACCGGCGACGACCTGGCCGACTTCATCTCTCTTTCGATCTATACCGGACTTCGCATATCCGATGTGGCCCTGTTTCAGGCTGACCGGATGCAGCCGACCGGAGAGATTCTCATCCGCACAACCAAAGCCGGAACGCACGTCTACACCTGGGTTCCTGAATGGCTTCAGGAGCGCATCAGGGACAGGGCAAAGAAACACGGGCAGTTTATTTTTGGAGCGCACCGCCCAACGACCCTCGACATCATCACCGAAACATGGCGCCGGAGATTAAACGCTCTCTGGGAGCTTTGCGGAGAATGGAAGGTTAAGCCGACGCCTCACAGATTTCGGCACAGTTTCGCCAGGATCATCTTGCAGCGTGGGGTTTCGGTGAGGGACGTTGCTGACCTATTGGGAAATTCGGAGCAGATGGTCAGGAAGCATTATGCGGCGTGGATACCCGAAAGGCAGGAAAGGTTAACCAAGATTTTGCGGGAAGCTTTCACCGACAAGCCGAAGCCCAAAGTTGTCAACATGCCTAAGCTCGGCTAAAACGGTTTTACGCGGATTTTGCCGCGTTCAGTTTCCAAACCGCGCAGGATCAAGTAGCTACAAGCGATCCTGGGGGCTGGGCGTCCAGCTTAGCCTGTGTTGTTTCATTTCGGATCTTGGCGTCAGAAATTTGGCGCGCGACGGTCGAACATCGATCTGCGGTGCCACACTCCTTTGATTTCATGGGCCTAAATCGGGCTATGTGATGGCTCGTTAACCCATAGCAACAAGCAGTAAGCTTCTGATTCTACAACACGATGCAAAGATGATCGGTCGGCACAAGGATGCGGCAAAAAGTCAGCGGGCGAGTTGGCGCTGGCTGGTAGAGAGAGCGAACTTAACTCCGATCATTCAATTAGAATGGTTGGTCCGGTTGGAATCACACTTTCAGGCGGAGGGCTCCGGGCAGTTGCAGTGGTGTGCGAGACAAGGGGACGGAACCGCAGCCCGAGTACTCAAGACCCAGATGCAGCGGGGCGTGGATTACGGAGCACAACAAAAGCATGGCGAGCAACGTTCCCTCGTTCAAGGCGAGTCTATCGCGCGGCGTTGAACACCTCACCGAATCGGATATTGAGGCCATTCGCGACCTCCTTCGCGGTTACGGTTCGAGCAAAGGCATCCTGAAAGAGCTGATTCAAAATGCCGAGGATGCCGAGGCGTCGCGACTCGATTTCATTTACGTTCCACCGGATGAATCCGCGGCGCACGTATTGGCTCGCGGTCCCGGCTTGCTGGTGGCCAACAATGGCCCATTCAAGGAAGAACACCGAGACGCCATCTGCCAAATCAATCTCGGCACCAAGGGAACTGACGACCGAGCAATTGGTCGATTCGGAAAAGGACTCAAGAGCGTGTTTGCGTGGTGCGAAGCGTTCTTCATCATCGCCAAGACCGACATAACTCGCGGCTGGCCGGTTTCGTCGATCATTGACCTTTTCAATCCATGGCATGGCTGGCGGCACACAGACTGGGACGAAGAATTCGTACGTGATTCCCCTGAAATCGCCGCAAGAGCGAAAAACTATGTTGCGACAATCTACGGGGAAGATTCTCCGTGGCTTGCCTTTTGGTTCCCGCTGCGCCAAGCCTCCCATAAACAAGACACAGAGGGTGAGGTGGACTGGATCTTTGAAGGAACGGACGCGCGACTGCCCGGAGAAGACCCCGCGTTCAGGACGAAGCTCACGACAGCATTGCGTGACCTTGCACCTTCACTGGTGAACCTCCAGCACCTGAAGCGTATCACGATGGCTGATGGCCCGTCGCCCGATTCACCATTCGCCGAGTGGCGAATGCCGGACACCAGCCAGCGAATCCCCGCGCCCTGGGGTCCCGAACAGCTGGCTCCTGTCGCCGGACAAACCTTCTTCCGAAACAACTCCCACGGTGAAGAACTCTACCAATATAGCGGCCTTGCCGGACGGTTGCCCCGTGCTGAGGTGGCGCACCTCGAAGAAGCTCAGGACTGGCCCCGGGTTGTCAAACGCACGAAGGGTCGCAGCATGGCTGGTTGTAAAGCAAAGGGCACGCCACACTTCGCGACTTTGATCACGTCAAGCGCGACTAGCAATCCCAATCATGGGTCTTTAGAGGTGCGTTGGTGCGTCTTCTTCCCGGTCGGCAAGCAGCCCTTAGGTACAGCCCAAGTGAGGCTGGTCAAGAACTCTCGGCAAATAGTCGTCAATTTGCATGGCTTCTTCTTTCTTGATTCGGAACGCCTGCGGATTGATGGGTTGGAAACAGCCTTTAGCCCTAATGGTCCGGTCTCAAGCACGTCGTGCCTGGAATGGAACCGGATCATAGCGACCAAGGGTTCCCTCGTGAACTTGCCAAGATGTCTTGCTGACTTCGCAAAGCGCGAATGGCTCACTGCGATCGAATGCTGCGAACTCGCGGATGCCATTCGTCAGACTTGGGTGTGGTCTACTTTCCACGACGACGTCTGCAGATCTCGCAGCTGGCGCCCACGGTGGCAAGCCGGCTGCGAGTCTTGGGAATGCATCTCTGCCCAGAGCAGTGTATTGCCAATACCGAATCCATCGGACCAGGGAAAGGTCTTAGAAGCCATTCCGACGTTAGCCCCAATCAGCGAAGAGCAGATATTGGCGGTGCGCCGCGTCGATGCCTCACCTGGGCTGTACCATAACGAGTTCAGCAACTGGCCAGAAAAGGAGGTCCTTCGGTTGCTTGGAAGTGTGCAGCCGGCAGCAGCGCTCGATGAAGCGGCAGCGAGCTGGATCAACAACTTCCTTGACACCCTATGCGAAGGGGAGGTGCTCGCACGAACCATCCGCGACGTAGTCTCCGGCCTGCCGTTGCTCACAGTCACAGACGCTAGAACCAGGGTGTCGAGACGGATCAGTGCTAACGAATGGGATTCCTTCAACAGCGAGGGCCGACTATTCGCGCGGGAAAGCACTGCTGAACCTTGGTTGTCGCTTCTGTGCGATGCCCTTCCGGAGTGGTCCTGTCTTGTCGTGTCCAGCAATCTTATTCCCCGCTGGTTCTGCACAACGTGGCTTCCGACTATTGACGCTGTCGGCGCTTCAGCGGTCACACTGGCGCAAACGAAGCTTGGAACGTTTTCAGCACGCTCCAACCTGGTCCGAAGGCTTACTCAAAACGTTGCACTCGGCACCGAAGTGCGCCTTGCGATCCGCTACTTGATGCATGCCAGCTCACCAGATACGCGCACCAACCTAACCCTGTTCGTGCCATCCACTCAGCACAACCAACAGATCTGGAGTCGGCTCATAGGGCAGTTATTGACGACCGACACCGGGGTCTCTTCGTGGCGTCTTTTGGACACCGAATGGGGCCCGGAGTTGAGTCACCAGGTCCAGCAGACATTGGGGATTCACACCGTTGACGCCGAGGGTGTCTGGGCGGAATCATCAAATGATAAAGTCGATCTGGGCGCACTTTCGTTCCCATCCGACGAGTGGTCTCTCACCGACGTTTCCGCCCTGCTCAAGGGTCTGTTCGAAGCGGGCGAAAATAGACGTGACGCCACACTCACCGTGCTCCGCAGGCTTAAGCTGCACACACAGCGCGGATTGTTAAATGAGCGGGTGTCAATCGCTGATGAACAGGGGGCGTTAGACGAAAGGTTTGTCCTCGATAAGGTCGACTTTGAAAATGATCTACCAGGCGATCTCCTACCGCTGTGGCAGGGCTTCCTATCGGAGACGAGGATAGTTGAACGAGTACCCGAGAACGATCTGGCCACTACAGTCCAGAGGTGCTTGTTTGAGTGCCTCAACGCCGACAATATAACGTACCTTGCCGAGCTTGACTGGAATTACATCGTTCGGCGTTGTCTTGTGTCAGCCGATCCTAGTACACGCGCGCCACTTATTATGGAAGCCCTAAGCCATGGTGATCAAGCCGCGCGTGGTATTGGCCAGCTGCTCAAGAAAACCAAGTGGCTTCCACTCGCTATCACAGGAAGTATTGCGCCACAATCGGTCGTAGTAATAGAGGGGCTTGAGGCGGACCTCCATCGATTGCTTGACCCGGCTAAGGACGGGCTGGCAGGGATTCGTGCCTTACCGGATTGGATCAGCGCCCATCAGGGATTGGCTACTCTTCGCAAATACTTTCCTGATATCGAAGAGGCCATCAAATTGGTGGGGTTGTGGTTAGAGGAGAAGCCTGAATGGCGCCTCGGTCTGACCAGGAAGTTCCAACCGTCCGAACTCGCTTCCATCCTCCCTGAACTGGTGGAGTTCGAAAGCCTCCCGGTTGCGGGTCTCTTGACAAATCTCCGCCGCGTCCGCGCCAGGGGCTACGAGGACGGTGTAGACGCCCTGCTGGTAGAGCACATTCTACCTTCAGTATTGAAGCGGTTTGACTATCTTCAGGGTGGGCTGGACAAGCTCAAAGACATTTTGCTGCGTCTCCAGAATCACCAGGGGCGTGCGGCATTTGATGCTTACCTGTCTCAAGCATGCAGCGATGGAAAGCTAAGGAGCATTCTGGGAGACTTGTCGCTTGTCAACCAGCTCGGCAATTGGGTGTCGGCGCGTGACCTGACGTGGCCGTCCGCAAACATGGCTCTAGAGGCACAACTATGTTCTGCGCAGGCAACTATTATTGGAGCCATCCACACCGGAGGGCAGAGCCAGGATATACAGACACTTGAAGCCCAGCAACTGGCTCATAATCACACTCACTTTACGCTTCCCACCCCGCCCGAGTTCGGCGCTGAAGTGCGAAAGTTGAAGGAGTTCTTGCGCCCCTTCAGATCCGGAAATATCGGTGATAATCTCCCGGCAGCGTTGGTAGCCGTGCTTGGCAACCACTACGACATGGAAGAACTTCTGCGGGAATTGCTGAACAATGCACTTCAACAGGATCGTGAAGACTTTCTAGCTCTACTGCTGGGAGATAAGAGAAGGTTTCTGAATGAATCAGTCCGGTTCTTGATCGAAATCGTCAAAGGGGGAAGCACGCATGCGGTCTCTATCACCGACGAACCCATTACCGTGGACCTAACGCAAGAGGTTAGCACGCTAATAGTTGGAGATCCGAATGATCTCTGGTGGGCATACTACTACGTTGCGCCAGGGCACGCGGTCGGCTGCCACCTGCTTCGGCTGCGTGCCATTGAGAGGCCAGACGATCTTGAGGATCCGGTGGCAGTCTTTGCTTCGACTATCGAGACGATTTTACTGAAGTCTCACTTTAACGGTGTAGTAACTCGCTGCCCGACTGGTATCAAGGATGTGTTGGGAGACGTCGCTGACGGTGGGCAGGCGGACCTTCGCCGCAGCCGAGCTTATCTCCTGGATATGGCGGAGGCACGGCTCAAAGAATTGGGCATTCGCGGAATCCCAGGTGTAGACAGCATTTTGAAGAAGTTCTCTGCGGCCCGGCAAGCTCGGGTGGACGCCGAACTTCTAGCAACGCGAGCCCCCGACAGATCACGTTTGCGGCTCAACGAAGGAGTGAACCTCGTCCAGGAAGCAAAGCAGGAGTTGGCAGCAATCCTTGAATCCGGCCAAGACGAGGCTGCCCGACGACCATTCGTTAGCGCAGTTCGGCGAAAGATGACGGACTTCCAGTACAGCATAGAGTCGGTGTTATTTGAGCTATTCCAAAACGCTGACGATGCGGTGGCTGAGCTTGGGGAGATGCAGAAGAGCCTCGATCCGAACTCGACTCGGGTTATCGTGAGGCTCGATAGCTCCGGACGAACCCTGGAGTTTACCCATTGGGGCCGCCCGATTAACCAGCACGAGTGTCCTGGGTTTCGTGATGGGCTGAAACGCGGATATGACCAAGATCTGCAGAAGATGCTGACGCTCAATTTTTCCGACAAGGGCGTCTCAGCAGACGACGATCCGACCTTTGTAACCGGACGCTTCGGGCTGGGCTTTAAGAGCGTTTTCTTTGTCTCTGAGCAACCAGAGGTTATCAGCGGCCGATTGGCTTTCGATATACGCGGCGGCTTTTTCCCGGTGGCCCTTTCGCAATCTGCAGCCGAAGAAATGCGCAAGAATGCCCGTGCCCTTACTCCGGATGGGGGCACACCGACTGCGATTCGACTCAAATGGGATCAGGAAGTGCACGGTGAAACACTGTCGCAGGTAATCGAGGCGTTCACGCGTGGTACTGCCTTGCTGACAGTGTTTTCCAGGCAAGTCCGGACACTCGTAGTTTTGCACGACGGAACGATGACATCGCGGACGAACGTGGAACAGAATCTCACCGAGAGCGGTCGCGTCACTTTTGCCCAGGCTGGAGGCGATGCGTTTTTATGCTTCCGGTGTTCGCTCTCGTTCGATCAGCATCCCGCGGCTGTTTTGTTTTGCTTGACTTCAAGCGGTATTTCGCCATTGGCGCAAGAATTCACGGGACTATGGATAACGACCCCTACGGATGAGCGCTCGGAACTCACATGGGCCTTGAATGCACCATTCAAGCCGGACGCCGGCCGGAAACGTCTGGCGCTCAAGAACGTTGAGAATCGAAAAATCGGTGAGGAGGTGGCACGCCTTTGGGGGGATGCACTGCTTGAGCTCTTTGAGGCGACCAGGACGGAGTGGATTCGCATTGCCGAACTGTCGGGACTGCACTCAGATACCAGTCATGAAAGTTGGTGGCGTCAGCTCTGGAAGGAGACGGCCGGTAGCGGGCCGCAACTTCAGTGGGACGGTATGAAGCACGGAGGCCAAGTCCTGAGCTGGCTTGCCTGGGACAAGTCGATTGGAGCGATGCGACGACTTGTTCAGCATAAGGCGGCCATTCCCACCGAACTCCCGAATACGTATTCCAGATTGGTGAAGGCCGAGGGCGTCCAATTCTGCCTATCGGGACTACTTACGGAGATTTCGAACGGCTGCTTTCATCACGTGATGCAGTGGGAATCGACGCAGCGCGATTTTCCACCTGGCGGCACAGTCCACGCAAACATCGGCGCATTCCTCCGCAACGCTGGGCTCGGAGGCATCATTCTAAGCGTAACGCTGGAACAGGTGGTTGCCTCCGAGATCGGCACGCAACTGGAAGCATCCCTGATCGCCGGCGAGCGCCTCGGCAGCCTTTTTAGCGAATGCAAGGCTGTTTTTGAGCAGAGCAGTGCATATGCAACCGAAGTGCAGCACCTTCTCAATGTCTTAAGGCAAACCTCGCTACTGGGCGAGGATGGCTCGTTCCATCGTGCGAACGAACTCATCTGTAGTCGGGCGCTCGCTGGTGTGATCGAGGAAGACGAAGCGCTCAGAGCTGGATTTGCACCGGATGAATCGGTCCTTTCCAGTTCCTATTCAGATGTTGCTTTGGGCTTCTTCGTTCGTGCTCGCGGCCAGTTAACAGCGAACGCCACCACCTTGGCAACTTGGGCGAGGCAGGCGGCACTCCAGAAGCTAGCCGCTGTCTTCAAGTACTTGATCGCCGGAGACCTCGGCCAAAAAGTGGCAGACCAACTTGGGCGCCCCTGGTTTGAAGGGAAGAAGTCGACAATGGCGTGGCAGCGGCTACCCGCTGAAGACCGAAATGAGTTAGAACGCAAATTCTCGAAGGGGTACTCGTGGC
>PLDO01000681.1 GCA_003136215.1 Bryobacterales bacterium
CCGAATTGATCATGCCGGATGCAGCAAACCACTTCCATTCCCGTTGCGCCCAATCCAGGTAGGTGGCCCGTTTCTGCGCGTCCGGCGTGAGACTCGCCAGCTTTGCGGCCACGGAAAGGAACAGCTCGTTAGCTATGGCATTCTTATACTGCTTGGGCTTCTTCCACCAGATGCCTCCGCCGCAGGTGGTCTCATCCCAGCCTCCCGCCATATCGGCGAAGATCAGTTCCGCCATTTCCAGATAGCGTGTCTCGTGCGTCAGCTCGTACGCACCTGCCCAGCCCAGCGCCCACCAGCCTTCGTCGTCGTAGTATTCGTTTAGAAAGTGTTTCTGGGAATTGCGTTCGAAGGTGTTCGCGAGAATGGATCGGAAATCCGGGGTGTCGCTCAACTTCGAGTAATTCCCCAGCACCGTCACCGCGTTGGCGGCGTTCCACCAATTGGTCGTTTTCCATAGCCCCGTCTCCTCTACGTACCAGGTTTGGAGGGCCTTCAATCCGGCGGCCGAATCGGCGAGAAACTCCGTCGCCCGCTTCGGATCGGGTGGGGTGGTTTGCGCCCAGCAGGCGCAGCGGAGGAGCAGGAGTCCAAACAGGAGTGCTGCTGGCATAAGGCGATTCATAGATGGCATGCTGACACACATAAGGACAGGTCTCAAAAACACCGGGCCTGACTGACCTTGGGGTGGTTCCAGGTCCGTCAGGCCCGAGGTAAACGCTGCCAGATCGAAATAGCCCTCTCTGCTAGAAGGCAAATCTCAGAGCAAGCTGAATGACACGGGGGCCGCGATCTGAGTTAGCCTGGCCGAATGTGGTGCTGGTCTGCGCCCCGGTGGCCGTGTTAAAGACGGGTGAGGCGCTGATCCCGGCCCATTGAGTGTGATTGAAGGCATTGTAGAGCTCGCCGCGAAGCTCAATGTTCGCCCTCTCGTGGATCTTGAAGTCCTTGAACGCCGAGAGGTCCCACTGGTTCTGGCCGGGTCCGCGATAGACGTACCGGCTGGCGCTTCCGATATAGCCCACCGCGGGCATCGAGAACACGCTGGTGTCAAACCACCTGTCTCCGTTGCGGGTGCCGCGAGGGAGGTTCGGGTTGGCAGAGACATTGATCCTCTGTCCATCGCCGCCACCGATCAGGTCGAGGCCGGCTGAGTTGGAGAAACCCATACTCTGTGGAGCGCCACTGGCAAAGGTCAGGATACCCGACAGGTGCCAGCGCCCGAGAACCGCATTCACAGCGGGATGTGTCATGAAGTGAGCGGTCGGAATCTCATACAGCCACGCCACATTCACGATGAAGGGGCGATCGAAACTCGACAAATCGTAGGACAGCACTCTGCGGCTCGCATAGAGAGGC
Organism: Bryobacterales bacterium; assembly: GCA_003136215.1. Taxonomy (GTDB): domain Bacteria; phylum Acidobacteriota; class Terriglobia; order Bryobacterales; family Bryobacteraceae; genus Solibacter. Next base: position 1,357 of record PLDO01000681.1, read on the forward strand.
AGAAGCCCGTTGTCGCTCGAACTGTAATCCATGGACTTGGACCACGTGAAGTTCGTTTTGAATTCCAGGCCGCGTGAGAATCTCCGGTTGGCCTGGGCCTGTAGTGAGTAATAGTTCGAGGTTCCGACAGGCGACCCGTATGTGATGGAACCCAGGCCAACGTAGGGCGACAGGAAACTGTCCGGGAGCGGCTTGCCGGGGTTGGTCGGGTCCTGACTGGAGGCAAGGAACCGCGCGCCGTAAGGAAGCGTATTCAGGTTCTGCGTCTGGAGAGTGTGCCGGCCCAAGTTACCGACGAAAGCCACATCCACCACAGTCGCGAAGCCGACGTCCTGCTGGACACCAGTGCTGAAGCTGTACATTTGCACCAACTGGGACCAGTCAGTTCCCTGCTCGCTTGACGGGAAAATGGCTCCCGCCGCGCTCAGGAACGTAGTGGTTGTTCCGTAATATGCCGTCGGGCGATACGACCACGGTGGCTGAGATTGCACATTGGTATTGATCTGGGTCTGCGGCAGGACGGAGATGCCGAAGCCGCCGCGGACCGCGGTTTTCCCGTTGCCAAACATGTCGTACGCAAAGCCGAATCTGGGTCCTGGGGTGATGGCCTGCACCTTGGTGAGACCCTGCAGCTGCGTGGGGTCGCTTTGCAACCGCAGTCCATCCAGGATATTACCCACTCCCGGCACAAGCGCGCCGATCATGACCGCAGGGTACTGTTGACCGGTCAGGGGATTGACCGCGATGCGTTTACCCGTCGAGTCCAGACCGGGATTGTACAGCATGGGCGCTTGGGCTGGATTCCAAACACCGGGATCAAAGGAGGACATCTTATAGGAACGCTGAAACCAGGGACGCCACTCGGTCAAACGGATTCCCAATTCCAAAGTCAGTCTCGGGCTCACCTTCCACGAATCCTGCACAAACTCTTCGAATGAGCCGGTGCGGAAGTCCGCGCCGGGCTTCGACGAGGCTTCCTGGTATGTGTCGTAGATGCCCATGATGGCATTCGCATAGCCGTAATTGGTGTCGAGCGGGTTGTTCACATCCCGGCCAAACTGGAAGGCGCCCGAAAAGTTATTAGCCTGGTTACCCTTCCAGGCGCGGGTACGCATGATGGTGATACCGGCCTTCAGGGTGTGCTTGTTTAAGACCTTGGTGATGTTGTCGGTGATCGTGAAAATAGTGGTCGCACCGTGAATCGGGGTGCGGGAGTCGTAAGAGAATCCAGCCGCGTTCGGAACATCCGAGAAAGCCATGCCCGGCAGGTAGTTCAGAGGGTTGACGGCCGGATACCATTGGCCGAGCGAGCTCAGGCCGTATGTCTGGCGCTGGACCTTGGCCAGGTCCGCGGCCGTGAGCGCACCGCCCGGTTCATCCCAGTGATTCATACCCACAGTGGTTTCGTTGATCAGTGTGGGTGTGATCGTGTAGAGGAAATTGACCGCCGGAGTTTCAATGCGTTGATCGTAGAAACTCTTGAACAGGCCCCACTGCGGGCCCGCCGCCACGTTGGACTGATAGCCTTCATTGTGACTGTTAATCTGGGTCATGCGTCCGTACATGCGGAGCTTATCGGTCAGCATGAAGTCCACTCGGTAGGTGTACTGGAAACTACGGTTAATCGGCGAATCCTGATAGACGTAATTGTAGGCGCCACCGCTGACGGCCTTGTTGTCAAAGTTAGGCAGGAAGAAGAAATTCATCATTTTCTGTCCGGCAGGGTCGATCAGGCTTGCGGGAACAATGTTGTTCGGAAACTGAACCTTGGTACCCGGCTGGTAGACAGGAATCAGTGCGCCGCCCACGTTGAGACTGTGGGAGAAATTGCCTGCACGCTCCTCGGCAGTCGGCATTGTGAGCTGTTGCAGGGTACCAGGGCTGCCATTGTAAAGATCTTGCATATTCAGGAAGAAGAAGATCCTGTTCCTGCTGGCGTTGAATTTCTTCGGGATGAAGAGCGGGCCGCCGACACTGAACCCGTTCGTTGAATACCGGTAGACCGGCTTCTTGACCTTGTTCTTGTTGTTGAAGAACGAATTCGCGTTCAGCGCCTCGTTGCGCAGGTACGAATAGATATCGCCGTGGAATTCCTTAGCGCCGGACCTGGTCGTCAGATTGACGTTGCCGCCGGCGCTGCCGCCATATTCGGCCTGGTAATTCGACGTCTTTACGTTGATCTCCGACAGCGAATCGGTCGAGGCGGCTCCGTAGAGTTGGCCTTGACTGGATGGATCGGTGGCATTGACACCGTCCAAGGTGGGCAGCGAGACGCTCGCGCGGGCTCCGTTGAGGGCCGAATAAGCCTGTCCGCTGTTGCCTGCGGGAGACGTGGGGTCAACACCGCCGGAGACACCCGGAAGAGTCCTCAGCAGCCCGGCAAAATTCAGTCCGCGGGCAAGCAGAGCGGAGATTTCGTGTTTGTCAAGGTCGCCCGAACGTTCCGCACTGGCGGTCTGAACGGGAGTGATGTCGGCCTGCACGGTGACCGCGTCGGTGGCGCTGCCGACAACGAGAGAGAGCGTCCCGACAGACCTTCTCTCGCCTTGCGTGACCACAATGCCCCTTTGATCGAGTCGCGCAAAACCGGCGACCTGAACGGAAATCGTGTACGTGCCCGGCGCCGGGACGGCCAGAAACGAGAAGTTCCCAGTGGCGTCGGATTTGATCGTTGCGATGATGACCGTGGTGTCCTGGTTGGTGAGGGACAGGCTGGCATCGGCCACGGTAGCCCCGGAGGAATCGGTCAGAACGCCGGTTATGGTGGCTCCCAGTTGGGCGAGTGCCGGCGTGGTGAGAAGGGATAGGAGAGTAGCCAGCAGGAGTACCGCATAAGCGATTCGTTTTATCTGGCGTGAACTCGTCTGGACGCATGTGGCCGTAGAATCAATAGGTTGGGGTACGGTTCCCGCTAAGGGCGAAGCCAAGTCGGTGTAAGAGCGCATCGTCATCTAACCTCGAAAACAAGAGTTCTGCACGGATTCTAATTCCAGGAGGGTTCCATTCACAATGGTTCAAAGCAACCATGCGCGTAGTGTGCAAACACACGCTGGCCTTGGGCAGGCGGCCGCGTGCCGTGCAGAGTGAGGTGCTACTGGCACCCAGGCAACGTGATTGGAGGGGCTGAACGGCGCTTACAAACTCGCGGACGCAGGCAGTTATTCCGCTGAAAAGACGCGATACGAGCCCGGCACGAGCGGCGTATTGAAAACCGTCGTCGAGCCCTGCGGCGTGCCCGCCAGCACCTGGCCGGTCAGCATGTCGCGCAACTTGGTGACGCGCTGGTCGGTGATCACCCGCGCCGTCGGCACGGGATTCTCCTGGAACGATTCCACGATGAACTTGTCGTTGTCGTAGACAAACAGGCTGACCCGGCTTGGCGCATCCAGGCGCACGTACATTTCCTTGCCCAGAACCTCACGGATCGTATTCAAGACGGGCTGCGGATAAGCGTACAGATCGCCTGGCGCCTGCGGAACGGTCAGAACGTACAACAGGCCCTTCGAGTACTTAGCCCTGTGCAGGATCGGAACTCCCGAGGTCTTGCTGGCGGAAGTCAAAGCGCTGATTACCGGGCCGGAATCGTTGGTGAAGAAGGTGATCTCCGGGACGAGGATGTCGGTGTCGGACTTGTTTACGCCGGGTCCGCGCCCGCCCATGAATTCGCGCGTCGCTACGGTTCGGCCCGTATACTGCAGTTCGACAATGTCGTCAAGCCGGCCCTTAAGCGCCTTGAGCAGGCCGGTGGTAATAACCACGGTCTTCCCGTCGGTCAACTGCTTCTTGATCTTGGTGACGATGTTGGGATCAAAACCGGCCTGCTCGGTCAGCAGAACGGTCTGCGCTTCGGTGGGAAACTGAGGGACGATATCCATCGGAATCCCGGCCATGCCGAGATAGCTTGGAAGATAATCTTCCCCGTAGGAATTGAACGGCTTATAGCTCTTCACGCCGATGGGGTTGCCCATTTGGCCGATGAATCTATCTACTTTTTCGAATACGGGGCCGGCCATGGCGGCCAACCTCGAATCCCCGGCAACCTCGCGCAAGGGCTGACTGAAGTCGAAGCCAGGCGCCAACATCCGGCCGATGGGCCACAGCGTGATCTCCGGCGCCTTGGCGAAGAGCGTGATCCAAAGCTGCTCCTCGTAGCGGTTGGGCATCTCGCTACCGCCCTGGTCCACCCAGCCGCCGCGGTTGTTGTGGTTGAGGTTCTCGAGGTAACGGAAGATGGAGTAGCCGTGGTACTGCTGGATGTGCATACTGTTGTTGACCGGGTCGCGGGTCTCGGTGCCGCTGTAGACCCCGTCGAAGTACTTCGGTTGGGTCTCCAGGTTGAATCCGCAGGATTGAAAATGGTCGTACCACTGCGGGTACTTGATGATGACCTTAACCTTCGGGTTGACCGCTTTGGCCGCGTTGACCATCAGTTCCCGTCCGGTCCGATCCATGAGATCCAACCGGTATTGGGTCCAGCTTCGATCCCCTTTGGCGGCGATTTCGATGTCCGACTTGCAGTTGGTGAAGAACCAATCGTCCAGGAGGATCTCGTCGAAGTTCTTCGCCGTGAACTCGACCACCTTCTTCATCAGCTTGAGGTGTTCGGGGTTCGAGTAGCAGTAGGTCTCGCCATTCCTCTCCATGATGGTCCAGGTGATGCCACCGGCGACTTTGACGCCCTTGCTGGCGAAGAACTTCTTTGCCTGGTCCAGGGTCGCCTGATCGGGCATCACCGTATCGCGGTGGGTCTCGAGATAGATCTTGTCGAACTTCACGTACTTGGTTACGGCCGCCCAACTCCTCTCCAGCCACGCGGGGTCCTTCATCTCCTGCACGTCGATGACGCGGGCGTAGCTGGCGACATCGAAGTTCTTGTAGTTGTTGCCGCCCGCGAGGGCGGAAGAAACAAGAAGGAACGGGAGGTAAATAACTGGAAGGAAATATCGGCTCATGGTCTCTCCAGGATTTCCATCACGGCTGCCCAGCCAAACGCAGACTATAGCACCAGGGCAAGGACAAATTAATAGTAATAGTGAACCATTGGCGGGGCTGGTGTTCCAACTCGATTTGTAGTATACCCAGGTATATCCGTCCGAGTACCAACGTTAGAGAGGTGACCTCATGCCGACTTTTGACTTTGGCCGCAGGGCATTCCTGAAAGGCTGTTCCGCGATTCCGCTGATCGGAACGGCTATGACCGCAGCTCCATTTCAATCCCAGTCCGTGCCGGCGTTAAGAGGCTCGGGGAAGTCGGTAGTGATTCCCACCCACGAGTTCGCCGGTGACCTGGACGAGCGTCTGGAATTCCCGCCGAACTGGGACATCCACGTAATGGACATGGCGGGCCACAACGCGCCCGTGCTCTCGCCCGGTGAGATCGCGGCCCAAATCGCGAAGCCTTTCGGCACGGGCGCCTTGCGTGAGATTGCACAAGGCAAGAAGACGGTGGTGGTCACGTTCGACGACCTCACGCGCACCACGCCTACCTATACGGTGGCGCCTCTCATCGCGGCCGAGCTCGAAGCCGCCGGCATCAAAGAGGAGAACATCCTGTTCCTGGGCTCTTTCGGCACGCACCGCCCCATGACCGCGATTGAGATCCAGAAGAAGCTGGGCAAGGACGTCGCGACCCGTTACGCCTGGATGAACCACGACGCCTTCGACAATCTGAAGGACGTCGGCGAAACCACCTTCAAGAACCGCGTTCGGCTCAACCAGACGTTCCTTGCCGCCGATCTGAAGATCTGCCTCAGCGGCATCAAGGTGCATCAGGATGCCGGGTACGGGGGTGGCGCCAAGGCCGTGTTGCCCGGAGTGGCCGCGCTGTCCACGGTGGAGTACAACCACCAGACCATCCTGCCCGGCAACAAGACCGCCGGCCCGGTGAAGATTTTTAAGAACCAGATGCGCCTGGACATGATCGAGGCCGCGCGCATGGCGAAAGTGGATTTCACGGTGCAGATCATGTACAACCAGAAACTCCGGCCGACCCACATCTTCAGCGGCGATATCGTGGAGGCGCATCATGCCGGAGTGAGGGTGGCGGCCAAGACCTACTGCACGCCGACGTTCAAAGATGCCGATATCGTAGTGGCCAATGCCTACCCGCAGAATGCCCAGGCATTTCACGGCGGCCGGTGGATCAACTATTCGGTGAAGGAGAATGGGACCGGCGTGCTCATCGTGCAGCATCCCCTGGCGCTTGACCCGATCCATTATTTGAACAACCGGATGGCGGGCCTTAAAGGGGCCAGTTACTTCGACCTGACCGAGCGCCGTCTCAAGGGCGGACACCCACGACATTCGGCGCTGATCGTGTACTCGCAGTACACCGACCGCACGCAGAAGAACACCTATCCGCGCGACACTTACTTCTGCGACCAGTGGGCCGACGTCATCAAGATCCTCCAGGACCGGCACAAGGGCGATCCGACGGTAGCGGTGTACCCTTACGCCGGCATGCAGCACCAGGAGATCGAGCTGGACGGGTAGCGTGGGAGAACTACATGCCGGTTACGGCTTCTTCTTCCCTCCGGCCATCCCAGCGTGATATGTCCTGGTGAATCCGTTCCTCGTGTTGGTCACGGCATAGGTCCCGCCGGACTGCACCACAAGCTTGATCATCGCGAACTCGTCGGTAGGCTGATCCAGGTTGGCGATAAAGTCCGGCGGCGGGTTCGTATCCTTAGCGCCCGCGGCGGAGTAGTGCACCTGCCAGATGTCCTCCAGCCCCGCCGTGGCGCGCAGGATTGGCCAGGTCGCTGGATCGGCGCCCTTGCGCGCGCCGTTGCCCATGATCGCCACGGTCGGCCGTAGGGCTCCGGTCAGCTCCGCTGCCATGCCTTTGAACTGTCCGTGCACATTTACGTGGTACACGTCTACGGTTCCGATCAGGTTCACAGGACACACCAGTTCGTGGCTGAGGTGCGCCTCCAGGTCCGCCAGATCCAGCATACGGAATTCGCCGAACTGGAACAATAGCCCGATGGATTGGTCGTCCTCCACGTCGCGCTCGATGGGCGCTGCCTGCGCGTTCGTGGCACACAGCGGGTTTGGCGCTCCGGCACCCTTCAGAGGCTTGCTCAGAAGCCGCCCCGCCGACGTCACTACCTGGATGTCCACTCCCGTCAGGGGGACCTTATCCCCCGGAGTCAGCACCGTTCGGCCAATCTTCTGCCGCACTTCCTCATAGGCGTTGAAACGCTCCCGGTCGGAGCCAGAGGGAGGACGCCGCGGCTGCCCGTGGTCCATGATATGACGGATGGGAAACCGTGCCGCCAGCGCCGGAACGTCTCCGATGTGATCGATGTCGAAGTGCGATATCACCAGGTAATCGAGCTGTTTCAATCCGGCGCCCTTCAGCGCCGCGACGATCCGTTCGGTGGAAGCTGCTCGATTACCGACGGCCGGCCATCCGGCGTCCAACAGCATGGACTCTCCCGTGGGGGAGACGACCAACACCGACTTACCCCCTTCCACATCGATCGTGTAGAAGTCCAGCGTCTTCGCCGGAGCGCTGAAGACGACCAGGGGTGTCAAAGAAACGAGAAATAGGAGTCTTAGGCAAATCCGCATTACTTGGTACCGAAGGCCAACAGCACATTTCCCCGCATGCTGGAGTAGCCGGAGTTTACGTACAACATTCCATCCGCGACGGTGGCGCCAGTGGCCGCCATCGACCCGCCCCTCGCCGCAATTCCGTTCACAGTTGGAAACTCGACGGCCGTATCGAAGTCCCATATGATCTTGCCGGTCCTGGTATCGTGCGCCCGCACATGCCCGTCCATCGAAGGTTCAAAGACCACTCCCGGGATCGCCGTGGGGGGCGATTTCTGCGAAACCGAGCACCCTCGCTGGCCGGCGCACGGTGGCACGGGGGCCGGCTCGTTCCAGACGATCTTCCCGGTGGCCGGGTCGAACGCGAACAACCCTGTCTTTGCAGTAGCCGCCTCTGCGCCGCGCGGCGCTTCCCCTAGGGCCGCGAACACCAGTCCGTCTCCGGCGGCGATGCCCCACTGCACGCCGCCGCCCGGGCCGCCGACGCCAAAACGCGTGGACCACACGATCTTGCCGTTCTGGTCGGGATCCAGTCCATGCACCTCGGCCGATTTTTGCCCCTGCACCAGCATCTGCTTACCACCGCCGATGTCCACCAGGACCGGCGAGCCGCCCAGATCGACATCCGTACCCGCATTCTCCGGGCAGTTGCCTTTATCGCCGTTACGTGCCGCGCAGCCCCAATTGAACATGTCCGGCGCGGTCTGCTGGCTCCATTTGATCTTGCCCGTC
>PLDO01000121.1 GCA_003136215.1 Bryobacterales bacterium
CGCTTCGTCTGCGTCGCAATCAACCGCGCAATCATTGTCTTGCCGGTTCCAGGGGGCCCGATCAGCAGCAGGCCTGTGGGCATGGTCAACTTGAGCCGTTCTCCGTATGCGGGGTCCATCAGGCGAACCAGGTTCCGGAGGTCTGCTTCTGTGTCGGGGGAGAGAACGACGTCCGCCCAGTCCACCTCTTTAAATGCGGCTCGGTCCTTCCCGCCCGTCTCCGCTAAAGCTCGCGCCAGGTCGCGTTCTTCAATCTTTCTCTGTTCTTCGGCGGCAAAGAAAGCAGCGCGGTCCACCAGCGTGCCGATTTTGGCCGCGCTCCATCCGGGTGTTCTCTTCGCGAACGGCTGGAAGTCAAACTGCCTTGATGGCCGATTCGCCAGCTGGGCATCAAAGATCTGAGCCCTCTCTTCCTCATTGGGCAGATCGAGCCGAATATGTAGATCGAATCGGCCTTCCCGTATCAGTGCCCGATCCAGACCATCGTAGAGGTTTGTGGCGGCCATGATGATTAGCCCGGTCTGATCGTGTGCTTCATCAATGCGTGCCATCAAACGGGTCGTATAAGAGTTGTATGCCCGGGCGGCCCCACCCGTATCATCCGCCTCGCCGAGTTGCTGCCTCTTGGTCCCCACGGCGTCGATCTCATCAATAAACAGCAGAGCCGGTCTGTGGCTGCCTGCGCTCTCGAAGAGGGAGTCAATGTTACGTACTGTGTCACCGATGTATTTCGCGACGACGCCAGAGGCCGAAATGTAGCAGTACTTCAGACCAAATTCACCAGCAGTTGCTTCCGCCAAGAACGTTTTTCCAGTCCCCCGGGGGCCATGAAGCAGGATGCCGTTTCGAAAAACACCGTACTCTCCGAACTTCTTTCCATTGAGGTTCGCCTGGACAAGGTCCCGGATTTGCTTCTTGGATTCTTCCAATCCACCGACATCGGCGAAGGTGAGGGCCGGCGTCTTGAGGTGAACGTCGGTCGGAGCCCAGGTTGCACCGCCGGCAGCGATCTCCTGCCGAGGTCTCATCGACAACAGGGCCGGAATCACCAAACACAACACCACAAACAAGGCCACAGCGACAGCCTTCGCCAGAAGCGGATACCCTTTTTCGAGCGGGACCGTAGTGATCAGGCCGACCCCAATGAAGAGCACAAAGCCACACAAGAAGTAGCCGCTGAACAGGGCCAGCCTTCGGAAAAGAGTTCTTCCGTAAACGATCAGCAGCACGCAGGCAACCGAAAGAATGACCGCAGCCGGATGGATTTGCGATGCAATCACAACCACTGCCAGTAGGGCTAGGACGAGTGCAGCCAAGCTGCCCGTGAAGGCCTTCTTGAGACTGTGTGAGGTATTCGAGGCGATGAGCGCGCGGATCTCCCGATAGCCGTCGCCAAGGAACCGCCCGAGCTCACTAGCCACCCAGTGCAGCGGGCTCATTGCTGGGTATTCGGGGCGCAAATCCCAACTCCTTGGGCCTAATTTACCGCATTCGAAGTCTGCCCGCCACTGCTGTCGGAGTGCGTGTCGGAGTGCGCGCTAGACCACCCTATCTTCCGGAAGAATCCGAATCCGTAGCACTTCAATTCCCGCCGCTCGTAACGCTGCTTCTTTGCGATTGACGTAAGCATCGTCGTACGCCGTTTCGAGCGTCTCGCCCAACTCCTTCAATGGCTCTTCGACCCGTGCCAAGGCTTCGTCGAAAGGAAGCTCGCGAAACTCGTTCCGCCCTGCGGCTTCGTAGGCCCGGCCCTCGTCATCGAGGAACAAGTAGCGCCGGCTGAGGCCGTGTTTGTACTGATTGATCCCATTCAAACACCCCATGAACATGAACCCGGCGCACCGGGCTGCGCCGAGTCTCGCTTCGAGTGGTTTCCAGTTGGCTACCATGACTCCTCACTGCTGTGGTTGCAGTGGCTCCGATGTCCGCGTCGCTGCCACTTCCCGATACATTCGGTTGAGTTCGTTTTTCAGTGCCACCAGTTCTCGAAGCTCCGCCGCCGTCGGCAGCGCTTGTCCTTCTGCACTGGCGATGTTGGTCCGGACTCCGGCCGGCGTCAGATCTTGTCGATTTGGCGCTGTGACCGATTCCTGAAGGACGATGTAGAACCGTGTGTTGCCAGGAAGCGTAACGACCACGTTTTGGGTATATGCCATCGCCATCAATTCCTGCTCACCTGCCAGTCCGATGTTTGATGCGATGCGCTCCCGCAGCAGAACACTCTGATCGATCGGGCCTGTAAGGCCGCCGAAACCACGGCCACCTACAAGGGAAGCCGCCACCGTCCCAATGCCAGTCATCGAGCGAACCAGCGCGCGCTTCGCGCCATTTCGTCCATTCACGACTCCCTTCAGCGGACCGTAGTCCAGACTGACGCCGCTGCCTTCGATACTGTCGGTACTGCCATCTGGCATTTCGAGTCCTGTAAAGCGAAGACCAACCTGGCCATTCTGGTTGGCTTGCGCCAACTGCCCGATTGCCTTCGTGCCTGCCGGGATGACGATCTCGCCGTCACGCTCGTAGTTGTACTCAATCACCGCGATGGCCGGCGTCTTCACCGCGCTACTGACGGCAGTCTGTAGTCGCGCCACGAGCCGGCTGCCGGTCGGCAGCAATGTCGAGCCGCCCTTCCGCTCGATGAACGCAGGCCGACTTGTCGATTGGCTGGCATTCGTCACGGTCGCCGAAGTCTCGTTTCGCACGAACACTAGGGAAGATTTCTTCAGGCCCTCCGATTCGTTCATTGGTTGTGCGACTGGTGTGACCACAGCGGTTGTCGGTGGAGGCGGCGGGGGCGGAACGTAGTTGTTCTGCCGCCGGTACGTTTCAAGGGCCGGATCATTGATAGGAGGCACTCGGTTCAGCGCATACTCGCTGGGCGGCTGCTGCTCTGGCTGCTGCTGGTTTGCCTTCTGTGGGCGACGTGAAGTTGCCAGGATGTCGTCTGGACTCAGTTGCTCGCTGTTCTGATCACCGGCGCCTTGGTCGGCACTGAGAAGCGGGATCGTGGATCCGGGACGCCCGGTCTGTTGCGCTGTGCCTTCCGGTCTCCCCAAACTGGGCTTCGTCCGCCGGTCCTGCACCCGCTTTTCCGCGCTTGAGGTGGAGAACAAGGCGAGAAACGCGAAGCCGCACAGCACCACGGCCGTTCCGAGCACCAAGAACGCCTTACTCCGGTCCATGTTGTTCTGACCACGAGCGTTGATCTCAACCCGCTTGGGCCGGTTCCGTTCTTCCTTGAGTCGCCGCCAGATCTGCTGCACGATTCCGCCGGGAGCTTCCGGCGCCTCTGCCGGTTTTATTTCCACTGGAGTAGACTCCTCCTCTGTGCTGCTATGCCGGCTCACTCGCGTGGGATCATCCTGCTCGCTCATCTCTCGCTCCTGCTTCTCGTCGGGAATGCG
>PLDO01000419.1 GCA_003136215.1 Bryobacterales bacterium
CAAACTCCTTGGCCGGCGCCAGATCCAGCGTGGGAGGAGCCAGGGGTGCGACCAGATCATGGTCGCCCGGCAGAGCGTCGAAACGGATCTCGGCGATTTGCGCTTCCGTGATATTCGTCCACGCTGCGGCTTCGGGCAAGATTGGTTTCAGGCGGCCCGTTTGCCAAGCGACCGCGCCTACCGATATCCATACGGTTAAGGCAGCCGCAACCCACAGGCGCGCGGGACGGCCGAGTCGCGCGCCTGCTTCCCAGCGGAACAGCCTGGCTGCAGCGACCCCCGCCGCCAGGCCGATGACGCCTAACGCCCCCAGCCGGAAGCCGGCGCCAGGGAGTCCATTCCGGCCATCAAAGCAGGGCTGCAGAACCTCAACGGCGTAACGGCCCGGCATAAAGCCGGCGACGCGTTGCGCCCAGGCCGGTAAGACTGCCAAAGGCACTCCGACTCCGCCGATCATGATCATCGGGAGGAAGATACATTGGCCAAGCGCCTGAACCGCGGGCACACTGTCCGCCAGCGCCGCAATCAGCAGACCGATGCCCAGAAAGGCAGCGGTCACAAAGAGAAATGCCACCATGGCCGCTCCCGGATGACTGGGGAAAGGGGTGCCAAAAATGGCCCGGGCCAGGGCAATTTGAACCAGGATCGATGAGACGACAATCAACACTCGCGCCAGCATCGCGCTGAACACCAGCCACGGAATCGGGACAGGCAACAAGCGGTACCGTCGCCAGATGCCCTGTTCGCGTTCGGCGACCAGCGCTGTCGGCAGTCCGAAACACGCGCCACCCAGTATCGTGATGGTGACGATCTGGCCCATCTGAGCCAGTAACGGCGGAGAGTCGGCTCGAAACACGCTACCGAATGCGAGAAGAAAGATGATGGGCACAAGATACCCATACACGATCGCCTGCGAGTTGCGGAAATTCAGATGGACCGTGAGCAGGAGGTGCCGTATCCATCCGTTCCATACCGGATGCGCGGCTTTGTCATCCATGTTGGTGTTTCAGCTGAGTAAGGTCGGCCACGTTGTGTCCTGCAACCGCAGATTCAGCTCCCTGGCTTGAACCACGTCTTCGAGGCCAGCCGGCCTTCGGTGCCCAAGGCACGACGGATTGCGGGACGGGGCCCTCGTTCGCGCATGCCGATCCGAGCCTCAGGCTATTATAGCGCCCACCCTGCCCCTCAACCGTTCGACAGCTCTGGAGCCTTCCCGGAGACGTTTAACCACGCCGGCGCGCTGCTGGCATACCACCGCACGGTGCGCGGTGGTAGAACAGGAACACCATGAGAAATCAGCCTTCCTATGACCCCGCCGCCACCGCGGATCCCGTGCTCGCCGCCCGCCCGATTCTGGAGAGGTTCGGTCTGACCGGCCGCACGGCGCTGGTAACCGGCGCGGGCCAGGGTATCGGCCGGGCGATCGCTTTTGCCCTTGGCCAGGCGGGCGCCGCCGTGGCGGTGGCGGATATCGCGGGCGCCAAGGCCACTGCTGTCGCCGAAGAACTGCGGGCGCACGGGATCACGGCCCTGGCGATCCAGGTAGATGTCACCGATCCGGCCGGCGTGAACGCCATGATTGGCAGAGTGCGGGAGTCCTGGGGAACGCTCACGATCGCCGTCAACAACGCCGGCGTCAGCACCTGGGAGGACTCCGAAAAGCTGTCCGACGAGCAGTGGCGCCGCGTTCTGGACGTCAACCTGAACGGCGTTTTCTGGTGCTGCCGGGCCGAGGCGGCGCTCATGCTCGAGGCGGGCTACGGCAAGATCGTCAACACCGCCTCCATGTCCGGCACCATCGTGAACCGGCCACAGAACCAGTCGGCCTATAACACATCCAAAGCCGGAGTGATTCATCTGACCCGGTCGCTGGCGGCGGAGTGGGCGGACCGGGGCATCCGGGTCAACTCCATCAGCCCCGGCTACACCATGACACGCCTGCTCGCCGAACTCGTCGCCACGCCCGAGGGAAAGGACAAGCTGGACCACTGGATGGACCTGATCCCCATGCGCAGGCTGTGCTCTCTCACCGACTTGCAGGGCGGCGTCGTGTACCTGGCCGGCGAAGCTTCCGATATGGTGACGGGTCACGATCTGGTGATCGACGGCGGCTATTGCTGCTGGTAGGCGGCGTCCGTTGACGGGCTCCCTGGTGACACCCAGGCCGTCAGGGTGGCGCGCGTTCCGTCTTGGTAGAGTCCCCGCAACGCTTCGGCCACCGCGGCGCGGAATGGCGCGGCGGCCGGGAGCACCTCTCCGAACACTTCCCGGATGCCCAGCAGCGCCCCCGGATCGGCGCCGCCGCTCCGGGCGCACTGGGTGAGCCGGTCTGCCAGCGGGTCACGTAATGTCAGGCCGATCTGGCGTGTTCCGCCGCCTTCTTCGGTTCCCGCCAGGTAGCGGAACCAGCCTGCCACCGCGAGGCTGAGCATTCGGATGGGTCCGCCGCGCGCCAGTTGTTCGAGAATCGAGGGCAGCACGAACTCGCGGATTCGCACGGATGCGTCGGTGCCGATGCGCGACAACCGGTCCCGGATGGCCGCGTTGGCAAACCGCCGGAGCAGGGTTGCTTTGTATTCCTTCAAATCGATCCCCGGGACTACCGACAGCAGTGGCGTCACCTCGTCATCCATCAGTGTCCGGATCAGCCTCAAGATCTGCTCGTCCTGGATGGCCTGGTGGACGTATTCATGCCCCAGCAGCATGCCGAGGTAACACAGTGCCTGGTGACCGGCGTTGAGCAGCCGCATTTTCACCTTCTCGTATGGCACTACGTCGGCTGTCATCAACACGCCGGCCTGTTCCCAGTCAGGCCGCCCGTCGGCAAACCGGTCTTCGACGATCCATTGCCGGAACGGCTCGGTAACCACCGGCCACGCGTCGCGGATGCCGAACTCCCGTGCCACCATGCGCCTGTGATCGTCCGTGGTGGCGGGGGTGATGCGGTCCACCATGCTGTTGGGGAAGGCGCCGTTGTCCGCCAGCCACCGGGCGAGAACCGGGTCTCTGCGCCCGGCAAAGCCGATGACCGCCTTTCTGGCGACGTCTCCGTTGTGCTGCAGATTATCGCAAGACAGCACGGTGAACGGAGGAACCCCACGCTTCCGCCGGCGGTCGAGCGCCTCGGCCAGGTAGCCGAAACACCCCGCCGGCCGGTCAGGATGCTCCAGATCGTGTTGTATGTCGGAGTGCCAGTCCTCGAATTCCCCAGTCCACCGGTTCACCCTGTAACCGCCTTCGGTGATCGTCAGAGAGACGATCCGGCACTGGGGATCCGCCATTCTTGTCAGCACCGCTTCCGGGTCGTCGGGAGCGTAGAGATAATCGAGGATGGAGCCGATCACGCGGGCGTGGCTGGCGGCTCCGTCCGCTTCGACGACCGTGTAGAGACAATCCTGCGATTGCAGTGCTCCGCGCATGGCGCGGTCCTGCGGAAGCATTCCCACGCCACAAATGCCCCATCCCGGGCCGCCCCCCCGTTGCAGGAGATCGTCGAGGTAGACGGCCTGGTGGGCGCGATGGAACCCGCCGACGCCGATGTGCACAACGTGCTGCGCACAGTTGCGGCGGTTGTATGCCGGCACCGCGACCACGGGCGGGATGAGTCGCAGGTTGGAGCCGCATAATTCGATGGGTGTCCGTGACGTTTGGGGCATGGTTCAGCAACTATTTTAGCGGCGGCGGCCGCCGGGGGCAGGCGCGGCTCGGCCAGCACCGGATGGTAAAGTTGACAGGCATGAGCGAACTTCATCGGAGAGCGTTCCTGAGTTCCACGGTGGGCGCTGCGCTCGCCGTCGCGGCAAGACCCGTCGCAGCGCAACCCCCGTCGATGCCCATCATCGACTGCCACATCCATCTGTTCGATCAAACCCGGCCGCAGGGCGCTCCCTATTCGGCCGCCCCGGGAAACACCGAGCCCGCATTGCCCGCGCGCTATCGCAAACTGGCTTTGCCGCTGGGCATTGTCGGAGCCATTGAGGTCGAAGCCAGCCCGTGGATCGAAGACAACCTTTGGGTGCTCGAGGTCGAAGAGAAAGACCCGATGATGGTGGGCACGATCGGCAACCTTCAACCCGACAAGCCCGAATTCAAGGAGTATCTGGACCGTTATCACAAGAACGGGCTTTTCCTCGGCATCCGGTACGGCAATCTTTGGGGCTATAACCTGGTGAACCAGGTTGCCAGCGCGGCCTTCATCGAGGGACTTAAGCTGATGCAGCAGGCGGATATGGCCTTGGACACGGCGAACCCCCGGCCGGACCTGATCGAGGCAGTCATCCGTGTCAACGACAAAGTGCCTGGCCTGCGCATCATTGTCGATCATCTGCCCTCCATGTTGGGGCGGCTGGATGCCAATGCGATGGCGGCCGTTGAAGGCAACCTGCGCGAATTGGCCACGCGGCCGTCGGTTTATATCAAGGTTTCCGAAGTCCTGCGTGTCACCGGCGACAGGCCGTCCACCGATCCGGCTCTCTATAAGCCTCTCCTCGATCGCCTCTTTGACACATTTGGAGAGGACAAGCTAATCTTCGGAAGCGACTGGCCCAACGCACAGGCGGTCGATAATCTGCCCGCCATCGTCCAAATCGTCCAGGACTATTTTTATGCCAAGGGTCCGGTCGCGGCCGGGAAATATTTCTGGAAGAACTCACTGGCGGCGTACCAATGGAAACCGCGCGACGCCAGCCAACGGCAACTCGCCGGGCGCAATTAGCGCCGCCGTGCTTCGCGGGGCGACCTTACCAGTACCTTTGCGAGTCCGCCCGGACTCCCGCCGGCTGAGTTGGCCATGCCAATCACCGCTCACCCCGGCCCGCCGCGATGGCTGGGGTGAGCCGAATGCCAGCGAGGTATTGCACGAGGTCGATTCGGGCTTTTACCGGCTGTCCGGGAACGGACGGACAGTGCATTCTATAACGGTGATGAGGCGCATTCTGAAGTGTCCGATTTCCCGCCAACTGGTAGACGCATACCAGGAGGGGCTGTTCGCTTACCTTGCGCGACCGCATGAGGCTGCCTTGCGCCGGGCACGGGAACTCGGACGGCATGCCATGGCCCGCGGCCTCAGCCTGTCCGAAATGTCCGTCATCCACCACGAATCCGTGAGCAAGATCCTGCTACGGACTTTGGATATGGAGCCATGCAAACACGGATCCGCCGATTCTGATCCGCGTCCGGACTCTTGGCCGTCTTTGGGTTCATCGGGCGCCGCCGAGAGCGCCTTCACGATGGCGGCGGCGAGCTTTTTCGCCGAGTGCGTCTCCCCATTCGAAATCGGCCATCGCGAGTTCCGTGAGGCCAACACCGCTTTGCGGTACCGGAACAGAAAACTGGAGGAGCAGGTCAGGCGGTGCTCCACCCTCGTATTCGACGAAGCCCTGCAACTGGTAGCGGCCGCCAGTCTGGCACTCGACAAGGCCAGCCACGCGCCGGCCCCAACCAGCGGCGGCAAACTGGAGGAAATCCAAAACATCCTGGACCGGATCGGAGACCAGTTGGCGGCGTGCGCGGACGACCTCTGGCCGCGCGTGTTGGAGGAACTCGGGCTGGGCGCCGCCATTCAATCGATCTCCCGGCGATTTTCAGCGACAGCACAGATTGACATTGAGGTGGACACCTCTGTGGGCCCACTCCTGCCCATGGTCAGCACCGTTCTGTACCGGGCGGTCGAGGAATCCCTCACCAACGTCCTGCGGCATGCTCGCGCTACCCACGTGAAGATTCGCCTCTACGACGACGCCGACGTGGTGCAATGCTCCATCGGCGACAACGGAATCGGTTTCGATGTGTCCGAGGTCCTTTCCGGAAGAGCGGAGCGCGGCTCGGGGCTGTTCTCCGTTAGGGAGAGTCTCAAGGGCGTTGGCGGTACTCTGGCGGTCAATTCCACTCCAGGCGGCGGAACCGAGATCGTCATGATCATTCGGCAGGAAAGCCGCATCGGGAACGAAGCGTACAGCCCCGGGTGATCATTCGTACCCAACATTGATATAGTTCGTTCATGTGGGCTGTGCGGATTGGAGCCTGGGAATGATCACGACGCTGCTGGCGGACGATCATGTTCTGGTGCGCCAGGGCTTGCGATCTCTTCTGGAGAATGCCGGATTTGAGGTGGTCGGAGAGGCATCCGACGGCCACCAGGCGGTGGCCATGGCCCAACAGTTGCGGCCCGAAATCGCCATTCTCGATCTCGGGATGCCCGTGCTGAATGGTGTGGATGCGGCCCGCCAGATTCTCACCACCGTCGATAGCGGAATCAAGGTCATTCTGCTGACGATGTACACCGATACTTCCTATGTGGTGGCGGCCCTCAGCGCGGGAGTGCATGGCTACGTCTTGAAGACCAACGCCGCTTCCAACCTCATTGAGGCAATTCACGAAGTGCGCAAGGGCAACACCTATCTGAGTCCCGGCATCTCACGCCTGGTCATCGAGACGAGCCGGGCCGATGATGGACCGGACGCGGAACCGCTGAGCGGCAGGGAACGCCAGGTGCTGCAACTGGTCGCCGAAGGCATGAGCACTAAAGCCATTGCGGAAGTCCTGTTAATCAGCGTAAAGACCGCCGAATCGCATCGCACCAGAATCATGCAGAAGCTGGATATCCACGACACGGCCAGCCTGGTGCTCTACGCGATTCGCCGGGGTATCATCCAGCCTTGACGGCTGCTCCCCGGCGGCCCCGGGATTTCCACCCGCAGGGTAGTGCCCTCGCCTGGCTCATCGGGGCCATGATCTCCCGGTGGCCAATTACGGGAATTGCCTGCTTCTAGCCCAATCGGTGAGGGCGTACTCTCGTTTTGTGGTAACCGGCACATTTCTCATGGCTGGAAACCCGGAGGTGTCAAAATATGAACTCGGAGAATCGCGACCATCATCGCCTCGCCTCGCCGCCAGACTGCCGCTGCCAACACTGCCCCACCTGCGTCGAAAACGCGCGCTGGGAGCGCATCTTTCGGGAGAAGTTCGCGGACCCCAACTATTACGTGCGCCCCGTCGCCCGCCGATCCTCCCCCATGGTCGATCTGTAGGCCGGGAGCCCTGAATCCAACTGCCGCAGTCTCTCCCCGGTTTCGCACCGGGGCGCCCTCTCTCGCATCCGTCTTGAATCCACTGGAGAGCTATCCAACAGGCCGGAAGATTTGCTGGCGTTTTTGTTCGCCTTCAGGTCTAAGATGGGAGCTTATTTCGGGCTACAATAGGTCGAGTCGGTGGGAGGCGCCCTATCGGTTCACTCGCAGCCTGGCAGGGGAGCGGAACAGGCGATCGACATTCCTCGAGGGACAAATGCCTATTGGGCTGCTGCTGGCCGATGACCACCCGATTTTCCGTCAGGGGCTGAAGACGCTGCTGGAGAAAGAAGGCTTCCATGTGTTGGCCGAGAGCGCCGACGGATTCGAAGCCGTGAGCCTGGCCGAAAAACTTCGTCCCGACATCGCAGTTCTCGATTTCTCAATGCCCCGGCTCAATGGTCTGGATGCGGCCAAAGCAATCCACGGAGTCTCGCCCCGCACCAAGGTGATCATGTTGACGGTCCATCGGGAAGAACAGTATGTCGTCGAATGCCTGAATGCGGGAGTCAAGGGCTACGTGCTGAAATCCGAAGCCGCAACCGCGCTGGTTGAGGCGATTCGCGAGGCCCACCGGGGGCATGCCTATCTGAGCCCGGGCATCTCCAGGATTGCCGTCGAGTCGTGCCTTTTGAGGACTCGCGGCGAAGCGCCCGCCGAAATTCTGAGCCCGCGCGAGTTGCAGGTGCTGCAGTTGATTGCCGAAGGCAATACCACCCGCGTGATTGCCGAGCGGCTCAGCCTCACCGTCAAGACAGCCGAATCCTATCGCACCGGCCTCATGGCCAAGCTGGACATCCACGAAACCGCCGGCCTGGTGCGTTATGCGGTCCGTCGCGGTCTCGTCAAGCCCTGAACTGGTTGCGCGGCTAATGGCTCATGTTGGCGGCGCTGGCCGCGGCAGACATCGGCTGGACAACCTTCGGTTTTGCGTGCGCCTTCTCGATGACCATCCGGCAGAAGGTCATCCGCACCGCAATCTTTTTGCCGCGGATTCGCACAACATCGCCCGAGGCCAGCAGGAAAATCGGGTAGCGGTCGTCATGCTTAGCCGGCCAGTCGATGATCATTTCTACCTGGGCGTTCACAGGCAAGGGTCGACCGCAGCAAAACATGATCCCCTTCGTGCTTATGTCGTAAGTCTTTCCCGCGCGCCACTTGGATACGCTTCTGCCTTCGGCGACGCGAACCTGAATCGCCAAGCCTACCTTGTAACGCCAGCTGAGACGCCGTTCGCCAGAGTCTCCCATCTTTGCTCCCTCCGGTCGACCAGCCAAGGCCGACCAATACACTACGTCTAGTAAATCACTTAGTACCGCTAGACGATGTAGTTTTCGAGCAAATTTCGGGCCAATTCGCCCGGTTTATTTGTGCGGCCGAACCGTCTTTATCTCTACACAACACATCTGACTCATGAAACGATTCGCTAGCCCCCCGCCGATGCGCTCTTCATACCCTCATATGGGGGGATCGGCTACCAGCTATCTCGGGGTATCCTGACTGGTCAGATTTGTTCGAGAGTTCGCTCGGCCGCCTGGTACCAGGGAACCATGGTCCCACTTTTGTGGGCATTACCAATACCCCTGTCAGCGGTGGCGTAAGCTTGATATTTTCGTACTGTAATGTCCTAAACTGGAAGCGAGTCTGTGGGTCTCGCTTCGAGTGTCAGATGCAAACCAGGTGGAAGTCGATTTTGAGTTCATAGTCGAATCCGCGCCAGACGCCGTCTTGGTCGTCTCGGCGGCGGGCCGGATCGTTCGGATCAACGGGGAAGCGGAGAGAATGTTCGGTTATCCCCGCATTGAACTGTTAGGCCAATCGCTCGAGCTCTTGCTCCCGGTGCGGCTGCGCGAGATCCACGCCGCATTCCGCGACCAGTTCGCATCGGATCCCTCCATCCGTCCCATGGGGGTGGCAGGGTGTTCCCTTGGGTGCCGCCGCGACGGCAGCGAGTTTTCTGTCGATATCAGCCTCAGCCCAACCGCTTCGGGCAGCGTCATTGCGATCGTTCGCGATGTTTCGGATCGCGAGAGCATCAACCAGGAGCTTCGCGAACTCACCGCAACCTTGGAACGCCGCGTGGCCGAACTGGCACGCCAAACCAAAATCCTGGAATCCATCCTGAACAGCATGGGCGAAGGCGTGATTGTGTACGGTCAATCCGGCAAGCTCCTGCTGGTGAACCCCGCTGCCCTGCGGCTGCATCCGGCGTTGGGAAGCATGCGGGAGCGGTTGGATTGGTCCAGCGTAGCCGGAGAACTCGGCTTGTTTCTGGCCGATAAACTGACCCCGTATCCCGCCGACGAGCTTCCCCTGGCTCGCGTAATCAAAGGCGAGGCGGTGGATGGGCTGGAGGTTTTCGTCCGCCCTCCCGGCGCTGCCGAAGGCATCTGGACCACGGTGACCGGACGCCCGCTCCGCGACGGCGACGGAAACATCGCGGGCGGTGTCGTCGTCATCCGCGATACCACCGCTCTCAAGTTCGCCCAGGGGGCGCTCCTCGCCGGGCAGGAGGCGGAAGGCAAGCGCGTGGCACGGGAACTGCACGATTCCGTGGCGCAGGATCTGTGCTGCCTGATACTGGAAATGGCGCAGCTCAAGCGGGAGCTTCCCAGCTCCTTGGGCGATCGCGTCGAGTTGCAGAAAAGGAAGCTCATGGAGCTCGCCAACGAGCTCGACTGTGTCTGCCGCCAGCTCCATCCATCGGTCCTGGAAAGGATCGGCCTGGTCCAGGCCGTCGAGCAACTCTGCACGGATTACACCGAACGCAAAGGACTTCAAACCCAGTTCTCCCATGGGGAAACGCCCGTGTTTTTGCCGGCGGAGTCCGAGTTGTGTGTCTACCGGGTAGTTCAGGAAGGACTGCGCAACGTCCTGCGCCACGCTCACGCCAGGCAGGCGGCGGTCTTGCTCTCCGCCTTCCAGGGAGGGCTGTACCTTTCCATCGAAGACGACGGCATCGGATTCGACCCTAAAACCGTCGACGGCAAGGCAAGGCTGGGGCTGGTCAGCATGCAGGAGCGAGTGCGCCTCGCCGGGGGCAGTATCTGTGTTCATTCCGCGCCGGGACAAGGTACCCGAATCGAACTGCGCGTTCCCCTGCTCGCGGCATCGCCCCGGCAGGATTCCAGCGAGACCATCGTGTCAACCGCTTCAGCCTCATAGCCAGCAACGGCTCGTCCCGGGCGAGTCTCCGCATGTGGGTTAAATTCCAGGGTGGGATTGCTGGCGGGCGACAGCTTGTTCCCGCCAGCAAGAGGATAGGGGGTGGGTGCCTCCAGGTGACAGCTTGTTCCCCGGGAGCAGGTGGCGGGTTTTCAAGTCCGGATCTGCGTGGCCTTCTTCTTGTGCATTGTTCGTTTTGTCCGACGTTTACGATTCTAGTGCGGATCCCGGCTTCTCCGCTCCCGCACTTTCCTCTAAAACCGCAGGGGACTTAGCTTGCGGCGCTCCTGACCGGCACACCATCCGTAGTTTCCTCTTCCCAAATTGCATGAATCACCCATTCTGACTTTGCCACTTCCAGGGTTAAGGTTGTTGCAGGACGAAACGCGCTGTCTGGAGGATGGGACGATGAGCGAAATCAGAGAGAGGTTGGGAAAAGGAGTTGCCGTGCTACAGCGTTTGGACAAGCGCAGGTTGGACACCAAATCGCCGAAACTGGGCTACAATGCCGAGCACCTCATCATTGCCCGGGAACTGAGCGAACTGGAAAACGACATACTCCAGGACCCTGGTGCTTTGGAGGCGCACCTGGTGCGCCTGCGCCGGAATCTTCTGCCTTAACTGGTGGACGCCTGGAGTTTGGCTCACCCGTTGGCGTACCGCCGAGCCGCCGGTTTCGGCTTTTCAGGCAGCAAGGGTGCGTTAAGTGCCTCATCCGCACCGTAATTTTTACTTTGGTGTGTAAAATTGCTATTACAAAATCCAGCGATCGCGCGGTAAGGCGGGCATGGGTTTGGATGGCGGCGCTCCGGCGGTCATGGGATAACGCGCCGCGCCGTAGCCCGCGCGGCCAGCGCCCATGAGGCCAGATAGATCACGCCCGCCAGCGCGATGAGGTACTGAAAGCCGACGATCAGCGAACTGCTTTCCGCGAAGCCGCCCAGTATGGCGCCGGCCGTATTGTATGCCAGCGCCTGCTCTGGTCTCTTCGCCTGCCGGAAGAGCATCGCAAAGACCACCCCGGCAAAGAAAACGGGCGCCAGAACCAAGGCTCCGGCGGCCAGCGCCCGCGCCGCCATGGGCCAGCCAAGGAAGCTGTCCATCGGCACCACCACGTTCAGCGCGAGCGTCGCGAGCAGCCCGGCGTAATAGGGCGCGAGTCCCGCGGGCTGCCGCTTCAGCACGCACAGGTTGGCGATTAGGATCATCACCAGCACCGCGGAAAATACTACCGCGTTGACGATCCACGTGCTGCCGAAAATCAGCGCCATGTGAACCACCGCTTTGGTTTCCAGCAGCATGAACCCGGCGCCCAGCAACAACATGGTGACATCGAGGCCGGCGGATTCCCGGTCGCTGGTCCGCCAGCCGAACAGGCGCAGCATCGCCAAAGAGATCAGGCCCATCACCAGGATTCCCCGCCAGACCAGGCCCGGAATCATGGGACTCCGCAGATAGAGGAAAGGCCAGGCGTCCCGGGCCGTGCGCAGATCGGCCGGAATTTCGACTCTGGCAGGGCTCAGGCGGATGGAGCTACCGCCGGGGGGCGCCGCAAAACCGTCGGGCGAGGACGGGCCGGGCGCGAGGCCGGTCGGAACCTCGTACGGCCCTTTCTCCCGGAAGGCGCGCTCCATGGCCGCCGCCCGCGGGCCGTCGAAGATCAAGGTGAATCCTTCCGCCTTCTGGTCCACGGTGATCGCGTCGCGCTGCGGCAGGGTCAGCACCACCGGCGGCCGGCCAAAGGCGGCGTTCGCGGTCTTTGCCAGGCGGGCGACAATCCAGCCCTGCCGGAAATAGTTGTACATCACAAACAGGCCGCCGGGGTTGAGCGCGCGCCGCACATCCCCCAGCGCCTCCTCGGTGAACAGATAGCTCTCCAAGCGGAGGTTGCTGACACTGCTGTGCAGCACCAGCGAATCGATCAGCGCGAAGACAATCAGATCGTACTTGCGGCCGGTGGAACGCAGGAAGTTCCGGCCGTCCGTCAGGTACACCTTCACGCGCGGATCCTGGTAGGGCCGGTCCGGGTGGTTGTCCCGGCCGAGACCCTGGATGACCGGGTCGATCTCGACGGCATCGATGCGCGCATCGGGCGCGGTCCACGCCAGCGCGCGGCTCACGTCGTTGCCGGACCCCGCCCCGATGATGAGAATATCGTGGAAAGGCGGTTGGGATGCGTCCCTGTTCAGCAGGTAGGGAATCGCGTAGCCGGGGAACGGATCCTTACGGCTGACCATATTCTGGTGCCCTAAGAGATTCACTACGATGGTGCGCGTATCCGGCGCGTAGTTGATGCGGTAATACGGAGACCAGGATTCCACCGGGAACTTCTGGAGAATCACGCCGATCGAAAAGTAATCGGGGGCCAGCAGCAGCAGCGGAACGGCGGCGGAAACTCCAATGGCCCACCACCTCCGCGGCGCGTCTTTCCAAAGAAACCAGGCGAGCCCGGCCGCCACCAAAGCAAACCACCAGACAGGAGCCAGCCACCACGAGCAGCACTGGAACAACAGAATTCCGGCCAGGCTGCCGCCGATATTGATCATGTAGGCTTCCACGGCGTTCGGAATCGCCGCGAGGCGGCGGCCCAGCAACTGCCCCAAACCGATCATGGTGGCGGCAATCAGGGCGAAGAAGACTCCCACCACCCATTCGATGGGGATGACGAACGCCGCCACATCCGACACCCGGGCCTCGCTGCCGAAGTACACCACCTGAGGCGTAACCTTATTGCCGCCTACATCGAGGATGTCCTGGAGTGCGAGACGCACCCACTCCATGCCAATTCCGGCGGCCAGCGCGACAGCCAGCAACAGCGGCGTGAGCGTGAGGTAGTTACGCCTGTGGCGCGCCGCCAGGCAGCCTAACGACAGGCCCAGAAACGACGCCAGCAGGACCGTGTTCGTGAAGAAAGTCAGGAACAGAACGTGCGCCGGAAACCATCGGATGAACGCCAGTTCGAGAAAAAGAAAGACGGCGCTTACCGCAAACAGATCCCGCTTGGCTGATGTACTTTGATCTGAGATTCGCAAACAAGCCACCTTACCACCTTTCCAGCGGGATAAGGCTCTGCCTTGTCCNNATCCGAGCGAAGCTCGGACGACCGTCAGTCGGGCACTGTCACGAAGATCTGTACCGCGTGCGATGTCATGCCGCCGGCGCCAAGAGCGACAGAGAGCGTGGGGCTGTAACCCAGCCGGAAGTTCGCAAACTGGACGGGCACCTGGAAGTTGACCTGCGCGACGCCCGCGACAATCCCCGGCGCCGCACCTCCATATACCACGTCGGCCGGACTCCCTTGCGCCCAGGTTATCTGGCAGCAGCCGAAGTCCGCGGCGTCCGCGGCGATGCGGCCATCCTGCCAAACGCCGTATGGCGTCGCGCCAATGCCGGTGGCCCAGATGGCAACGATGCTTCCGGGTGGCGCCGGATGCTCCGCCGAGTTGATGCTGCCATCCTGATTGACGGCTGCCGCCGCGCCGTCGACGCCCTGGAAGATTTCGGGAATCGCCGCCACTACGGCGGCCACGAAGTCGACAGGCGGCACGCCGTTAAAGCTGACCTGTACCCGCGCCGTGGTGCCGGACAAGTTCAGCGGCGCCACCGCGTTCACCTGCGAATCGGACACGTAGAGCAGCGTCACCGGCGAGCCGTTGACGGACACTTGCACTCCGCCCAGGGATTTCGGCATCATGCCGGAAGCGTCCGCAACCGCCGTGACCGGCGCCACCGGCCCAATGTGCGGCCCGTAGATGGAGATCAGCTCCCCCCCAACGATGCGCCCGCCTACGGGCCCGAACGCCGCGTTGGCAATGCCGAAGATGCGCGGCGCCACGGGTTGCATCAGCGAGAGGGTCGAAACCAGGCCGCCGTACCCAGCCAGGTGCAGCGTGCCGATAGCGTCCACCGCGAGACTGGCGGCAGCGGTATCGTCTGGCAGGCGCGAACTGTAGAAGAGCGTCGTGCCCGTGGGGTTCAGCCCAGCCACGAAATCGCTGCCCTGCGACCAGCCCTGCTGATTGGGAAAGTCCGTCGAATCGGTGGTCCCGCTCACCCAGACGTCGCCCCTTCCGTCGAGTGCGATGGCGTGTGCGGCATCGGTGCCCTTGCCGCCCAGGTACGTCGCCCACACTACGGCGCTGCCCAGCGGATTCAGCTCGGCGGCGAACGCGTCCGTACCGCCCGCCCGCGCCGTCTGGTACGCGCCGGCGGTCGCCGGGAAAGCGTCATCGAACGTGGAGCCCGTCACATAGGCGTTTCCGGCCGCATCGGCCGCGATGCCCGTCACCGTGTTCGCCGGATTGGTGTAGGGGCTCAGCGGGGAGTAACCCGGCCCCAGGTAAGTCAGATACACCAGAGCCGTGCCGGCGGCATTTACCTTGGCCACGAATGCTCCCGTGCCCTGCCCAAGCAACGCGCCCGTGGTGGTGGGCAAGTCGTAAGTGTCGGTGTTCCCGGCCAGATAGGCATTGCCCGCGGCGTCCACCGCGATGGCGCTTCCCACCGTACTCCGGCTGCTCAGAAAGCAACTGCTGCCCGCGCCGCAGTTCTTCTGGTGGCCGGATATGCGCGTCGAATACAGTATGTGGTCGCCTGCCGCGGAGATCTTGGTGACGAATGCCGCCGACGTGGCGTTGATCGACCCGGGCGGTGTTACCGTACCCGCCGGCAACCCGGGCGTCACCGGAAACGCCGCGGAGTAAGTGGAACCCGTCACGTAGAGATTGCCCGCCGCATCCACCGCCAGCGCCTGTATGGCCTCGGGGAAGTAAGTCGAGATTAGAACCTGCGTGGCGTCCGGGTTAAACTTCACGACAAAGCCCGGCCCCGGCGTGGATTGCAGGGCGTTGCGCACCGGCAGCAGCGCCGAGGTGGTCGCTCCGGCCACATAGAGGTTGCCCGCCGCGTCCACCGCCAGATCGTTCGGCTGGTCCGTGCCCTTACCGCTGAGCGTGGCGAACAGCGTGATCTTGCCCGCCGTGTCCAGCTTCATGACGAAGATTCCGCCGTCACGGCTGCCCGCCACGTAGGTGTTGCCGGCAGCATCGGCCAGCAACCGCGCCACACGATAGTCGCTCGTGTCGCCAATGTAGGTGGTGAAATCGGCGGCCGGCAGAACGGCTACAAAGCACACGGCCGCGGCCATGCGGCACAAGCCGAAGGGGCCCATGCCCCGAGCGTAGCACGCCGTTTCAGAAACCGCTTGCTGACGCGCGCGGCTCCGATGGGAGTTGCCGCGGCTCCAATCAGAGCCGCGACCGGGGTACCCACTTGGGGTCCGGAGCGGTCTCCCTTCCCTCGGCGAGCAGTTGCGATACTTCACGGTAGAGCCGCCCGGTCAACTCCATCCGGTCGGAGGTACCGAGGCCCCTGGTGTCGATCGGGTCTCCCACGCGCAGCACCACCCTGCCGCTGCGCAGATGGATGGAGCCCATCGGCAACAAATCCCGCATGCCCACGATGGCCACCGGCACCACCGGCACCCCGGCCTTGATGGCGATATACGCCGGGCCTTCCTTGAATTCGCGCAGCCCCGCCGCCGAGCGCCCGCCCTCCGGAAAGTTCAACACGCTGATGCCGCGCCCGTTGATGATGCGCGCCGCTTCCTGCATGCTCTTCAACGAAGCCCGCGGGCTGCTCCGGTCCACCGGCAAATGTCCGGCGCGGCGCAGGTGCGTGCCCAGAAAGGGAATGCGGAATAGTCCCGTCTTGGCGAAGAAGCGAAACTGCTGCGGCAGCGAGGCGAGCAGCGCCGGAATGTCCATGAAGCTGCCGTGGTTGGCCACGAATACGTAGGCGCCGCGCGGATCGAGCTTTTCCAACCCTTCCACGCGCACCCGGATGAAGCAGACCGCCAGCAGCATCCTGGCCCACGCGCGCGCCAACTGGTGCTGCGATTTCCCCGTGCGGTCGAAAAAAGAATCGATCAGGGACAGCGTTCCCATCACGATGGTGCTCAGGACGATCAGGGGTGTGGAGAAGAACACCGAGCGGACCAGACTCATCGATTCGCCCACTATACCACCAGCATTTCCCGCGCTTCCGCCACCAGAAATAAAGAGCCGGTAATGAAGATGGCGTCCTCCGCCGTGGCGTCCTTCACCATTGCCAGGGCCTCGCGCAGATTCGCCGCGATGCGCAGATCGGGGTGCTCGGAAGCCTGCCGTATGGACTCGGGGGCAAGGGCCCGCGCCTGGCGCGGAGCGGTGACGATCACCTGGTCTGCCATCGGGAAGAGAATTCCGCTGATTTCGTCGATGGCTTTGTCGCGCATCGCCCCGTAAATCAGGCGTACCCGCCTCCCGGCATAGAAGCGTGCGATGTATGCCGCCAGGGCGCGCGCCCCGGCGGGGTTATGCGCGCCATCCAGGATGATCTCGGGATGTTCCGACACGCGCTCCAAGCGTCCCGGCCAGCGCGTCTGCGCGATCCCCGCGACGATCTCCGGCGCGGCCACCCCCAGCCGCGTGAGCGCCACGGCGGCGGTGGCGGCATTCTCCACCTGGTGCTCGCCGGCCAGCGGGCAGACGATTTCCAGATCCAACTCGCCGCTCAGCAGAAACCGGCTGCGGCGCGCGTCGAGTTGCAGATCGTCGATGCGCCACGCCTCCGTGCGCGCCACCGGGATGGAGAGTTGCGCGGCGCGCAGATCCAGCACCGCCGCCGCTTCGCTGCGCTGCCGCGCAAAGACCGCCGTCACACCCGCTTTCAGAATGCCGGCCTTCTCGCCGGCGATGGCTTCCAGACTGCGCCCCAGGTACGCCTCGTGATCGAAATCGATCGGCGTAATCACGCACAAGTCCGGCGTCACCACATTGGTGGCGTCTAACCGCCCGCCCAGCCCCACCTCCAGCGCCACCATGTCCACCGCCTCTTCGGCGAAGACTACCAGAGCCATGGCGGTCACGGTTTCAAAGTATGTCGTGTGCAGGTCGATTAAGCCGTTGGCCAGCAGTTGCTCCACGGCGGCGTGGACGCGCTCGAAAGCCGCGGCGAAACGCCCGGCGGATATGGGCCGGCCATCGATCTGGATGCGCTCCGTGGGCTCCGCCAGGTGGGGTGAGGTGAACAGTCCCGTGCGCCGCCCCGCTGCGTGCAGGCCGGAAGCGATCATGGCGCAGGTGGAGCCCTTTCCGTTGGTTCCGGCGACGTGTACGAAGTGTAGACGGTCCTGGGGCCGGTCGAGCGCGTCC
>PLDO01000282.1 GCA_003136215.1 Bryobacterales bacterium
TGTGCGAATCGTATTAATGCACAGTTGATCGATGTCGGTCTGGGCGATCGGTGGGTTTATATTCGTCACACTCATACTTCATCTCCTGCAAGCAACGGCTGCTGTTTCACCGGCCGAGAGCGCGGGCTTCCAAAGCAGATACCTTGCCGAGCCGGCGAAGATGCCGCTCGGCCTGGCTGAACTCGGCGCTCAAAAATGTATCGACGAGTTCGCGTGCTACGGCCACGCCCACGGTCCTGCCGCCGATGGCTTCCACCCTGCCGCGCAACCGCCTCGGTTTCGCGCAGTGGCTCTTCACCGAGGAGCATCCGCTCACCGCCCGTGTGGCCGTCAACCGCATGTGGCAGGAGATTTTCGGCGTGGGCCTGGTCAAGACCGCGGACGATTTCGGCAGCCAGGGCGAAGCGCCCTCGCACCCCCAACTGCTGGACTGGCTGGCCGTCGATTTCCGCGAGAGCGGCTGGGACGTCAGGCGCTTCTACCGTCAGGTGCTGACCTCCGCCGCCTACCGCCAGATGGCCCTCGCCACCCCCGACAAGCTCGCCAAGGACCCCGAAAACCGCCTGCTCAGCCGCGGTCCGCGTTTCCGCATGGATGCCGAGATGCTCCGCGACTACGCCCTGGCCTCGAGCAGCCTGCTGGCCCCGCAAATCGGCGGCCCCAGCGTCAAACCCTACCAGCCCGAAGGCATCTGGGAAGCCGTCGCCATGGACGGCTCCAACACGCGCTTCTACAAACCCGACACCGGTAGCGGCCTCTACCGCCGGTCGCTCTACACCTTCTGGAAGCGCAGCGCCCCGCCCGCCTCCATGGACGTCTTCAACGCCCCGACGCGCGAATCCTGCGTAGTGCGGCGGGAGCGCACCAACACGCCGCTGCAGGCCCTCGCCGCGATGAACGATGTCCAGTTCGTGGAGGCCGCCCGCTCTCTCGCCGAATCCGCAATGGAGAATACGATTGGGTTCGAAGCCCGCCTTGACTATATCTCCGCGCGTGTGCTGGTCCGGCCCCTGGCCGCCAACGAGCGCCTCATCGCCCGCCGCGCCTACAGCGATTTCGAGCGCTACTACGCCGCCCACCCGGAGGATGCCCGCAAGTTCCTGGACGATGGCGAGCGCAAGCCCGACCCCTCGCTCGCCCCCGCTGAACACGCGGCCCTCACCATGCTCGCCAGCCAGCTGCTGAATCTCGACGAGGTGCTCAACAAATGACCGGTCCCCGCTCTATCCTGCTTCCCGACGACGACGGCCACTACCGCCGCGAGGCCCTGCGGCTCGACCGCGAATCGCACCGCATCGCGGCCGCCGGCCGGCACGCGCTCGACCCGGTGGCGCGCCAGATGGCCATCGAGGAGACGCGCCGCCGCTTCTTTTCCCGCACGGCGCAAGGTATCGGCGCCCTTGCCCTGGCGTCCCTTTTGCCGCCGGAAGCGCGCGCCGCCGAAGCCATCGGCGGACTCTCCGGGCTGCCCCACTTCCCGCCCAAAGCCAAACGCTGCATCTATCTCCACCTGGTGGGCGCGCCCCCGCAGATGGAGACCTTCGATTACAAGCCGAAGATGAAGGAGCTGTTCGACAAGGACCTCCCCGAATCCATCCGCAACGGCCAGCGCCTCACCACCATGACCAGCGGCCAGACGCGCTTCCCCATCGCACCCTCCATCTTCCAGTTCGCGCAGCACGGCAAATCCGGCGCCTGGGTCTCCGAACTTCTGCCTTATACGGCCCGCATGGTGGACGATATCGCCATCGTTCGCTCCATGCATACCGAGGCCATCAATCACGAGCCGGCCATTACCTTCTTCCAGACCGGCCTTATGGTGGCCGGACGGCCCTGCATCGGCAGCTGGCTCAGCTACGGCCTCGGCAGCATGAACCAGGACCTGCCCACCTTCGTCGTGCTACAGGCCAAGCACAACCACCCCAAGGCCAACGTGCAGGCCATCTCCGCCCGCCTCTGGAGCGCCGGTTTCCTTTCCGGCCAGTATTCGGGCGTAAGCCTGCGCAGCGCGGGCGACCCTGTGCTCTTCATCAACAACCCGGAAGGCGTGCCCGCGGAGGTGCGCCGCCGTATGCTGGATGGGCTTGCCGAAATGAACCGTCTGCAACTGGAGCGGCTGGGCGACCCCGAGACCCGTACGCGCATCGCCCAGTATGAGATGGCGTTCCACATGCAGGCGTCCGTGCCCGAGTTGACCGACACCAGTAAGGAGCCCGATAGCACCTGGAAGATGTACGGCGAGGACGCGCGCAACCCCGGCTCCTTCGCCCAGACCTGCCTCATGGCGCGCCGTCTGGCGGAGCGCGGCGTGCGCTTCGTCCAGGTCTACCACCGCGGCTGGGACGTACACGGTAACCTGCCGGAGGTGCTCCCCAGCCAGTGCAAGGAAATCGACCAGGCCTGCTGGGCCCTGGTGCAGGACCTCAAACAGCGCAGCATGCTGGACGACACGCTGGTGATTCTGGCCGGCGAATTCGGCCGCACCATTTACTGCCAGGGCAAGCTCACCACCGCCGACTACGGCCGCGACCATCACCCGCGCTGCTTCTCCCTATGGATGGCCGGCGGCGGTATCAAGGGCGGCCAGGTCCACGGCGAAACCGACGACTTCAGCTATAACATCATGCGGGACCCCGTCCACGTGCGCGACCTCCACGCCACCATCATGCGCCTGTTCGGCATCGACCACGAGCGATTCACCTACAAATACCAGGGCCTCGATATGCGTCTCACCGGCGTCGAGAAGGCCGACGTGGTGAAGGCACTGCTGGCTTGAAGGGAGCGCCGCCGAGGCCCGTCACCGATCCTGCGGCCCTACGGTAATTCCGGAATTTTGACGCCCATCCCGGTGAGCTTCTTGCGTGCAAACTCATTCCGCGGGTTTTCTTTTAGCGACAAGAGGTAGTACCGTTCCGCCTGTTCGGTGTTGCCACGACTCTCGTACGCCCTGGCAAGCGCATCGAGCTGATTCCAGGGAGGGGGATAGGCCGCCGGATCGTGCAGCAGCACTTTGGAGGCGTCTTCCAGGCGCCCCGCTTTCATCAGGTCGGAAACCACGAGCGAGACGGTGAACGGCGGCGTCGTCCGCCCAGGGTAACCAAATCTCTCGCCAGCCTCCCGAAAGCGCCTGTGAATGGCTTCGATGCCGCCCTTGTCATACAGCCCCAGCGAATCCGGCAGCCGCCACTCCTCGAAGATGGTCTCCAGTCCCCGGTAAATGCTCGGCAGTGGAATCGACAAATGATCCTCGTTCTTCATCCAATCGAGGGTCCACCGGAACCCGGCGGGAGCCGTCCTGCCAAGGGAGGCATGCAATTTCCTAACGGCACTCGGACCCTTGCCCGGGTCGTCAGGCGCCGTCATGTAGAGGTCCGCCTGGAGAGATTTGGTGTCTGCAAAGAATGACTCCGCCTGCATTACTACCGCCTCATTGTTCCAGTAAAGACTTGGGTCGGCTGCAATGTATGCGTTGAAGAGCTTTGGTTTCGTAACCAGCGCGAAGATTCCGAACAACCCGCCAAGTGAATGGCCGACGAGCATCCTGTAAGGCCGGGTGCGATAGGTCTTGTCCACGAAGGGAACGACTTCGCCGGCGATAAACGATAGAAACGCGTCCGCCCCGCCGTTGCCCGGCGAGAAGCGGTTGTCGATCTCGGCTGCCGAGGGCGGTGTCAAATCATGCGTGCGGCGTGCCATTCCCCCGCTGACGATTCCAACCAGGAGCATCTTCGGGATCCGGTCGTTCCCGGCCAGAAAACTCACGATTCCGCTTGCGTAGTGGAAATGCGTTTCACCGTCCAGCAGATAGAGAACCGGATATCGATCCGTGCCATTGTCGTATCCGGCGGGCTTCGAGATGAGCAGTGATCTCGATTCCTTGAGGACGTTTGACTGCAGTTGGACCGTTTCGCCAATCACGACCGGGCTCCCCTGACTCTGAGCCCACGCGTCGATTTTCGCGATATGTGTTGCCCACAGAAAGCCGAGAAGGGCGAGAGACCGCCGCGTCGTCATCGCAATCCTGCCTATCGGGCGTCGCGCGCGCTACTTGAGGGCCTCGCCGGTGGTGGCATTCACTAACGCCGCATAGCCGTTCTTGGTGGTTCCCCACATGATGTACCACACCGGCGCCGCGAACCGCGAGGCATTGCCCAACCGGAAGGTGGCCTTCTGGTTCGGATGTTTCTTCAGCCAGCCCTCGGCCTTTTCGAACGCCACTTTGTAGGCGGCATCGGAATCCACCGCAAACTCGCTGTTGGAGAACGGCTTGCTCATCTTGGTCGCGCCGCCCCAGGTGAGCGCGTTGCTGACGTTGACTCCCTTTCGGATGTCGGGACCGCTGTCGGCCACGGCGTAGGTGAAGCTTCGGGCTTCCCTGCGGCTTGGGGAAACGAAGATGGCGGTCCACAATCCGGCTTTCCCGTCCTCATTCTTGATATTCGGCACTTCGCCATCGACCACGCTGAGCGCCAGCAGATCGGTGGCCCAGGCGCGCGCCGGTTTGTACATCTCATAGAACGCCCGTTGTGCGGTAACGGCTTCCGGGGCCTTGGCAGGCTCCTTCTTCGCTTCAGTCTCGACCTTCGCCACTGGTGTGGGAGCTTCCGAGCAAGCCGATAGCACAAGAGTGGCGACCACAGCGGTCGCGGCAAACAGGACCTTTTTATTCATAAATCACCACCCCTATAGTACTCCCGCGCTGGACCAACAATCCGAATGGCGGTCAGTCGAATGCGCCTCGGACCATGTCATTCGGCCTGCGCATCCATTGGTAAACGGGGCGAGCCGGCGAGCCGCTGGCGATGAGCACGAGTTTTCACCTGGGGGCCGAGCAATCGGCCCCTATTTTTTTGCGGCCTCCGCCGGCACCGTGAAGTAGCGTTCGGCAAACGCGATAAACGTCGGCCAGTTCGGCGCCGGGGTGTGGCCGCCGCTGTGCTGGCGAAACGCCACGTCGCCATCCATCAGCGGGGTCTCGATGGGTGGGAACTCCGTGGTCCCCATGTCCTTCTTTCCCAGCAGTCTGTAGACGGGCCCGGCCGCAGCCGCGGCCATGAAGCTGCCTTTGGCGTCCACCCAGCCGTCGCCGT
>PLDO01000385.1 GCA_003136215.1 Bryobacterales bacterium
GGCTCGGCCATGTCAGTTCGCTGGCCGCCATCGGCCCCGCCGCTCCCGGCGCGCCGCTCCGCGAGGACGACGAACCCCATCCGCTGACGCACTACGGCAAATCCAAGCTGGAAGCGGAAGAGGTCGTTCGCAGTCTGGCGCCCGACGCCGTCATCGTCAGGCCGCCGGTGGTCTATGGGCCGCGCGACACCGATGTCTTCCAATTCCTGAAATCGATCTCCAAAGGGCTGGTACTGGAGATTTCGGGCGGCGAACGATGGTTTAGCGCCATTTACGTCAAGGACCTCGTGGCAGGCCTGCTGGCCGCCGCCGCCTCGCCGCGCGCTGCCGGCCGGGCGTATTTCCTGGCGCATGCCAAATCGGTATCGTGGCGCCAGTTGGGGGCGTCGGCGGCGCGCATCATGGCGCGCACCCCGCGCGTGTTGACCGTACCCTTCGCCGTGGCCAATGCGATCGGGGCCTGCGGCGAACTCTGGGCTCGCTTCACCCGCAAGCCGGGCATCCTCTCGCGCGAAAAAATCGCCGAGGCGCGATGCATGGCCTGGACCTGCGATACTTCCCGCGCCGAACAGGAACTCGGGTTCGTGGCGCCCACTTCGCTGGACGACGGCCTGGCCGCGACTCTGGCCTGGTACAAGGGGGCCGGTTGGCTGACCTATTGAACGCGGAACCATCGAAGCGCGACACGCGCTTCTGGGCGGTCGACAAGGTAATCCTCGGCTATTTTGCCTGCTCCGTGGTGGTCATCCTGGGGTGGTGGAGCACACTGCCCGAGGCGCTTCCCCTGCTGGCGGCCAACATAATTGGCGGCGCTGTAATCGTCTACCAGGTGAAGCGCCCCAACGCCACATCCTGGCGTTTCCGGAACTGGTATCCGCTGCCCTACGTCGCCTCCTGTTACAAGGAGATGGCGCTCCTCATCCACGCCGTGCGCACTTCGGATGCCGATCAATGGCTCGCCGATGTCGATTTCCGATTTTGGGGAGTGCACCCGTCCGTCTGGCTGGAGCGCGTCCATTCGCCCGTGCTGACGGAGTTTTTGCAGGTCGTCTACACCCTCTTTGTACCTGCGGTACTATACATAGCCTGGGTGCTATGGCGCAGGGGCAAGACCAGGGATTTTCAATATTACGCTTTCTTAATTGCCCTCGGCTTCTTGACCTCGTACGTGGGCTACATCCTCGTTCCAGCCCGCGGTCCACGCTTTCTTCTGAAACATTTGCAGCACTTCCCGCTGCAGGGTTTGTGGCTGTTTCAGGCCATGCAGAGCGGCCTTGATCGCTTGGAATCCGCTCATTATGATTGCTTTCCCAGCGGGCACACGGAACTCACCATCCTGGCGTGGTGGGGCAGCCGGATGGTCTCGAACCGGTGGTTCCGGATCTATTTGGCCTACACTCCGTGCATCATTTTTGCTACAGTTTATCTTCGATACCACTATACGGTTGACCTGCTGGCCGGTGTCATTACGGCAGCGGTCTTGATTTTGACGGCACCCATGCTGTACCAAAAACTGTCTCCAAAGGGGCTATGATTGGTAGGTATTGAAATCTCGGCAGTAGACAACAAGAAGGCACTCAATGAGTTTGTGGAATTGCCTTTCGCAATCTACCGTAACGATCCGCACTGGGTACCGCCGCTGCGAATCGCGGTGAAAGAGTTGCTGGACCGCAAAAAACATCCTTTCTATACCAACGCGGAAGCCGAGTTCTTTCTGGCGCGGCAGGGTGGCACGGTGGTGGGCCGCGTGGCCGCCATCGTCGACCGGAACCACAACCGGGCTCATAACGAGAACGCGGGTTTTTTTGGTTTCTTCGAGTGTGTAGACGACGTAGATGTGGCGCGCGCGCTGTTGGAGCGCGCGCGGCAATGGGTTTTCGACAAGGGCGCCACGTTCCTTCGCGGCCCGGTGAACCCGTCCACCAATTACGAATGCGGCATGCTGGTGGATGGATTTGATTCCGACCCGATGGTGATGATGACCTACAACCCGTCGTATTACCCGGGGCTGATGGACCGCGTCGGCCTGTCCAAGGCCAAAGATCTCTACGCCTACCTGAGCAACGCCAATACCATCGAGATGAAGAAGATCGACCGCGTTGCCGCCAAGGCCCTGAAGGCCACCGGGGTGCGCGTTCGTCCCATCAACATGAAGGACTTCCAGAACGACGTCGAGCGCGTATGGGAAGTCTACGGAGCGGCGTGGCAGCGCAACTGGGGTTACATCCCCATGACGCGCGAAGAATTCTTCCTGATGGGCAAAGAGATGAAGATGATTCTCAAGCCCGATCTGGTGCTGATTGGAGAAGTGGGCGACCGGGTGGTGGGGTTTGCCTTGGCTTTACCCGACGTGAATCAGGCGCTCAAGCCGGCCAACGGAAGCCTGTTCCCGACGGGCCTGCTCAAAATTTTGTATTATCAACGTTTGATCAAAAATGTACGGGTCCTGGCCCTCGGGGTCGTCGAGGAGTACCGGGCTTCGGGCCTCGCGGCGGGTTTCTACGCTACGCTGGTCCAGAATGCGCGGAAACTGGGGTTCGGCGACTGCGAGATGTCCTGGATTCTTGAAGACAACGTGCTCATGAATCGCTCGTTAGAAGTGATGGGAGCCAAGCGCTACAAGACATATCGAATATATAATTGGAATTGAGGACCATGCGCGTATCGACTAGCGACATCACCGGCAAAAGAAAAGGCAGCGGCTCGAACGACATCTTCGAGAAATGCCGAAATTTCACTCGTCCGAGTGACTTGCAGTCCGCCGGGCTCTACATGTACTTCGAGGTCTTTGGAGACCGCGAAGGCTGTGGGGCTGGCGAAGTGCGTATGGGGCACCGCAAAGTGCTGATGTTCGGGTCCAACGATTATCTGGACCTGATCACCCATCCCAAGGTGAAGGAAGCCGCCGTGCAGGCCGTCAAGAAATACGGCAGTGGTTGCAGCGGATCGCGCCTTCTCAACGGCACGCTGGATCTTCACGTAAAACTGGAAGCCGAACTCGCCGCACTCGT
>PLDO01000505.1 GCA_003136215.1 Bryobacterales bacterium
CGACCTCTTCACGCGCATGAAGGCCGGCGAGTTCCCCGACGGCGCCCGCACCTTGCGCGCCAAAATCGACATGGCGTCGCCCAACTTCAACATGCGCGACCCCATCATGTACCGCATCCTGCACGCCGACCATCACCGCACCGGCAGCGAGTGGTGCATCTACCCGATGTACGACTACGCCCACGGGCAGAGCGATTCCATCGAAGGCATCACCCACTCCATCTGCACCCTGGAGTTCGAGGACCACCGCCCGCTCTACGATTGGTACGTCGAAGCCCTCGGCATCTATCATCCGCAGCAGATCGAGTTCGACCGCCTGAACCTGACCTACACCCTGCTCAGCAAGCGCAAGCTGCTGACGCTGGTGCAGGACGGCCACGTGCGCGGCTGGGACGATCCGCGCATGCCCACGCTATCCGGCATCCGGCGCCGCGGCTACACCCCCGAGGCCATGCGCAACTTCTGCGCGTCCGTCGGCCTTTCCAAGACGAATGGCTCGGTGGAACTGAGCCGCCTGGAATACTTCGTCCGCGA
Organism: Bryobacterales bacterium; assembly: GCA_003136215.1. Taxonomy (GTDB): domain Bacteria; phylum Acidobacteriota; class Terriglobia; order Bryobacterales; family Bryobacteraceae; genus Solibacter. The sequence goes on from PLDO01000505.1 coordinate 535, forward strand.
AGACCTGAACAAGAGCGCCCCTCGCGTCATGGCGGTGTTGCGCCCCCTGAAAGTCATCATCGACAACTACCCCGAGGGGCAGCTGGAGGAGATGGAGGCGGTCAACAACCCGGAAGACGCCGCCGCGGGCACGCGAAAAGTGCCGTTCTCCAAGGTGCTCTACATTGAGCGGGAGGATTTCCGCGAGAACCCGCCGAAGGAATTCTTCCGCCTCTCCCCCGGCCGCGAAGTGCGTCTGCGCTACGGATATTTCGTCAAGTGCACCGGTGTGGTGAAGAACCCGCAAGGCGGCATCGCCGAAGTGCACTGCACCTACGACCCCGCCACCCGCGGCGGCAACGCGCCGCCCGACGGCCGCAAGGTGAAGGCGACCATCCACTGGGTTTCCGCCGCGCAAGCCGTTTCCGGAGAGGTCCGCATGTACGATAACCTCTTTCTCAAAGAGGACCCCGGGCAGGTGGAAGAAGGCCAGGATTTCACCGCCAACCTGAATCCGAATTCGCTCGAAGTGCTGGTGGATTGCAAACTCGAACCCGCGCTGGGCGATGCCGCTGCCGGCGCCCGCTATCAGTTCGAACGGCTCGGATACTTTTGCGTGGATGCCGATTCGGCGCCTGGCAAGCCTGTCTTCAACCGCACCGTGACGCTCAAGGACGCCTGGGCCAAAATCCAAAAACGGGGCAAGCAGCCGAAATGATCATCTTAGGAATCGGCGGGCTGTTGGGCGACGCCGCCGCCGCCATCCTCAAGGACGGCGATCTGGCCGCCGCCGTGGAGGAGTCGAAACTCGTGCGCCGCCGCACCCACTGGGGCGGCCTCGACGAAATGCCGGAGCACGCCATTGCGGCTTGCCTCGCTCTCGCCGGCGCGAAGCCGGAGCAGGTGGACGCGGTGGCGGTGGTGCGGCCCATTCCGGAATCCGATTTTCACCTGAAACTGCGGGCGCGGTTTCCCAACAGCCGCATCATCGTGGTGGAGCACCACTTGGCGCACGCCGCTTCGGCCTGGTATCCGTCGCCCTTCGAACAGGCCACCGTGCTGACGCTCGACCGCGGCAGCGATTTCCGCTGCGGCTCGCGCTGGCAAGCGCGCGGCGCGCAACTCACGCTGGAGCACGAACAGTATTCTCCCGATTCCATTGGCGACCTCTACGGGCGGGTCTGCGAACTGCTCGGCATGGAAGCCAACGTCGACGAGCACAAGGTGCAGTGGCTTTCGGTCGCCGGAGACGGGCGCTATAAGGATCTGTTCCTGCAGATCCTCAACGTCTCCGAGGCGGGTCCGCGGCTGGACCGCGGTTTCCTGAGCACCGAGCGCGTGACGCACGGCGGTTTCGGCGCGCGCTTTTTCGCTTCGCTCGGGCTGGCCGATGGAGCGCCCATCCCCGAGGCCCAGCGCGCCCACATAGCGGCGGGCCTGCAGCAGGCCGTGGAAGAGGCCGTGATCCGCATGGCGGGCGCCGGCGAAAACCTGTGTCTGGCCGGCGGCCTGGGGTTGAATGCGCTGGTGGTTTCCGCGCTGGAGAATCGCTCCGGCTACAAAAACGTCTTCGTGCAGCCGGTGGCGGGCAATGCGGGAACCGCCGTCGGCGCCGTACTGGAAGCCTGGCACGGCGTGTACCGGCGCGAGCGCCGCGTCGCCATGAGCACCTTGAGCCTCGGCCCCGGCTTTACCGCCGCGGAAATCAAGCAGGTGCTGGAAAACTGCAAGCTGCGCTTCCACTACCTGGTGACCACCGATGAAGTAGTCGAAAGCGCCGTGGCCCAACTCAACGACAATAAGATTGTCGCCTGGATGCAGGGCCGCATGGAGTTCGGCTCGCGCGCCCTGGGCAACCGCAGCATTCTGGCCTCGCCGCTCAACCCCTATTCCACCGAGAACCTGAACATCTTCATCAAACATCGCGAGTCATACCGCAAATTCGCGGCTTCGGTGCCGGCGGAGTTAAGCGCCGAATACTTCGAAGTGGGCCCCAACGCGCGCTACCTGGCCACCGTGGGGCGCGTCAAGCCGGCCCATCGCGAGACGTTCGCCGCGGCCACCCTGGCCGGCGACCTGGTCCGCGTGCACACCGTGGATCGCGAGGAGAACCCCCTCTACTGGAAGTTGCTGCACGCCGCAGGCAAGGCCACAGGACTGCCCGTGCTCTACAACACTTCGTTCAATCTCTTCGGCGAACCACTGGTCTGCACGCCGCGCGACGCCGTCCGCAGCTTTTACTCGTCCGGCATCGAATCCATGTTCGTCGGCAATTTCTTCCTGCAAAAGTAGGACAGGCCTCCCGGCCTGTCCAGACAGGCCGGAGGCCTGTCCTACTACTTCAAATACTTCCCGTACCACGCCACATACCGCTCCATGCGATCTTTCTGATAACTCGGGCGCGTGATCCCGTGGAACTGCCCGGGATAAACCACCAGTTGCGTCGGGATGCCGAGACTGCGCAGCGCCTGGTACATTTGCTCTCCGCCCACCAGCGGCACGTTGAAATCCTTCTCGCCGCCCAGGAAGAGCGTCGGCGTCTTGATCTGGTCGGCGTGCAGGAACGGATAGGAAATGCGAATCCACGGGTCCAGCCCGACTTTCCACGGTGGTCCGATCTCCTCGTCGTACTGCATGATGTACTGATCCACGCCGTAGAGACCCAGCGGAAACGCCGTGCCCGCGCCGCTGGTGGCGGCCTTGAAGCGCCGATCCCGCGCGATGATCGCGTCGGTCAGAATGCCGCCGTAGCTCCAGCCGCCAACGCCCAGGCGGTCGGGATCGGCCAGCCCGATCGAGAGCACGTGATCGACGGCGGCTTCCAGATCGAGCACTTCCTTGTTGCCCCAATCGGCGGAAATCGCCGTCTGGTATTTTTCGCCGCGGCCCGAACTGCCGCGATAGTTCACCGCCACCACCACGTAGCCGTTGGCGGCGAAGAACTGCCGCTCGAAGTTGAACGAATGCGCGTCCTGGCCGTTGGGTCCGCCGTGAATCCGCAGCAGCGTGGGATACTTCTTCCCCGCTACATAATCGGGCGGCTTCACCAGCAGTCCGTGAACCTCGTTGCCGTCTTTCGCCTGGCACCGGAACTCTTCGGTGGCTCCCAGATTGAATTCCGCCATGAGGGCGTCGTTGTGGTGCGTCAGCACGCGGAGTTCGTTGCTCTCCAGCGCGTGGACCTCCGGCGGCTTGCTGTCGCTAGAGGCCAGCACGGCGAGGCGGCCGTCCTTGCCCTGGTCCATCGAGGAGATCACGATCGGCCCGCGGATCAGGCGCTGCACGTCGCCGCCGTTGGCCGGAATCCGCGCCGGATATTCGCTGGCGTCGTCGCCCACCAGAAAGAGGATGGCGGCGCCGTCTGGCGTGAAACGCGGTGCGGAGACTCCGCGGTCGAGCCCGCCGGCCAGAATCCTGGGCTCGCCGCCGGACACCGCGACTACCGCCAGGCGGTTCATGTTGTATGCCCCGAGTTTGGCGCCGGAGCTCTGCAAGTACGCCAGACGCGTTCCGTCGGGACTCCATTCGGGGCGGCCGCGCGAAGCGGAACCGTGCAGGCCGTCGTAATGCGTGATTTCACGCGGCGCGGCCCCGGCCCGCGCCTCCATCACGAAGACGTTCGAAGTGTTGTAGCGCTCGGCGTCCTTGCCCGAGCGGCCCATGAAGGCGATCCACTTGCCGTCGGGAGACCAGGAGGGCGATGCCGCTTCCAGGCTGGCCTCGGTGAGGACCTCGGCCTTCTTGGTCTCGACGTCGAATAGATACAGCCGCGCCGCCGGCTGCGTCAGATAGCCCTGGATGTCCTGCTTGAACTTGTAGCGGTCGATGACGATGGGCTTCGGCGCTTTCGCGGAGGCTCCCGCGGCAGCGCCGCCGCCGGCCGGGCGTTCGTCATCGGCGGCGTCGTTCGGGTCGCGATCCGCCATCACCAGCAGCAGCCGTTTTCCATCGGGCGACCATTCGTACGACGTCAGCCGTCCCTTGACATCGGTGAACTGTTGCGCCTCGCCGCCATTGCGGTCGAGCTGCCACACCTGATTGCCCTTGGCCTTTCCCGGACGGCTGGAGAGGAACGCGAGCCAGCGTCCATCGGGACTCCAGCGCGGCGCAGTCTCGCTCTCCGTGCTGGTGGTCATGCGCAGGTGCTGCCCGCCATCCCAACTGGTGATCCAGACGTCGGTATCGCTCTTATCGGCGACCGCATCGACGGTGTTGACGGTGTAGGCCACCCACTTTCCGTCGGGCGAGATCTGCACGTCGCGCACGTCGAGGAAACGGTGCATGTCGTCGATCTTCAGCGCGCGGCGGGCGGGCTGGGCGAGCAGAAGGGCTGCCGGGAGCAGCACCGCGGCAATCCAACAAATCTTGGCACGGGTCATGGGAACTCCGAGTCTAACAAGAAGCCCGGGAGCCCGCGCACGCGCCTCAGTTCGGCCAGTAGCCCTGCCGGGTGCGGATGCGGGCGTCTTCGACCCCCGCCACGGTGACCTTGATGGGGCGCCAGGACGTGCCCGCTTCTTCCGGAAGCTTCCAGGAGAGCAGATAGGTGTGCAGCAGGCTGCGGCTGATTTCGGAGAACACCTCGCCGACCTTCTCGGGCTTCGTCAGGCGGAACGCGATACCGCCGGTGCCGGCTGCCAGATCCTCCAGAATCTTCATGAGCCTGGCCTCCTTGAGGCCGGAGCCTTGGGCGATGACGTAGATCGGCACGCCGGATTGCTTGGCTTTGCCGATCGCCCCCGCCGCGTTTAACATGCTGGCGTTGTCGTCGCCATCGGTAAACACCACCAGCGCTTTCTTGCCTTCGCGCGCTTCCAGATCGCGCGAAACCTGGGCCACGGAATCGAACAGTCGCGTCATTCCCGCGGCGCTCGTCCGCATGATCGCCGTCTTCACCAGCTTCTTATCGGTGGTGAACTTTTGGTTTACCTGCAGCGTCCGGTTGAACGTGTACACCGCCACGGATTCATCCGTCCTGAGTTCGTCGACGAAATGCATCGCGGCGATTCGCAATGCCGGGAGATATTCCGTCATGCTGCCGGTGGTGTCCAGCAGCAGGGCGCAGGACACCGCATCCTCGGCGCCTTCAAATACAGACAGCGCCTGTGCATGGCCGGCATCCAGCACCTGGAACCGGTCGCGGGTGAGGTTGGGCAGAGGGTTGCCGTGCTTGTCGAAGATGCTGACATAGGCTTGGACCAGGCGGGCTTCCGCGCGAAAGGTGGGGAGCGATGGAGCCGCCGGATCGGCCCCCTGCGCCATCGCGGCCAGGCAGGCCAGCACGGTGCAAACAGTCAGGCGGATCATAACATATGCTCCATCACCTCCCGAAGCCGGGCGGCATCAAAATCATTATACGCGGAGATGACCGCCTGCCAGTCGCGCAGACTGGTCATTTGGATGCCGCTCAACACCTCGCGCGCGGCGGCCTCGGCGACCGCCGAAAGCGCCCCTGCCGGAAGCGCCTGATCGGCGAAGAGGCAGGCCAGGTATAACTTGAATTCGGCCACGCGCTCGGCCAGATACTCAGGGAATAGGATGGTCGCCGAATCCTCGTACGGGGACAGCTCCACCAGGGCCGGCGTGGTGTACCGGCGGAGATTCACCAGGACTGGGCCAAGCATGCCGGCCCCTTCCGGAATCGCGCCGGCAAGGGCAAGGTACTCCGCGATGGCGGGCGAGCGCTCCGGCTGCCGGACCCCGGCCTCGCGTAGCCGCGCCGCCAGGAAGTACAGATCGGTGAGGCTGAGCGAGGTCCACACCGAATCCCAATCGCGGTGCGACAGCGCCAGCAGCAGGCGCGCGCGCCGGTTCAAGGACAGCAGGCCATAGGTGGCGCTGCCGACAGTCGCGCGCAGTGCATCGTCGCTAGAGGCCAGCACCAGCCAGTCCTGCGCCGCGTGGATCTGCACGGCCACGGCGCGCAGCGTCTTCGGCGTGACCCTGGTCCAATCCGCGGTCCGGATGCTTCCCAGCAACGCCGTGGCGACGGCGGCCGAGTTGGCGTCCACATTCCTCAGGCCGGCCGCCGCCGCCGCCCCTGCCACCGGCGAGAGACCGTCGAAGCCGCCGGAGACGTAGCTGCCCGCGCCCTCACTGGATATATTAAGGCTGCCGATCGGAAAGCAGTCGTGTTGCGAACCCGGCAGCGCAAACTCGTGCTTCCGCAGGAACAGTGGATCCTGGGCCATCACCAGGTCGTCGGCGCGGAAATGAGCGGCGTAGATCTGGCCGGCCAGGGCCGTCACCGCTCGAAACGCCAGCATGTCCCAATACTCGGAGGCGAACTTCGGCAGATCTTTGGACAGCTTTTTCCGCGCCGCCTCCTTCTGCAAACGGGCGTTCACGGCGGCGAATCGCGCGGCATCGCCGAGCTTCAACATCTCGCGCACCGCGGCCGTCTCCTTGGAGGATTTCGGGCTTTCCACCTCCTGGAAAGTCCTGGAAATCTCGACGATCGCCGCCGCCACGGCGCGCGGATCGCCTTTCCCGGCGGCCAGCGCGCCAAGGCTGGCGTGGAGTTTGAGCAATTCGTCGAGGCGGGGCACTTTCTGCAGTTCGAGGATGCGGTCGTAGCTGCGCCGCGCCGTTTCGCCGGGGTTGACGGTCTTGCCTCCGGGCAAAGCTACCCCCCGATCCGGATCGGTCACCAGAATTTCGCGCATTGACGCGCTGCCGGGCGCGGCGCCCACGGCGGGCATGTAGGCCGCCAGAGCGTCCAGCGAAGCTTTGGTCCATTCCCCCGGCGCCTGCGACTGGTTCATGGCCTTGGAAAATACCAATAGCAGCGCCGCCACTCTGGCCGGATCCAACCGGCGGGAATTCTCGGCCGCGGCGTAGAGGTACAGCATGGACTGAAACAGCCCGGCGGCAAGGTTCGCCCGTTTCCACTCCAGCGCTCGCACCTTCTCGGCGAAGCTGAAGATCTCCCGGTAGTTCGCCGCCTCGAGACCTCGCAGGCGGCTGAAGTATCCATAAAGCCCTTCGGCGGAGGAGAACTTCTCGGCCAGCAGCAACGCCGAGTTTTCATCCAGGGGGCCGGCGTGCACCTGGTCCACCCGAATCACGGCCAGCAGATTCTGCCACTCTTCGTACTTCGTTCCAGTCTGGCGGTAGGAGTTTTTGAACAGACGCAGCAGGATTTCGTCTTCCAGCTCCGGCGTGGTGACCCGCGAGAGCTTCTTTAGCCTTCGCTCGGTGGTCTGCACGGAACCCGACTTCCCCTTGGCCAGCATCCAGACTTCCGGGCCGCCGGGAAATTCCAACCGCCCTTCGCTATCGATGGGGATTTCCCGAAAGAGGTCTTCGATGGACGCCGTGCCGAACGTGCGGCCGATTTTGTGCTCCACCTGATCGGAGTCGCGGAAGACCTCGTAGAACGCCGCGGTGCGCGCCTGTCTGGCGGTGAAAAAGCGCTGCCGCCGCACATCCAGCTGCGACAGCAGGAAGTAGTACCGCAGCAGCTTGCCATCGTCCTTGTCGAGCAACTCGCGCAGGAAGCGGCGCGGGTCCGCCGGTTGCGCTTTGGTGAGCGCGGCCCAGATGGGGGCCGCCGCATCCCCTCCGGGCACCTGAACGCGCCCTCCGGCGATCTCGATACTGGAGGAGTAAAACCCCAGCAAAGTGCCGTATTTTTCGGCCAGCCGCTTCATTCCCACTAATTGCACCAGCAGCTCCGCCGACCCTGGCTCCATGTTGGAAAGAGCGGCGTAGAGCGCCGTCATGGCCGGATTGCGCACCATGGATTCCAGCAAACCACCCGCGTAGTGCTCGCCCGGGTAGAATTCCTGCTGCCAGACTTTTTCCGCGGGGAAGATCTCGGCGGCCTCGTCCTCTATTTCGAGAGCGAACTCGCGGCCGGCCTGCAGGCTTTCCTGCATGGCAACCACATCGATCGCCAGGGCGGAGGCCAGATCCTGGTGCCGCGTGCGCTTGCCCTTGGCGGCTGGTTCCACAATCCGCTTCCCCCCTTCGCGGCGCGTGCGCCAGCCAATCAGCGCCAGCACGCGTTCCGTGACCTGCGCGGAGTTCTTGTTCTCCAGCGACAGGCGCACGATAGTTTTGCCGTGGTCGTGCTTGCCCATGGCAGCCAAATCGGCCAGCACGTGAAAGTACTCGATGAGGGCTTCGCGGTACTTCTCCGACGCCGGGTTCTTGCTGTGCGCGGGGCCGATGTTGTTCGAGAGCGTGCGGCTATAATCCGCCAGAAAAGCCTCCGCGGAACTCTCCCCGGGCCCGCGCGCCACGAATAACAGGGCATTGAATCCGCCCCGCACGTTGACGGTGGGAGCGTCCGCCGGCGGCGCCACCATGTCGCACAGCCCGGAGCCGAGAAGCTTGGCGAAGCGCTCGCACGCCGCCGCGTCGCCTTCGCGGATGGAAACCCGAAGGCCGCGCTCGGCGATGGGACGCCAGACGGATTCGGCTTCACCGGCGCCGCGCAGCCCTTCTACCAGGGGCTCGTAGTATTGCGGCGAAGACGCTCCGTAGCGGTCTTCCGCATCCGCCGCGCGCCGCAGCAACTCGCCATCCTTGAGTTGGGCGGTTTCCGCGCGCAGGAAGAGCCGCGAATCCTCAATGCGGTCCAACGCGCTAAGCGCATCGGCTTCCAGGGCCGCCAGGCGCGCGGATTTCGGCGCCGCGGCGACGCCGGCTTCGGCCGCGGCGAGCGCTTTGTCCCACTCTCCCGCGTCCTTGTACATGCGGGCCAGGGCATAGTGGCCCGGCTCGTAGGCTGCGTCCAGCTCGATCGTGCGCGCCCACAGCAGGAGCGCCTCCCGCGGCTCCCCGAGGCGTTCCGCGTAGCCTGCAAAGCGGCTCGCCAGAGACACATCGCGCGGCAGCGAGCCAATGCCGGTTTGCAGATGTTGCTTCGCCGCGCCGGCTGCCCCCGTCTCCAGGTAGGAATCGATCAATTGGGTACGCCTGTCCCACAATTCCGGCTTGCGCTTCAGAACCTCCTCAAGCGCCAGCGCGGCCTCCGGTTTGCGGCCGAGGGCCTGCTGGGTGTCCGCCAGTTTCAGCCACAGCTCCACGCGGTCCGGTTCCCGCCGCACGGCCTCCCGGTAGTGCTCGCCGGCGCCGGCGAAATCCCGCGCGGCCAGGTGGATGTCCCCGAGTATGGCGGCCGACTGCGGATAATCCGCCTGACAAACGCGTGCGCGCAGCAGACACCGTTCGGCGTTGGCTCCATCGCCGGAGAGCCAGTACGCATTACCGAGCACGGCCCAATAGGGGCCATCCGCCTCCTCCAGTTCCACGATGCGAGTCGCATGGCGAATCACCGAAGCCTGGTCGCGGGCCCGTTCGGCAAAACCGGCCGCCAGTTTCAAGCTGTCCAGATCGTAAGGGTTGACCGCCAGCAGACGCCCCAGATCTTCAGCGCTTGCCGCCGCCGGATTCGCCGCAACCCTGGCGCGCAAAACCAGAAACTCGCCATACGCCTCCGGTTCGGGCAGCGCTTCGGCGCCCGCGCTCCACAACCAGGGAAACTGGCGATCGTCCGTGCCAATATGGAACTTCAGGGGAAGCGCGCGAAAGCCCTGCGGCGGCGCCCACTCCGGTATCTTGACTTCGAACCACGTCTGCTCGCCGGCCGAAGCGAATCCGGCGGCGACGGACGGGGCAACTTCGCCCGCGGCCGCTCGCAGCGCCGGCGCCCACGCGGGTTCGGCCGTGCCCTCCAGATAGCCGTGCGAAAACCGGATATGCCTCTGGAGCAGCGTGCGCAGCAACAGGCCGTAAGCGTATTCGCGGAGTTCGGGCGCAAGCGGCGGTTCCGGCCCCACATAGAGGACCTGCCTCCAACCGCCGGCGGGCGCAGCCAATGAGCGCACATACCCCAGCAGCGCCGCGAAAGTCAGGGGCTCCGCGCCGGCGCCCGCGCCGCCCGTGAGCGACTTGATGGCGCCTGCCACCTGCTGCCGCGACGTGGTGGACGCCGCCCGCGGTTGCGCGCCCGGTGCCAGCGCCACCAGGTCGAGAGCAAGGTTCCGGTTCCTGCCGTAGAGCGCCGCCACCCCGGCACTCCAACTCTTCCCCTGAGGACCGTCCAGCACCGATGCATCGAACACAATGGTTACGGCGGCATCCACCGTCGTCCATTGGGGCGAAACGTCCTGGCCGGCCGCCGGACCCATAAATTGGACATGCGGCGGCGTCTCCGTGCCGGGCACCTGAAGAAGCAGCGATTGTCCGCGCATGACCAGCGCAGCCGCTGGAAGCAGGAGCGCGGCAAACTGGGAAGTGCGCGGAAAACGCCGTGGCTTCCGGTGATTGGTCCTCAAATCCAGGAGCCCAATATACCAGATACATCCGGCTATCACGTGGGAAGGCTAACTGCGCGCCGCCGGCGGAATTGCCGGGTGGCGCGCGCTTGAGTTCCCCGGTCCGTGCAGGTCACTGCCCGCAGGACATGGCTGCTCCGCTGCCGGCATTCCCCTGGTGGAGGAACTGCGCGAAACTCGCATCCGGCCCTTTGATGTGCTGTTCGGCCCACATCCGCACGAAGAGTGCGAGCGCATCGCACAGCTTGATGCTGCCCGAACCCAGGGCGTCGCGCAGTTCCCTCATCTGTCCAATCAGTTTTCGGTGCTCGTCGATATGCGGCTCCAACCACGGGAAGCCGCGGGATCGCATCAGGATTTCTTCGGCATCAAAATGGTCCTGGAAGCCTTCAATCAACCGCGTCAGGCGCATTTCGAGCTCGGCGCGCGAGGCTCCGGCGTCCACCGCGGCTGAAAACTCGTCCGCCTCGGCGAGCAACGCCCCATGTTCGCGGTCCATTTGCGGCTCGGACAGCGACAGATTGTCCCCCCATCCTGATTGCGTCATGTATTGTCCCCCCCTTCGTACTGGAAGTCCTACTGGTCACAGATACTACGCCGGCGGTCAGGCATTCAATACTATCGAAGGTAAGTAGTTCAAAGGACCCCGCCCCATGCTAATGCCGGGTCTGGGTTGGAAGTGAGGCGCGGCGTGCCGCGATCAAAATCCGATGCGCGCCCGCGCTATTATAGTGGGCTAGTTAGGCGCGCCCCGCCTGCCGCACGCCAGCGCTTCGTGCGCGCATTGGGCGCACCAAATCACATTTGGAGGCGCCCATGGTTCGATATTTTCACCTTTTTCCCTGGACCCTGTTGGCGCGGGAGTGTGTTGCTTGAGACTTCGAAATGCACTTTTTATCGCTGGAAGCCTGCTCGTGACGGCGATCACGAGCTTTGGGCAGCCCAAGGACGCTGCGGGCTCCAAAGATCCGGCGCTGTTTACCCGAATGCCGGGCTTCTACATCTCGGACTACACGGAGCATCAGTTCGACGCCTACGATTTCCCGATCCAGAAGGGTAATACTACCGCGACACAGCATGTGGAAGGGCACTGGATGCACTGGCGTTACGACTTCAACCCGTCCGCCGGAACTCCTCCCAGCCTGCTCCAGATCCAGCGCAACTTCCAGAACGCCGTACTGAAACTGGGCGGCAAGATGTTGTATAACATCAATCTCGATTCGACGTTCGTGGTCTCCAGGAACGGCACGGAAACGTGGATCTTACTCTTTCCTCGGGGGCAGGGCTACTTGCTGCTGATCATCGAACAGCAGGCGATGCAGCAGGATGTGGTGGCCAATGCCGGCGCACTCAAGAGCGGGTTGGCCGATAGCGGCCACGTCGAAGTGCCCGGCATCTTCTTCGACTTCGCCAAATCCGACATCAAACCGGAGTCGCAACCGGCGATCCAGGAAGTGGTCAAGATGCTGCAGGCCAGCCCCGCCCTGAAGGTGTGGGTGGTGGGCCATACCGATAACGTCGGCACAGCGGAAGCTAACGTGGCGCTCTCCAATGCGCGCGCGGCTTCGGTGGTGAAGGCGTTGGTCGCGGCGGGCACTGACGCCCGGCGGCTGACTCCGCACGGCGACGGTCCCTTCGCACCGGTGGCGGCCAACACCACCGACGACGGCCGGGCACGCAACCGGCGGGTGGAATTGGTAGCGCAACCCTAAGGTCGGCGAACGCTTTTGCGCCCTACCGGGAGGGTGTCTTTGTGCCCGGTCCCGTAACTTACCGATAGGTCGCTGAAGGCGACAGAAGGAGTAGGTTTCAGATGAGAACAACGATTTGCTTAGCTCTCGGCGCGCTTTTCGCCGCCGCTTCCGGTGCGCTTGCCGGCCCTCTGCCGCCGCCGCCCACCGGCTACAAGATCGCCCAGGATGCGCTCAGCGATGCCCTGAAGGCCGGGGGCAAGGGCGATGGGCTGGAGGCTACCAAGCCCAACGACAATTGGCCGAAGTGCCCCGGCGACGCGGACATCCATCTCCGTTACAACTGGCGGACCTCCCCCACGGCGGACAAGTATGTCGACTTCGCGACGAAGGGGCCGGAGGACGCGGCCACGAGCATGGGGCGTACAAAGGACGAACCCGCGGGCAAGAAAGCCTATCTGGGCGGGCTGCTGACCTGGCGCAAGGTCACGACGGAAGCCGTGGGCTGCACTCAGGGTACCATCGTGACCTACAACGGCTCCTGGATCGGCGCGGTGTCCGGCAAGCTCGTCACCGTGAGCGCCTTTCACGTGCTTGGGGCGCCGGGCGCCGGCCAGGCATTGATAGACGAGTACGTCGCCAAGATGAAGGCTTCGCTGGGCGCGGCCAAGTAGTACTCGCGCCGCTTCATCCGGTCGTTCATCGCTTCCCCGGGAAGGAGCGGGGCCTGAAACATGAAACGCTCACTCCTGCTGACCACCGTACTCGAGTTGGACCGGGTGATCGCGTTGGGGGATGGGAAACGGCGGCTCCGGGAGCCGGTGCCGCCTCCATCCATGCGCCTTATACCCCTGCAGCCGCCCTCGCCAACAAATACTGCTGTACACCCATCGACTGAGTGCCGTTGCCCAAATAGAACGCTGGCGCCTTCTGGTCAATTTTGTTTACCAGATAGTAGTTCCACACGCTCACCGATGTGGTACACGACGGCGTCGGAGCGGTGGTGCCGCAGACCAGAAGTTGAAGTTGGTCTTCCAGCGCGGCATTGTGATTGGGGCGCAGCGTGTGTATGCGGGTCACGAAGGCGGTTCCGGCGCCAACCACGGCGGGACCTTGTTGTGCGTCAAAGATCGTGGTGGCGATGATCATCCCACCCTGCTCAACTCCTTCGAGGATCAGAAAATCATCCGCCGTGGTGGCCGTGCTGCCATCTGGCCGCGTGACCACGCGGGTGATTGTGCCGGAGCCGTTGCAGTTCACAATGTAGGTTCCCGAACTCGTCACGTTCCCGATGGTTCTTTCTCCGGTTGTCGATCCTGCCAGCGGCTGGTTGTTGATGCCGGTTCGCCGGAGGTTGCCCAGCCCATCCAGATACTCCGGTTGGAGTCCCATCGCGAGGTTCGCATCATAGTTCACTACAACCCCATAGGAGCCCTGGAGACTTGCCAGGGTATAACATCCGGCGGTCTGAGAATCTGGGCGACGGGTATACTTACGAGTCAAAAACAGGCCGCCTGGAATTAGTCCGCTGGGGACTCGCTGGGCGTCTTCGATGTTCGTCGCGACGAGTTTCCCGTTTTGCACAACGGCCCCGGTGATGACGAAGTCATCGAAGGCCGGTGCCGTAGTG
>PLDO01000048.1 GCA_003136215.1 Bryobacterales bacterium
GGCCAGATCAAGAGTTGGCAGGCGAAAGCGCCTGCCCCACCATTTTTCATGAGCTTTCGCGGGCCGAAAGCCCATTCAAACAGAGTCATCGGCGGCTGAATTTGCTTTCACTCCTACAGTGGAAACATCTCGCGCACCAATTCCCTGGCCTCGTCCTGGCTGACGATGCGGCCTTCCAGTTGCGCGTCTTCCAGCAACGCCAGCATTTGCGAGAACCGCGGCCCGGGCTCGTACCCCATCCCAATCAGGTCCGCTCCGGTCAGCAGGGGTGTGGGCTGCAAGTGTTCGGCGGTGTATTCCTCGAGTTTCCCTTTAGCCAGGGCGTAGTTGTCCAGCCGGCGGTTGCTGCTCAACGCGTCCAAACGGTGAAGTTCCAGGTGTTCCTCAAATTGCGGCAGACGCAGAAAGCGCTTTAATGTGCTTTCTTTCATTCGGCTTACGTCCTTAAACCTCATGTGATTATCGATTAGCGCCTCCACCTGTTCGATCTCCTCGCGGGAGAACCGCAATCGCGTCAGGATGATGCGCGCCAGCCGTACGCCTTCCTCCACGTGGCCATCGAAGCGAATCCGCTCGGCCACGCGGAGCGTGGGCGGTTTGCCCACATCATGCAGCAGCGCTCCGAGCGCCAGGGTCGGCGTCGGCTGCCGCAACTGTTCCAACAGGAGCAGGGTGTGACGCCAGACATCCCCCTCAGGATGGTATTCCGGCGGTTGCGCTACCCCTTTCATGGCCGCCACCTCGGGTAGCAGATCCGCCAGCATTCCGCTGGCATCCAGCAACTCGAAACCGCGCCGCGCCCCGCCCTCGGTCAGAATGAGCACCAACTCTTCGCGCACGCGTTCCATGGCCACTTTGAGAATCAGGGCGTGATCCCGGCGGATGGCATCGAAGGTGGCCGGATCGATCTCGAACCCGAAGCGCGCGGCAAACCGGACGCCGCGCAGCAACCGCAAATGGTCCTCGCGGAACCGGGCGTACGGGTCGCCGATCGCGCGGACGACACCGCGCGCCAGATCGCCGCGCCCATCCACGAAATCCAGCACGTTCCCAGTGTCCGGGTCCATCATCAGCCCGTTGATGGTGAAATCGCGGCGCAGGACGTCCTCGCGCGGATCGCTTTCGAAGCGGACGTACTCCGGATGGCGGCCGTCCTCGTAATCGTGATCGCTGCGGAAGGTAGCCACCTCCACCTGGTCGAACACGTCGCGCACCAGCACGACTCCGAAGTGCGCCCCCACCCGCCCCGAGCGGGGGAACAAATCCATGATGCGGTCCGGCCGCGCGTCCGTCGCGATATCGAAATCCCTGGGCTTCACCCCGAGTAGCAGGTCGCGCACACACCCGCCTACCAGGAACGCCTGGTGTCCCACCTCGCGCAGCTTGGCGATCACCTGGCGTGCAAGCGCTTCCGAGTCCACCTTCCTATGCTAATATGAAGTCGCCGAACTTCCACTGGGAGGCGGGGGACCCGTAATCACGGGGCGCAGTCCGCAAGGACGGAGTACTTTCAAGCTCTAGCCCATCAGCTAACCTCGCAGGTCAATTTGAGAGTCGCCCGATGTACTGGCGATCCAGGAGATAGGTTTCTTGCAATCCGAGCAACGGTCAGCCACCGTCAAGGTCGTCGTCGCGACCACGGTCATGCTGTCCTTCATTTCCTTCTGGCGTGCCGCTGCCATCGTGCTGAGCGATCTTGCCAGTAGCGCCTACTATGTCGGCGGCATCGCCGAAACCGCCGTCGGCAAATCCGCCCCCTGGTTCATCCTCGGGATCATGCTGTTCTCGTATGCGGTCCGCGCCATCTACATCGAGAGCTGCTCCATGTTCGTGCGCGGCGGCGTCTACAAGGTGGTCCACGAGGCCCTGGGCGGGACGCTGGCCAAGTTCTCGGTCTCCGCCCTGATGTTCGACTACGTTCTCACCGGACCCATCAGCGCCGTCAGCGCCGGCCTTTACCTCGGTGGCCTGATCAACGAAATCGGCCAATACGAGCACATCGTCGCCCTCAAGGTTTATCCTCCTTACTTCGCCGCGGCGTTCGCCGCCATCGTCACCCTCTATTTCTGGCGCAAGAACATCATCGGCATGCACGAATCCAGCGAGAAAGCGCTGCGCATCATGCAGATCACCACCGTCATGGTGGTGATCCTGATTATCTGGTGCCTGGTCACCATTTTCAAGAACGGCTACCAGCCGGTGCCGTTTCCGCTCCACGAAAACCTCAAGTTCAACCCCGAGTCGCTGGGCTGGCTCAGGGGCACCATCGCTCCCTCCATCACCGTGATCGCCATCATGATCGGGTTGGGCCACTCGCTTCTCGCCATGAGCGGCGAGGAGAGCCTGGCGCAGGTCAACCGCGAAATCGCCCACCCGAAACTCAAGAACCTGGAGCGCGCCGGCTTCGTCATCTTCATCTACAGTATGGTCTTCACGTCGCTGGTTTCTTTCTTCGCCGTGATGATCATCCCCGATTCCGCCCGGCCCCAGTACCTGGACAACCTGATCGGCGGCCTTTCCATGTACCTGGTCGGCCCCCTCCCGCTGCGCCTGCTCTTCCACGGCTTCGTCGTGCTGGTCGGTACCCTGATCCTGTCCGGCGCGGTCAACACCGCCATCATCGGTTCCAACGGCGTGCTCAACCGCGTGGCCGAGGATGGCGTGCTGCCCCAGTGGTTCCGCCACCCGAACAAAACCTTCGGCACCACCTCGCGGCTGATCAATACCATCGTCGGTTTGCAGCTGCTCACCATCGCGATCAGCCGCGGCGACGTGATGATGCTCGGCGAGGCCTACGCCTTCGGCGTG
>PLDO01000159.1 GCA_003136215.1 Bryobacterales bacterium
CCACGACCGTGAGGGAGTGGTTGCCACACGCGGGAGGCGCCATGTTTGAACTCTCCAAGTGGTACGGCGACTGCATTTCGGAGAGCGGGGACCTGCGCATCGCTTATAGCGCCCGGGTGCGGTACGGCCGCCTGAAGATCGGCTATTCGGGCCTCCTCGACGGACAGACGGCGGCGCATGCCTTGCACCGCGCCGCCATCGCGGAGGAAGGCCGGACGCTCTCCTGGGAGGCCCCGAGGCTGAGCGCAACCTGGATACGCCAGGACGCGGAACTGCGGGCCACGGTCTTCGAGTCCGAAGCAGGCGCGGTGGAGTGGCGCTGCGTGATTCCCAAAGGCAGCGTCGCCATGAACGAGGTCCGCGGCCTGGGTTATGCCGAGCACGTGCGAATGACCATCGCGCCGTGGAAACTCCCCATCCGCACGTTGCGATGGGGACGCTTCCTCACGCCCCGGACGACCCTCATTTGGATCGATTGGGTGGGACCGTTCGCCACCCGCATGGTGTTCTTGAACGGCCAGCGCGTTCTGGCCGAGAGGCTTGATGACAGCGGCTTGTTATTAGACAATGAGGTCCGGGTATCTTTCGATCGGGCGCACGTGGTGCGTCAGGGCAGCCTGGGCTCCACGGTATTCGCGGCCGTCCCCGGGATCGGCCGGATCGCCCCCGCGCGCATGTTTCGGGTGACTGAATGCAAGTGGAAAAGCCGGGCCAGGATGCAGTCTCCGGGCGCGCCGGACGAAGAGGGCTGGTGCGTCCACGAGGTGGTGAACTGGCCCTGAGCGGAGCCGCCGCCCGCCTGGCCTACGCTTTGTTGTTTTGCGCGCTGCTGCCCGCGCTGCTGGTGCTCTGGGCACGCGCCACAGCGGATGTAATCGCTCTACCGGCGTACGGCTCGCCCACGTTGGCGCTGCTGCTGGCAACGGCCGGCGCGCTGCTCATGCTCATGGGAATGGGCGCGCTCTGGCGGCATGGCGGCGGACTTCCCATGAACGCCTTCCCGCCGCCCCGCCTGGTGAAATCGGGGATTTACTCGGTGACACCTCACCCCATCTATACCGGCTTTTGTCTGCTGGCGGTGGCCGTTGCGATGGCGGCCCGGTCGGGCAGCGGACTCTGGCTGGTCTGTCCGGTGCTGGCGCTGGGGTGCGCCTCACTCGTGCTGGGCTATGAGCGGCCGGACCTGGAGCGCAGATTTGGCGACGCCAGGCTGCCGAGTCCGCCGGAATGGGTGCGCTATTACCTGCTCGCCCTGCTGCCGTGGGTGGCGCTCTACGAGATCGGCGCGAGTTTGGGGGTGCCGCCGCACTCATGGGATACCTCGCTGCGGCTCGACGCGCAATTGCCGCTCTGGCCGTGGACGGAATCCATCTATGCGAGCATCTACCTGGCCGCGCTCCTGGCGCCTCTGGTGGCCCGGCGGGGCCTGCGTACCCTGACGGCGCGCGCCGGCGTCGCCATGGCCCTCGTGTTTCCGATCTACTTCTTCTGCCCCACTATTGCGCCCCGCCACCTCATGACCGGCGACGGAGTATGGGCGGGACTGATCCAGCTGGAACGCGCGATGGACCCGCCGTCGCAAGCCCTGCCATCGTTTCATGTGATCTGGGCGTTCCTCATCGCGGCGGCGATCGGCGGATGGCCGGCCCGGGTTTGGGCCCTGCTGGTCTCGTTGAGCTGCCTTACCAACGGAATGCACACGGTGGCGGATGTCGCCTCCGGCGCCGCGGCCGCCCTGTTTGCGATGCGCGCGCCGGCGGTCTGGGAGCGGCTGCGGACGGCGTGCGAGCGTATCGCCAATTCCTGGCGCGAGTGGAGATTCGGCCCCATACGCATCATCAACCATGGTATCTACGGGGGAACGGGCGCCTTTCTGGTGGTCGCCATCACCGGCACGCTGGCGGGACCGGAGCACACGGGCGCGCTGGTCGTGACCGGCGCCGCGGCTCTTGCCGGAGCGGGACTCTGGGCGCAGTTGGTGGAAGGTTCGCCGCGGCTGCTCCGGCCATTCGGGTTTTACGGCGGGCTGTTCGCGGTCATGGCCGCCTCCCTGCTGACTTCCGCGCCCATGCTGATCATGGCCGCCTATTGTGTGGGCGCCCCCTGGCTGCAATCCTTCGGCCGCCTGCGCTGCCTGGTGCAGGGATGCTGCCATGGCCGGCCCGCCGGGGCCGCCATCGGGATCCGGTACGTGAACGCGCGGTCGCGCGTCTGCCGCCTGGCCGATCTGACGGGCGTGCCGCTGCACCCCACCCCGCTGTACTCCATCCTGTGGAACGTTGTGATCGCCATGGTCATGACGCGGCTCTGGATGGTGCATGCGCCGCTCAGCCTGATCGGCGGGCTGTACCTGATCCTCACGGGGATCGGCCGCTTCTGCGAGGAAGGATATCGCGGCGAACCGCAGACGCCGATTCTCGCCGGCCTGCGCCTGTACCAGTGGATCGCGATCGGGACCGTGGTGGGCGGGGCGGCCGTCACGGCGCTGGTGCGCAGCGGTGCGGCGCCCGCGGCGAATTTCAGTTGGCCGGTGCTCGGCATCGCGGCAGCCTTCGGCGCGCTCTCGACCGTGCTGCTCGGCGTGGACGGTCCGGAATCCAGCCGCCGCTTCGCGCGGCTGACGTAGCAGGATCATGAAAAACGATAACCAGCCGCCGATGAACGCAGATGAACGCCGATAAGTGCTTTGTTTTAAATCCGCGTTTATCGGTGTTCATCGGCGGCCAGCTCGTTGGGCGACTTTTTCAGCAGCCTGCTAGAGAGTGGTTTACAGTAGGAAGAGCGTCAAATCGGAAGGCAGAGGGAAAGTTTCGTTGCGTTATCTCAGTGTCATCGTCATCAGTCTGGTCTGCGCCACCGGCGCGCTCGCTCAAGGGAACTATGAGATACAGGTCTACGGCTCGGACCTGATTCCCAGGGGAGTCACCATGACGGAATTCCACACCAACTTCACGGTGAGCGGCACAAAGGGTGTGGTGGATGGCGTGCTTCCCACCAATCACGCCTTGCACGAGACGCTGGAAATCACCCATGGGTGGAACGAGTGGTTCGAGACGGGGCTCTATCAGTTCACCAGCCTCCAGTCCCACGGCAGTTATCAGTGGGTAGGCAGCCACATCCGGCCGCGGGTAGCGGTGCCGGAGAGCTATCAATGGCCGGTCGGGCTGAGCCTGTCCTTCGAGGTTGGGTATCAGCGCGCGGCGTTCTCGGCCGATACCTGGACGCTCGAAATCCGGCCCATTGTGGACAAGAAGATCGGCAGACTCTACGCGGCGTTTAATCCCACTTTGGACCGCTCGTTCCACGGTCCTTCGACGAGCCAGGGACTGGTGTTTTCTCCCAACGTGAAGTTCAGCTACGACGTGACGAAAAAGGTGGCGTTCGGCCTGGAGTATTACGGCTCGTACGGCCCCGTCACCAACTGGGATCCGCTGCGCGATCAGGAGCAGCAGTTCGTGCCCGCGGTGGACATCGACTTCGGGAAGAACTGGGAATTCAATTTCGGCGTCGGGGTGGGAGTGACGCAGGCGACCGATCATTTGCTGGTCAAAGCGATTTTAGGCTACCGCTTCCACAACAAGAAAGACTAAGTCCGGTCGGCCGGATCGCTCCAGAGTCCGGGTATGGGGGCACGGCATGCCGGGCAGTTCCCTCCCCCGCCCAACTCGTTGTGGACGACGCGGTGGCCGCGGCGTTCCACCAGGAGGCGCCGGCACCTTGGGCATCGGGTGTTCTCCAGGTCGCCGACTTCGCCGGGGAGATTGCCGGCATAGACATAACGCAGGCCTGCCTGGCAGCCGATGGCGGCGGCGCGGATGAGGGTGGCGGGCGGCGTGGCCGGCGGCCCCTCCATCCGGTACGCCGGGTGGAATGCGGTGACGTGCCAGGGGATGTCCCGGGAGATGCCGGCGAGGTAAGCGGCCATGCGCTGGAGTTCCTCATCCGAATCGTTGAAGCCGGGCACGACCAGGGTTGCCACTTCGAGCCAGAAGCCCATTTCGTAGATGCGGCGCAGGCTGTCGAGAACGGGCTGCATCCGGCCGCCCAACTGGCGGTAATGGCGGTCGTCCAGACACTTCAGGTCGACTTTGTACAAGTCCACCCAGGGACGGATATACTCGAGCGCTTGAGGCGTGGCATTGCCATTCGACACAAAGCCGGTGAGGAGTCCGGCGGCTTTGGCATGGCGGAAGATCTCCACCGCCCATTCGGCGGTGATGAGCGGTTCGTTGTAGGTGCTGACCACCGCGGCCGCGCCCTGACGGAGCGCCATCCGCACCAGCTGTGCCGGGGTCGCCGGCTGCCGCGGGGCGACGGCCCGGGGGTCGCGGATAGCCTGCGAAGTCACCCAGTTCTGACAATAAGCGCAGTGCAGGTCGCAACCCAGCATGCCGAAACTCAACGCCGCGGCCCCCGGGCGTACGTGGTAGAAGGGCTTCTTCTCGATGGGATCGGAGTGCACCGATTGCACGTATCCCCAAGGCACAAACAATTTGCCATCGCGATGGAAGCGGACCTGGCAGACTCCGGCCTGGCCTTCGGATATCGGGCAGCAATGGCCGCAGGCATGGCAGCGGATGCGGCTGCCATCGATGGCTTCCCACAGTTCGCCCTCGCGGACGTCGCGCGCCAGGTTCTCCGCGAAAGTGGTCATAGGTCCCCTTCGCGAAAACTCTGGTCGCAGAAGACGGATAACTCGCCGGCGCCGGTTGCATAAACGGTTTCGGGAACTCCGGCCTTTTGGGCGAGCGCGCGCAAGAACTGTTGGCGCGAGAGATTGTTACTGGTGGCCACTGCCGGCAACAGGAGCCCGCGATGGACGCCCAACTTGAGAAAGGCGCCGTGTTCGCCGGTCCTGAGATGGAGCGGGTCGGCGATCCGTTTGGGCGGCGTCAGAACATGAATCTCGATCTCCACCTCCTCATCCGGAGCCACGGGCGCAAAGCGGCGATCTTCATAAGCGGCAGCGAGCGTGAGTTGCGGGACGCTCTCGGCGAGCGCCAGGGGATGTTCAAAACGGCCGGTACAGCCGCGTAAGGTTCCCTGCGCGTAGAGCGAGACAAACACCCTGCCCCGCTGCGAAAGCGCGGACTCGGCCGGCATGCCGGCGAATCGCTCGGTTCCGGTGCGGCGAAGCGTGAAGCGGGCGGCGGCCAGCAGAGCAGCCCGATCGGCAGCGTCGAGCTGGTAGGCGGCGGACGGAAAGTAACCCACGGCGCCGTAGCTGACCGAATGCTCGTAGTCTCGCGAGACGGCGCCGGACGTGTCGTAATCGAGCGTTTCCTGGAATACCTCTCCGGGGAGAGCGCGCAGGGTTTCGAGCAACAGGCGAACCGGTCCGGCCCCGCAGACGGTGGCGCCGGTGCGGCTCAGCTCGTCACCGAAGAGCGCCGGGTCCAGGCTTCCAGCAGCGGCAAGCACGGCGCTATCGAGAGAGCGCAGTCTCTCCGGGGTAGACCCATCGCAGGGGAACGGAAGGTACTCGAAACTGCGCCCATAGTGGGTCAGGTCGGTGCTGGCGATCAGGACCGTGCGGCTGTCCAGCAGTCCGCGCAGGGCCTGCGCGGCGGCGCGCCGTTGTTCGCCGGTGAGGATGCCGACGTACAGCGGCACCAGCGTGGCGCCGGGGACGCAGGTCTGCAGGAAGGGAATTTGGATCTCCACCGAATGGTCACAGGCGGCCTGCTCCGCAACGGAGTGGAATGGCGCCGACGCGGCGAGCGAGCCGGCGGTCTCCCGGTCGATGCGCATGGACCCGAGCGGCGTTTCAATGAGATCGATTCGGGGAACGGCGATGCCTTGAATGGAGTGGCGGTGGGAAAACCCCAGAATCACGACGCGCGTGGCACCAGCGGCCTGCACGTGACGGTAGACGGATGCCGCAACCGCACCGGAATAGGCCGGCGCCGCGTGGGGAACCAGGAAAGCGAGGCCACCAGGCCTGACAAAGCGTCCGGTCCGGTCGACCGAGTTCTCCAGCGTGGCGCTGAGGAGTCGCTTGAGTTCGGTAGCGCCGCTGGGGTACCAGGAACCGGCCAGGGGTGAGTAATGAGTGAGGACGGTAGACAATCGGGAATGCCCTCCGTGGACGGCTTCCGCATGTAGTGTGAACCTTCCCGCGCACCGTTTCAACCCCCCTATCGAGGCTGCGCGCAGGGCGTCACAATCCGCCGATGATGTGGGTGGTTGACATCGCCGGGTCAATTGCCCTATTCTCTATCAATGAAGTATAGTATGCCTTGGGCCGGCTTGATGCTGGTCGGCCTTTCCGCCTCGCTCGCCTTCGCGCAGAGCGGGAATAGCACGCTTTCCGGGATTGTCAGAGACGCCAGTGAATCGGCCGTACCCACGGCCCAAGTCAAGATCGTCAACGTGGAGACCGGGGTCCAGAGCCACACGGTGAGCAATTCCGCCGGACTGTACAGGGCCGGCGCCCTGGTGCCCGGCACTTACCGGATCGAGGCCGATGCGGTGGGTTTCGCTCACCTGACGCGCGGACCGCTCACTTTGCAGGTCAGCCAAACCCTCGAGATCGACCTGACGTTGCAGGTAGGCCAGCAGAACGCGACGGTGAACGTGGTGGAAGCCGCGCCGGTCACCGAATCGCAGTCCTCCAACATCGCACAGGCGGTGAATCGCCAGATGCTGGAGGGACTGCCGCTGCCCAATCGTGCCGCTTCGTCGCTGGCCGCTTTGGCGCCGGGCGTGGTGATGATCGATCCCGGCACCGGGACCGCCGAGAACTACCCGGTCTTCAGCGTAGCCGGCGGGCGGGCTCGCAATCAGAACTTCACCCTGGATGGCGGGAATGTGTCCAACGCGGTGGGGCTGACCCGTCCGCAACAGCTCACCAGCCTGCCGGTAGACGCCATGCAGGAATTCCGCGTGATCGCCAACAACTATTCGGCCGAATTCGGACACTCCACGGGCGGCGTGATCACCATGTCCACCCGCTCCGGCACCGGCCAATACCACGGCAGCCTGTTCGAATCCCTGCAGAACGACGTCTTCAACGCGCGCAACTTCTTCGCCGCTACCCGGCCGCCGATCCGTCTCAATCAGTACGGCGCATCCCTGGGCGGACCTATCCGCAAGGAAAAGACCTTCTTCTTCGTCACCTGGGAGCGGACCGGCCAGTTGACCAGCGATACCACCATTTCCACCGTGCCCACGGCGCTCAACCGGGCCGGGGATTTCTCCGACCTGCGCAGCAGCGCCGGCAAGCCGGTGTTGATCTACGACCCCGCGTCTACCGCGGGCACGAGCCGTTCACCGTTCCCCGGCAATCAGATCCCGCTGGCCCGCTTCGACCCGGTCGCCCTGGCCGCGATGAACTACTACCCCATCGCCAACCGCGCGGGCAGTGCGGCCAATGCCAACAACTTCGTGGGCAGTAGCGCCAACCTGCTGAATCGCGACATCGTGGTGGCGCGCCTGGATCACCAGTTCCGGCCGGCCGACCTGTTCACCGCGCGCTACTACATCAACAACAGCGGCACCAACAACTCCGGCACCTACGGCATCCCGGCGTCCGACCCAGCCGGCGACATCACCGACGTCCGCATACAAAGCATGCTGGGCGCGCTCACGCACATCTTTCGCCCCAACCTGGTGAACGAATTGCGCCTCACCTATCTGCGGCGCAAATACCTCGACACGCGCGCCGGGTACGACGAAAATCTGGCCGGCGCGATCGGTCTCAAGGGCGTCAGCAACGCCGCGTTTCCGGCGTTCACGATTCCGGGCTACGCCGCGCTGGGCAATTCCACCGCGGTCTACCGCTTTCAGACGCCCATCCTCGACCGGCAGATTCTGGACTCGCTCTCCTGGAATCGCGGCCAGCATGCCTGGAAATTCGGCATGGAGTTCCGCGCCGGCGCCAACGACGAGATCCGCGACCGCGGATCGGCCGGCAACTTCACCATGACCCCGCTGATCACGGACCTTCCAGGGGTCTCCGGCACGGGCAATGCGCTGGCCAGTTTCCTGCTTGGCGAGGTTAATGCCGCCAGCGTGCAGGTCTCCGACAAGATTCCGTCGCGCGCCGGGTACCTGGCTTTCTACGCGCAGGACGATTGGCGCATCAGCGACCGCCTGACCCTCAATCTAGGCTTGCGGTGGGAGGCGGAACTGCCCCGCGAAGTGGTGGGCAACAAGATGAACTCCTTCGACCCCACGGCGATCAACCCGGTGTCCGGCACCCCCGGAGTGGTCACGTTCGCCGGCATCAACGGCGTACCCGTGCGCGCTTTTGCCACCGACACGAACAACTTCGGACCGCGCGTGGGATTCGCTTACCGGATGCCGGGCAGGCACGAGACCGTGATCCGCGGCGGCGGCGGCATCTTTTACGGACCCACGGTCAGCAACACTATCGGCGATGTGGCATCTCTTGGCTTTTCGACCTCCGCCAGCTATGTCGCGTCGCAGGCCGAATTCGAGAGCGTGCTGCTGCTGCGCGACGGCTTTCCCGCCGTCAGCCGGCCGCCGCTGAACGCCGCGTTCGGCGCGGTCGCCCCGGGACAGACGCCCAATACCGCGGTGGGCTTCTTCAATCCCAAACAGGTGGCGCCGATTTCGTATCAGTACAACCTGAACGTACAGCGCGAGGTGGCCTCCGGTCTGCTGGTGGAGGCCGGATACCTGGCCAATGTCAGCCACAACCTGACGGCCAACGATTTCAGCCTGGACCAGGTGGCGCCCCAGCTCATGGGGCCGGGCAATGCGCAGGCGCGCCGCCCCTTCCCTCAGTTCAGCAATGTCACCTGGATCAATCCTTCGATTGGCAATTCCACCTACCACGGCGGCTTTGTCCGCGCCGAGAAACGCTTCGGCAACAGCTTCTCCTTCCTGGCGCATTACACCTTCTCCAAGTTCATCGACGATGTGGAATCGGCCAATGAATACGGCGTCACCGGCAGCTACATGGACGCCTACAATCGCCGGCTCGACAAAGGCTTGAGCGGCAGCGACGTGCCGCATCACCTGGTGGTCACAGTGCTCTACGAGCTGCCCCAGTTGCGCGGAAATCGCCTCCTGAAGACCACGCTAGGGGGCTGGAAGCTGGGCCTGCTGGAGACCGCCGAATCGGGTGCGGCTTTCACCGTGATTACCGCCGCCAATACCACCAACGCTTTCCCCGCCGGCTCGCTGCGGCCGAACCTGCTGCACGACCCGACGTTGGCCAGCGATCAGCAGAGCATCAACCGCTGGTTCGATACCTCCGCCTTCGCCGCTCCGGCGCCCTACACTTTCGGAAACTCGCCCCGCTCCGGCCTGCGCGGCCCACGGCTGTCGACCACCGATGTCACGCTGGAAAAATCCGTCCGGCTGAGGGAAAAACTCAAGTTCGATCTGCGCGGCGAGTTCTACAACATCTTGAACCACGCCAATTTCAACGTCCCTGGCGCCACCTTCGGCGCCGCCGATTTTGGTCTCGTCACCAGTGCCCGTCCGGGACGGACGGTACAGTTGGCGGGCCGTCTGAGCTTTTAATGCGCTTGACAAATTAGCGCAATAGCCCTATTGTTGATAGAGTATGGAGTATATCAAGCGACACCTACCGAAAAGCTCCGTCGCTTTGACCTCCTGTTGTTGTTGTTGCCGTTAACCAACCCCCTTCGCGTTTTTCCGTAAACCTTGAGGAGATTGCTATGGCCGCAGCACCAAATTTGTCTTCATTGAACGTCGTCTACCGGCCCCACCCGGCCGCTCATCAAAACACTTCCATCCACCCCCTGCTGGAACTCAGCCTGGCGCAGAGCAACTCGCAGGGCGCTTATCTGTACCGCCTGGATCGCGATCCGGACGGCCTGGAACTGGCCGCGTGGAGCGGCCGGGCGGTCTCCGATATCGAAAGCTTCGACGTCGAGCTTCGCCCGCAGGCTGCCGGCTGGCACCGTGAAAACCTGACCGCCGTCATCCTGGATCGCGATGCCTGGTCCGACTGGCGCTTCGAGCGCTTCCCCGAGTTCCTGCGCAACCGCTTCCAG
Organism: Bryobacterales bacterium; assembly: GCA_003136215.1. GTDB lineage: Bacteria > Acidobacteriota > Terriglobia > Bryobacterales > Bryobacteraceae > Solibacter. The sequence continues at coordinate 9,993 of PLDO01000159.1, forward strand.
GCGACCGCCTCCGTTCCGTTGCTGGACGGCGGCGAAGTAGTAGGCATCGTCAATATCTGCCGGGTCGCGGCCTCCGCCTGGCAGCCGGGCGAAGCGGCTTTCCTGCGCAGCCTGAGCCTGCCGCTGGGCGCCCTGCTGGCTCACTCGACAGCCCGCGTGAAGCTGGAATCCGAAGTGGAAGAGCTTTCGCGCAAGCTGGCCGACCGCAAACTCCTCGATCGCGCGAAAGGACTCCTCCAGGCCAGCTACCAATGGACCGAGGAGCAGGCCTACCTTCATATACGCCTCGTCAGCCGGCAGCGCCGCACGCCGATGCGCGACATCGCGCAGGAGATCATCGGACCTGCCGGGAACGGGGCCACGAGTGTGCCCGGGGGTGCCCAGTGAGCGGCGCAATGACGCGCCAGGCTTTCCTGCTGGCGGTGCCCTCGGCGCTGCTGGCCAAGCCGCCGGCCGGCGGAGCCACGCGCGGAAAGCTGCTGATTGTGGCCGCTCATCCCGACGACGAGTATGCTTTTGCCGCCACCACCTACCGGCTGACACGCGAACTCGGCTGGGCCGCGGATCACGTGGTGATCACCAACGGCGAGGCCGGCTACCGTTACGCGGCGCTGGCCGAAGCGGTTTACGGAGTCGGGCTGACCGGCGAAAGCCAG
>PLDO01000110.1 GCA_003136215.1 Bryobacterales bacterium
CCAGAACCAGTGCCAGTTGTAGTGGAACCGGTTCTGCGTGAACTCGTGCTCGGGTGCCGGACCAAGCCACAGGTCGTAGTGCACCCCCGCCGGCACCGGCTCCGCCGCCTTCCGGCCGATGGTGTCGCGCCACTTGAAACAGAGGCCGCGCGCCATGTAGACATCGCCGATGAGCCCCTCGTGGACGTGCTTGATGGCCTCCCGGGCGATGCTGGAGCGGCTGTTGGTGCCGTGCTGCACCAGGCGGTTGTACTTACGCGCCGCCGCCACGATTTGCCGGGCCTCGAACATGTCGTGGGAACAGGGCTTCTCCACGTAGACGTCTTTCCCCGCCTGGCAGGCCCAGATAGTCTGTAGCGTGTGGTGGTGGTTCGGCGTCGCGATGGAGACGGCGTCGATGCTCTTATCCTCCAGGAGCTTGCGAATGTCGGTGTACACGGCCGGCCGCTTCTTTCCGGCCTTTTCCATCTCCGCGACGCAACTGCGCTGCACGGATTCGTCGATGTCGCAGATGGCCGCCACCTCCACGTTCGGCATGGCCCCGTAACGGCTGACGTGCACGCGTCCCTGCCCGCGAACGCCGACGCACGCCACGCGCACGGTATCGTTGGCGCTGGCCGGCATGGCGGAACGAACTGCCGAACCAACAGCCAGGGAACCCATTATAAAGTGCCTTCGCTGCATTTTTTCTACTCCTCGCGGCCTAAAGTAACACATGCCGCGCTGCCCGGCGCGGCTTGGAACAAAAATGAACCTGCTGCCTAAAGAAAGACTACTACACTTTCGTTTTTTGATGTTATTATTGTTTTTTATTTCGTAATAGAGCTGCAAAGGCCCGAGGAGCAACACCGTAATGACCATCGCACATTGTTCAGAGGGATCTGAACTGGACCTCTGCATCCCAACCTGGATGACCCGGTGGGCCGGCGAGGTGCCGGCAGTCGCTGCGCTCCTCGACCGTCCGGAGGCTGAAAGGCTGTCCGCCGGCTACGGGCACACCCTCCGGGAAATTGGGCAACAGCCGCAAACCTGGCTCGACACGGCCGCCAGGGCTTCGGCCATGGCCGATGAGTTAGCGGAACTCACCGAAGGGGTCCAGCTGGTTCTTACCGGTTCGGGCAGTTCCCAGTTTGCCGGCAACTGTCTGGCGCCTGCCCTGCAAAGGAGTATGGGGGCCACGGTACGAGTCATTCCCAGCGGGCAGTTGATTGTGGACCGGCAAGGCGTCGTACCGGTCTCTAAGCGGTGCCTGGTAGTTTCGCTGGCTCGCTCCGGCGATAGCCCGGAGAGTTGCGCCGCCGTAGATGCCCTGCTTGCCGGCGAACCGGCATGCCGACATCTGGTCATAACCTGCAATGAACAGGGTCGGCTCGCCCGCAGCTACCGCCGCCTCGACAAGGTGCGTTGCCTGCTGCTGGACCCGCGAACCTGCGACCAGAGTCTGGTCATGACCAGCAGCTTCACCAACATGGTGATTGCAGGCTTGTTTCTGGGCAGAACCGGCGATGCTGCCGGCTATCTTCAAACCGTGTCCGCGTTGAGCGAACTGGCTCAGGCGCAGTTACTCCAGTACACTCAGGCTCTGGCAGAGGTCGCCACGCGTCCTTTCCGCTCCGTTTTCTTCCTGGGCGACGGTTGCCGGTACGGCGCCGCGATGGAGAGCGCCCTCAAGATGCTGGAAATCACCAATGGCAGAGTCGACACGCGGGCGGAGACGTTCCTCGGCCTGCGGCACGGGCCGATGTGTGCGATTCATCCGGATACCCTGGTGGTCGCCTTTCTCTCCTCTGACCGGGTCGCGCGGGCATATCAATTGGATTTGCTGGCGGAGCTTCGCGACAAGAGGCTTGGCCTCTGCCGCGTGGTGACGGGCGAAATGGTCCCGCCCGGCGTGCCGGGCTCCGGAGATTTGATCATCAGCCGGCCATCGATGCCGGGTGTGGACGATTCCAGCGCAGCCGTCCTGGACGCGGTCGTTGGCCAGTTGCTGGCATTCTTTCGTGCCCTCCACGAAGGGTTTCGGCCGGACTCGCCTTCCGTCAATGGTGTTATCAATCGCGTCGTGGGAGGATTCCGCATCCACGACGCCCGGCAAGCGGGGCGGCCGTGAAGATTCTGGTAATCGGTGAACTCAACGTGGACCTGATCCTGCAGAACTATCAGGCCTTCCCGGAGTTGGGAAAAGAAGTTCTGGTGGAGGACAGTACGCTGACTCTGGGCAGCTCCTCGGCCATCTGCGCCGTCGGCCTGGCCCGGCTCGGGGAGCAGGTCTCGTTCCTCGGGAAGATGGGCTGCGACGTCTGGGGCGATTTTTGCTGCCGGCGTCTGCGGGAGGAGGGAATCGACATCACCCGCGTGATCGCCGATCCCTCGGTGAAAACCGGCATTACCACCTCGATCACCGGCGCAACCGACCGCGCCCTGGTGACCCACTTGGGTGCCATTTCGGAGTTGCGCGCCAGCGACATCCAAGCTGAGGCGCTGCGCGGGTTCGACCATCTGCATATGGCATGCTACTTCATGCAGACGGGGCTGCGCCCGGGGTTCCGGTCCATCTTCCAGCAGGCCAAAGCCGCGGGGATGACCAGGTCTTTTGATCCCGGTTTTGATCCCGACGAGAAATGGGGGCCCGAACTGCGGGAGACGCTCGGCAGCGTCGACGTGTTCTTCCCCAACGAGGTGGAGTTGCGAGGCATTTCGGGAAAGAACGATCTGGAAGAGGGTTTGGCCAGTCTGCAAAACGGCCATACCCTGGTGGTGGCCAAACTCGGCAGGGGCGGGGCCATGGCGTTGTCGCAGGGGCGCCTGGTGCGCGTACCGGCGCCTTTGGTGGAGCCGGTGGACACCACCGGGGCCGGCGACTCCTTCAACGCGGGCTTCCTCCACTGTTGGCTGGCCGGCCAGTCCGTGGAGGCTGCCATGCGGTACGGTGCCGCTTGCGGAGCCATCTCGACGCAGGCGCTCGGCGGCACCGGCTGCCAGCCGGATGAAGCCGGCGTGGAAGCGTTCTTGCAGAAGCGCGAAATGGCCGCGGAGGCATCCAAATAATGAAGGGCTACGACTTCCACACACATCCCGTGCTGGTCCGCGAAATGACCGCCCGTCATCCGGAACTGGTCGCCGCGGCGCGCGAGCAATTCTACATCGGCAATACATTCCAGCCGCTGGAGACTTTCCATTTGGAACTGGATGCGGCGGGGCTGGGCAAGGCGGTGATTCTGCCGATCGACGCCACTACCAGCCGCGGCTACCGCGTGTACAGCAACGAGCAGATCGCCGAACTCTGCGGTCTCAGCGACAGGCTGGTCGGTTTTGCGAGCGTGGATCCTCATAACTCGGCGGCGCCGGATCTGCTGGAGCATGCCATCCGCGAACTGGGCTTGCGCGGCCTGAAACTCGCGCCGCCCATGCAGGAGTTTTTCCCCGACGACGCCAAACTGCACGGCCTGTACCGGCGGGCACAGGAACTGGGGATCCCCATCCTCTTCCACGCCGGGATGAGCTGGGAGCCGGGCAGTCGCCTCAAGTACGGCCATCCCCTGCGCTTCGAAGATGTGGCGGCGGAGTTCCCAAAGCTGCGAATCGTCCTGGCGCACCTGGCGTGGCCGTGGGTGGTGGATGCCGTGGCATTGGCGCTCAAGTATCCCAACGTCTCCCTGGATACCTCGGCTCTGTACTTCGATAACCCCCGCGACTTCCTCACCTTCGCGATGAAGCATCAAGTCCCGCTGACCGTCTTTGAACGCAGCCTGCGCCGCCAACTGCTGTTCGGCTCCAATTACCCACGGGTGGAAATCAAGAACATGGCCCGCGCCGTGCGCGGGCTTGGGTTCTCGGAAGAGTGCCTGGAACTGATCTTCCACGGCAATGCCGAGGCGCTGCTGGGAGGCGGGCGATGATCATTAAGCTGGAGCGCGTGGAAGTGCAGTCGCGCAAGGATCTGGAGATGATCGATATCACCGATCACGTCGAGCGCGTCGTGCGGGATAGCGGCGCGACCGCGGGTATGGCGCTGGTGATGACCACCCACACGTCGTCCGGCCTGCTGGTGACCGAAGGCATCGAGTGCCTGGAGCGCGATGTGTTGGCCCATCTCGAGCGACTGGCGCCCAAGGACGCGCCGCCCGGCGCATCGGGCTACTGGCACAACCGGCCGCTGGATTTTGACGGGCGTCTCGGTTTCAACGCCGGCGACCATCTCAAGAGCATCCTGGGCGGAATCCACGCGTACTTCCCCATTGAGAACGGCAAACTCGTGCGCGGCGCCCGCCAGCGCGTGTATTTCGTCGAGTATGACGGACCGCTGGCGCGCACCGTGGTGATTCAGGTGATCGGCGAGCGGGCGCCGGCGTAAGCCTGAGGCCGGGATCCCTCCGGCCGCCGTTTAGACAGTTACGACCTCGACCCCCATGGCCCGGAGCGCGCTGAGGTGCGCCTCGTTTGCCGATGTGTCGGTAATCAGGCGGTGAATCGCCCCCGCCTTGCCGATCACCGAGAGGCTGCGTTTGCCGAGTTTGCTGGAGTCGGCCACCGCCGTGGTCTCCTTGGAGACCTCGATCATCAGGCTGTTGAGCTGGGCTTCCAGGATGTCCGGCGTGGTGATGCCGATCTCCGGATCGATACCGTCCACCCCGAGAAAGAGGTGGTCCGCACGGAGGCTGCGCAGCGTCTGCTCTGCCTGCGGCCCCACCAGGGAGTAGGACATCGGCCGCACCATGCCACCCAGCATCACCACCGAAATGTCGTTCGTGTTGGTAAGTTCCATGGCGATGTTCAGCGCGTTGGTGATCACCGTCACGGGGCGCACGTTGGACGCCTTCAGGCAATGGGCGATGCCCGCGGTCGTGGTGCCCGAATCCAGGATGACAATCTGGTTGGGATGAATCAGCCGCGTGGCTGCTTCGGCGATGCGCGCTTTCTCGCCCTGATGCAGCATCTGCTTGAACTCGATCGGGTAATCTACCCGGGGATCCGTGCGTTTCACCGCGCCGCCGTGGGAGCGGACCAGCCTCCCCGCACCCGCCAGCGCATCCAGAT
>PLDO01000270.1 GCA_003136215.1 Bryobacterales bacterium
CGAAGCTCGCCCGTCCGAGCTGCGCTCGGATGCACAAGGCGAAGCCTTATGCCACTCTATAACTCGCGCCAGGAGGCGTCCAGCGATACCCAGCGGTCGCCTTGGCCGATCTCGCTCTCGGCCAGCGACAAGGCCCCGTGGCCTTCGTCGCAGAGGAACTCCGTGGTGACCGGCTCGAACATGCTGGACCAGGACCCCATAGTGACCGGGCGCGCCAGAAGGCGGAGGCAGACCGGGCAGCGGCGCCGCTGGTCGTCGAACACCCAGATGGCGGCCAGACCGAAACCCCCCAGGAAGGCGAGGGTGGCGCCGAGTCCGGCCACCCAGGCACGCAGCAACTCCGGCGTGATGAGGAGCCACAACCAGCGGGAGCCTTCAATCCACAACAGCGGAATCAAAACAATGACGGCGACGAGCTTCACGGCCAGATAGCACCAGTAACGCCAGCCGTAGCGTCCCAGCGACAGGCGGCCGATGGCGACCAGCGAGGCACCGATGGCCAGCGCCATCGCGATAGGGAAGGCGTGGGCCACTACCATGTTGTGGCGCGGATCGACATAGGGCAGCTTGCCGGGGACGATGTCCCATTCGATGGCGGCGTACACGAGGGAGCGGGTGGCCTGGAAACCGTGCGAGAGCAGCGCGATCAGGAGCGCTGCCACCGCCGCCAGCGTCATGACGAACTGCGGCCCGAGGGTCCAGCGACGCAGGCCGGCGCGATTGAAGCGCAGCCAGAAAGCATTGCTCAGGGCATCGTGGCAGAGCAGCATCAACTCGTCGCGGTCGCGGCCGGCCACTTCGCCGCGGTCCACCAGAATGCAGAGGTTCACCAGGCGCGAATTCCAGAGCTTGCTGAACTCGTGCCGCACCGTTGGCGGCGCCAGGCGGTCCGCGATCCGCAGCAGCCAGCGGCAAAGCGTTGGCGGCGGCCCTCCGTCAGGATGGGACATAAGTCTTCGTCTCACCCATTCGACACCGGATTCCCTCATGATGTTCCCGCCGCCGGCGCGTCCGCGGTGTGAGGCCCGATACCAAAGCCCGTGTACACGCCGGGCGAAACGGCCTATACTTGGGCGGGATAACGGATATGAGGATCTCGACTTCTGGCTTCTGTCTGCTGCTGGCGGCGGCAGCGTGCGTCACAGGATGCGGTAAGCAGGAGCGCAACGAAGCAGTTCAACTGGCCAAGGCGCTGAACGCGAAAAAGGCCGATTATGCCAGTTCCAACGCGATTGAAAAGGACTTCGTGAGCAGCGCCCGTGCCTGGTGCGCCGGCATCACTACCAACGGAGCGGGCAAGGGAGCGGAACTGGATCAGAACGCCTCCGTGGCCACGCAAATCGCCAAATCCGCGGTGGCGGTGAGCGCGCAATTGAGCCAGGTGCGCCAGGCGGTGGAAGACCTGACCCTCCAGGAGGAGTATCCGCGCGAGGTCCGCAACACGCTGATTACCCAGCTGACGCAACGTCAGCGGCTGCTGCAGGATATGCGCGCGCTGCTGGAGCAATCGGCCCCCCAGTTCCTGGAGTACCACAAGCTCAAAACCTACGCGGGCGACACCTACCCGGACGGTATCGGCAAGCTGAACACGATGCTGGGCGCCTATAAGGAACCCCAGGATGCCATCGCCGCCGCGCTGGGAGCGCTGAAAACCAAGTACAGCCTGAACGACAGCGAGCTCTGACGCGGTTGCCGCGCGGCGCCGCCTGCGGTATCGCGGCCTGCGGGCGGGTGAGTCGATCCGATATCATCGTAACCGGAAATGGTGACAGAGATTCATCGGCGGAGGTTCGTCTGATCCCCGGCCCTCCCGAAGCGCAAAGCGTCGAAGCCACCGCTGAAGGCGCCAAGCGGCCGAGCCCCTGGTACTGGATCCTCGCCGGCGGCCTGGCCGCCGTGCTGCTCTACTACTCCCTGCGGGGAGTGGAATGGGGGCGCGTTTGGCGCATCATGCTGGGCGCGCGGTGGCAATACCTGGCGGCGGGCACATCCATCACGTTGATCAACTTCTTTGTGCGGTCGATGCGCTGGCGGGTGCTGCTCAACGCGCGCGGACATTTCCGCGTGGGCACGGTGTTCTGGGCCACCATGGCGGGATACATGGGCAATAGTTTTCTGCCCGCCCGGGCCGGGGAAGTGGTGCGCAGCTTCATCATCAGCGATCAATCGGCGTTGAGCAGGACTTACGTGCTGACTACCGCGCTGACCGAGCGGCTGATGGATGCCATCGCACTGGTGCTTTGCGGTTCGGTGGTGCTGCTGCAGGTGAGCCCCAAGCCGGCATGGATGGATCAGGTCGGGCGCACCACGGCGGCCATCGCCGCCCTGGGAGCGTTGCTGGTGGCGGTATTGCCCCACGCCGAAGGTCTCATCCAAAAACTGCTCCAGCGCCTGCCCGTGCCCGGCGCCATCCGCGACCGGCTGTTGGGGTTCGCCGGGCAGATCCTGCTGGGGCTGCGCGCTTTCCATCACGCAGGCCGCCTGTTGAGTTTTACGCTGCTTACGGCGCTGATCTGGGCGGGGGACGCCGTAGCCAATATCGTGGCGTCGCGCGCTTTCGATATTCACATGACCTTCCCAGTGGCGTTATTGCTGCTGGCCGGAATGGGATTGGGGAGCGCCCTGCCGGCGACTCCGGGTTATGTCGGAATCTACCAGTTTGCGGCGGTCACCATTCTGCCGCCCTTTGGCATCGACCGCAACGCCGCCCTGGCCTTTATCATCGTGGCGCAGGCCGTGGGTTACGCGGTCGTGCTGGTGTTGGGGTTGCTGGGGCTGTACCAAATCCGGCGCGGGAAGACGCAGGCGCGCACAGAAAACCAGTCCGAGCTTCGCTCGGAT
>PLDO01000699.1 GCA_003136215.1 Bryobacterales bacterium
GTGATCGGATGTTGCAAATATGAGGTCGTCCGGCTTCACCCGCAACAATAGGTCGTCCAGAACACCCCGAATTCCCGTCGTTCGGTCGCCCAGTATGTCCTGGCGAATCTTGCTGTTGAACGATGCCAGGTCTCCCCGGTAGTCATGGCACTCATCGGAAATCGGGTAGATCAGAACATTGACGGGCTTGGATGCCTTGTCCGTGAATCCCAGAGCAGCCCTCGCCTTCGTTGTATCGGCATCAGTGACGAACCGGAGCTTGTCTTTCACCTCGTGCGCTGCCAGGCCAATGTTCTTCGCGAACAACGCTGCTTCGTCGCGTGAGGTCGCGGCCTTGCCTGCCGCCCATAATGACGCCGGTACTCCCGCTAAGAGGCTTGTCCGCGCATACAACGTGTAGCTCGGCAACACGCAGAACCGAGGTTCCCCCGAAATCGCGAAGTGTTCTCCGAGCAGCGGCTGGACGACATCTTCCCATGTATCGTAACGCATGCCGTCGAAGATCAGCACCCATACCCGGCGATCGGAGTCGCCAGTAAGAATGGGTGTCAGTTCACCGGCCAACTCGTCCTTCAGGAACCCGACGATACTCCTTGCGTCATTGCCAAGCCTGTTAGGGTCAGCCTGGACGAACTTCGCCAAATCGACGTCAAGCGCGTCAAGCCGTTGGCGGGTACGAAATCCCAGCGAACCCGGGCACGGCGCCATTTCGTCACCGCTGCCAGAAAAATATGATTGCCCTGCTCGAACGACGTCTTCGTCCTCACACGCGCTTAGATCGTGCAAGGCGCGAGCGGTGTCCAATTCCAAGCGGTGGTGGCCCGAACTCACATACCAATCGAGAAGAGCGTCTGCATGCGGCAGTGCTGGCACGGTTGCGGCGAGTCGGTTTTCGATCGAATAAATGCCCTGAGCCAACCGTGCTGCAGCAAGACAATGGCGCCGGCGTCCCGCCTGATCTCCGAACTCGGCCTTCACCACTGGATGTGAGGCCAGTTCCACACTCCAATCAAGGCCGCTTTCAGACGGCTTTGCAAAAAAGGCTAGGAGGCGCTGCCGCAGGTACAGGAACAACATCGACGGCGAAGTCAGCGCAGCGATCGTCTTTCCCGTCGTATCCGAAGGAATTAGGGCGGCCAGCTTTTCTGCGCGCGACGGCGTAATGAAGCCCTCAGCTCGCTTTTCCACTAGTCGCCATGCCCTTGCATTCCCCCTCATCGCGGCGATGATCTGGCCTGACAATGCCTCTAACCTGTCCAATTGCGTCTCCAGCGGAAAGATGTGGAGTCCCGCTAACTGAACCACTGGGTTTTGCAATTTGAGGTCCTGCGCGAACGCCTTCAGCAACAGGAAACCTGCGGCAATCTCCACCGGCAAGTCGAACCAGAAGCAATGGTCCCTCACCTGCGGATAAACTGCATCCTGAAGCATCTGCCGGATGATCGGCAAGTCGGGCGAGTCCGGCGCCACGGACATCAGGACCCGCAGGCCATGAGCCACTGCTGCTGCCGGGTCGGTCTCTCCCGGCCAGATGTCAGACAGGACCCAGTCTGGATGCTGGGTCAGCAGGACCAAGGCCGCCACTTGCCCCCTTCCCCAGTCGTCTGGCCGTCCCCATCGCTCGACGATCTTATCCGCCGCCTTGGGAACCGACTCCAGTTGTTCAAGTAAAGACTCTTTGAATCGCCGAATCTCGGCCACGGGAAAGTTGATCTTTGGACAGATGCGGCGGAACACCGCCGGAACGGACAGGTCCAGCGGAGCCCCTCCCTCGTTGGCTGCGAAGATGTCGGTTAGATACGAAACGTCGATCTTGCTGTCCGCGGCCGTGCTTCGCGCCAAAACAATCAGCAAGTGCTTTTCGGTTTGCGCTTTTCGATACGCCAGCCGGAACGCGAGGTCATCGCCACGAAACACCACCATTCGCCAGGCACGACCCTTGCGATCAGCCGCAATCTCTTTGCCCAGAACGCCCGCATCAGCAAGGAGACGGTCCCCATCAATCGCGATCGCTATGCGCGCATGGTCAGGACGATCACCCAACCACCTCAAAAAGATGTCCACCGGCGTGTTCATCATACGTCAGTCCATTTCATCGAACAGCGTCGGACCCCTTCTCTTCGCCAATTCAGCCTTGAGCAGGTCAGCTTGATCGCGAACGTCCTGCGAAATGCGATTTGAAGCTGCGGCAGCCTGCTTCTGGGCCCGGGCATGTACATCTGCAGGTACTTCCTCCCGCAGCACGCTCTGAAACAACCGCGTGATCAGCCGATACCCCTCGTCGGTCTTGAAGCCACGGAGTGCAGGAACGGTCTGCATGTCACCATCTTCGACTTGGCGGCAGGTTTGGAAGAGCACGTCAATCCACTCGCACCGCTCCCCGTCCGAGGTTGTCCTGTGTAGCGAGTCCGCTACGTACCGCTCTGCATCGTGAAGCACTCGGATCGATCGGTCGTCATTCATCTGCTCTCGTTCCGCTTCGGTTGGTTCACGCCATCGATTGCTGTCGGGGTCGCGCCAGAAGTTTTCCGACAACAACATGTCCAGTGACAACTCTCGCGAGACGGCAATTGGTAAGAGGCCAGTCGCTCGCATCCACAGTGGCTTAAGCTCGCCGATAAGCATAGCCTTCTGTTGGACCTTCTGCCGCAGCCAGGCGATCGCTGTGAGTTCGTCCATGACGTTCACTTCTTCTTCGAATAGCGAGTTGCCGCTGTCATGACCGACAGACTCACCTCGCAGATACCAGTGCTGACCTACCTTTCGGAAATATCGAGCGCAAACACGTTCGATGAAGGGCAAGTTGAGCCGCTCAACGCTGACACCACGCGGGATCAGTGAGTTCATCAGCATACTGTTGATGGTTGCAGTCGTACGGTGTTCGTCGTTGTATCTCGCCGGGTCGGTCTTGATGCGTTCGGGTAGTGTTTGAAGATGCTGACGCACGGCGTCGATGAGCTGCTGCTCCAAGTCATGGTCCTCCGCTCGATCTTCAGCGCGGAAAACCGCTGGCTTGTGGAGGTTGAACAACACGTCTTTGTCGACTACGTCTTCGCCGCTTGTCACTCCCTTGGTTTGCTTGAAGGATTTCTGAGCCTTGTCCAAAAGCAGCATGTTGGCGATCTCAAATCCTGACTCCTGAACAGCACGTTTGATCACCTCGAACACTTTTCCGTCGGAGTTGTTGAATTCAATCGTCGCCCACCTCCCTGGCTTCAGAACGCGGTACATCTCGCGTATCGCGGTTGTCATCAGGTTGGCATAATCGTCGAGCGTCTTAAACGCTCCGCCGACTCGTCGATCGCTCACAACCATCTCGAAGCTCTCATCGGTGTATTGCCCAAGCCAAGATTCCCACAGCATGGAGCAGTCGGCGTAAAAAAGGTTCGATCCAAATGGTGGATCGGTGAAAACGTAGTCAACTGATTCGTCAGGAAGCTCACTCAAGTGTGAAGCGGATCCTTCACGGACGAGTACCTGCCCGATGTTGATTGCAGATGCCAAACTGACGAGCACCGCTTGACGCTCGATGAAGTCGTCGAGAACATGGTTTTCTCTCCAGAGCGACCCGATATATAGTGTGCCCGTGAGTGGGTCGCCTGCTCCAGATGGTCGGAGGCGATTGAGACGGGAGCAGCGATGCAAAACAGCTGTAAAGGCAAATTGGAGTGCTCTCCGCAGTCGACGGTCCCGTGTCGCTGAAATCTCAGCCCAGATTGCCGAAAGCGCGTGAAGTAGTCGGGGACTGTAAAAATGCTGTTCGTGGGTAAGTCCCCTCGCAAGCAATCCATGCCGCATCATCTCTCGCCCTGGGTCAATCGGGGCGGACGGGAAAAACCGGTTGATGTGCCGCTTCTCTAGACGCGAGATATGACTCCGCTCTGCCGCTGTGACATTGTGGCTCCTTCGGAGTCGGACAGCCGTTCGTGTGGATGTAAGTCCAAGAAACTCAAACACGGTTAGCACAGGGACGTCACCCTGACGGGTGAGTTGAAGTTTCTTCCATTCTTGTTCGCAGTGGGGGCAACGAAACGACTCTCTAACCTCTCGTGTTATCGGATCAACTGCTGCGGACCATAGCACGATGCTGTCGTGACAGCCTCTCGCCACACGCCTTTTCGACACGATGGGCTTGCCTGCGTTCTTGCCCCGAGTGCTTATCTTGCCGGTGGTTTCCTCGATGGTGACGAAGCCCTCGCAGCGGAAAACGTCCGACCAGATGGTGTTTTTGATCGTGGCTGGTACGGCGATCCAGTGGTCGATGTTGGCCACGTCCAGGCCGCGCAGGTTCTGGCCACACTGTAACGCGGCTACCGAGTAACCGAGCCGGGTCTCGACCTCGGCCTTGGTGAGCAGTTCCCAAGTTCGTTCCACTTCTTCAAGCAGGTTGTGCTTGGATATCCCACCGGGCGGATTCTTGAGCCGGCTTGCGACGTCCGGGTTGCTAACGTCGTAAGGGCCCACCGCAGGTTCGTAATGCTCAGTGCCGTAAAGCTCGTCGAATTCGTCTCTTACCGCCGTCTTGATGCGCTCGAATTCGCGATTGAGCTCCATGACATTCAGCGGTGTGTTGTAGTTGTAAGCAATGTGGCAGGCGGCGGGCGACAGGTCGTTGAGGATGCACGCACGCGAGCCCACGCGGTCTTTCAGTTCGGGAAAAGCGTCGAGGATATCAGCAGGTGGTTGGGAGCACATCTGCGCGGCCACGCCGGGCATCCCAGAGCCGCAGAACGAATCAAGCACAAGGTCCCCCGGCTGCGTGTAGTGCAGGATGTAGGGGACTATGCTGCGGGGCGGAACTTTAGTGTGATAAGAGTGTGCGCTATAAACCGGATCGTTCTTGCCTTCCTTAATGTCGGCGGCGAATGGCGGTCTGTCGTATTCGTCGGTCGCCGGCTCGTAAGGACGCACGTGCTTGGCGATGAAATCGTTCAGTGCTGCTGCCTGCTCCTCACGAACAAGATGCGGCGCGCCCTGATCCGGCATTATTGCACACTCCCATCCGGCGCCTGAAGCCTGAGGAATATCCTCACACGCTTAGACTTCCCATGCTTTGCCTTGGCATCTTTAACGGCCTTCGTAAGAAGCTTCGCGAATCTGTCCACAGCCTCTTCGATGTGATCTTCCTCGATCGCTCCTATGTCACTGACGATGGGGCCAAGCTGAATTTCTTCCTGGACGAGGTTTTCGTCATAGAGCAGCTTGCGGAGGAAGTCGACCAGTTCATCGGTCAATACACCGGCCAAGGCATCGGCGTTGGCAATCTGGACGATCTCCAGCAGTTTGGTCAGGTCTGGACGGTCTCCTTTCTCCGCTGCCTTCTTCAAGATCGTGCCTATAGCTGCGTCCTTGAACCGCTGGAATCTATCGGCTAGGCCGGACCCGACCAGTGCCGTCAGCTTCGCGACCTCGACGGCTGGTGGCTGAGACGCGGGCGTCCATGAACACTTGGGGCAGGTTGGCTCGGCACCGTCGACCGCGGCTTCGTCGGCATCAGGACAAACATAGAGCCGTTTCTCGACGGCGGCAAGATCGCCAGTGACGCTGCCCATTGTAGGGAGTGGCGGTCCAAGCTCGACAATAGCGTTCATCTTGACCAGTGCCCGAACCTTGGGCTTTAGGGCACTCAGAGTGGCTTCCAGTTCCGTGAGGTTGTGACAATAGGCCCGGTGGGCCTTGCGGTACGCACGGACATAGCTGGTCTTCCACTTCTCAAAGTTCTCCACGCGCACGGGGATGATCGCTGGATCTTTGAGGAGCGTGTCAAACTCAAAAAAGCACATGAGCAAGTCCCGCTGTAAAACGCCGGAAACCTCAATGTCGCAGGCTCCGGAAAGGTAATCCCTTGCCTGGCCCAAGGCGAACGCGCGATCGCGAAGCTGACGGCCCTTAGCAAACTGCTCGAAAGCCTCGGCAAAGTCGAGAGGTGAGGGGTAGCTCTCCCTGACTGCTGCGTCGAACTCCTGGAAAGAGGCAGAGGCGGTCAAGCCGGTGAGGCGGGCGCATGTTTCACGAAGTGAGCTGGGCACGTTACCGCTCAGCTTGGAAGCGAGCGTGCTCAGGACCTTGCTCACTTCCGGCACCTCGGACTTGAGGTTGCTCAGAATATTCAGCAGATCTTCATTACGCTGGGGCTCTTCATCGGGCGCGGCAACGGGTTTTAGAGTGTTGTCAAGGACGCGGGCATAGGGGAGAACTTCATTCCAGCCTTTCTGGATGGAAACCACCAATCGTGCACCCAGAAGCGCCTTGTCTAGTTTGGCGTTCCAGTCGCACAGAGGCAGTGCATGCGTCGTGAGCTTGTTTCCGGGAAGTTGCTTCCCATTGGTGAGCGTAATGGGCGTGGACGAGTTCAACACCAACTCGAACCCGCCGGTCTTCACGAGAGAACAGGCATAAAGAACGATCATGCTTTCAGTCAGGCCGTAGGGTGCCTTGCAGAATGACGTCTTTAGCTCTGCAAGCGGCACGTCTGGGCGTCCGCTCAGATGTTCACGGACACGAGCCAGCGCCTGCGAAGCGTCTGGTTTAAACTCGGTCGGATGTGACTTGACAGCAAGCTCCAGGCCAACGCCGAAGTTTTGAACGGCATCCTTCGCTGCATTGGCTGGATCCTTATGGAACAGGCCGGCAAACACCTTCTTCGCGTCGGCGTCAGTAAGCTCTTTCTTGAAGTCTTTGGGGCTGAACAGGGGCGTGTCGTAAGCCTTCTCGATGAGCCGGCCGCCGAGGTCCGCTTCGCGTTCCTTCGGGAGTTTAAAAATTTCGGCAGCGGGAATGCCGTAACCCTTCTGCGTAAGGACCTTGCCCCGGCGAAACTCATCCAGTTGGCATTTCAGAATGGCCTTCACGGCATCCCGGCGTTTGGTTTCCGCGTATTCACGCAGGCTGGTTTGGTTAGGTGCAGACGCGTTCCTTTTCATCCGCTCGGCCGCAATCAAGTCCGCTAGCGATTCGCGCGTGTCCTCGGAAAGGGATTCAGGCCGGCAGACGACCGTTCTGGCGTCTTTCAGATCCAACGTGATATGGCCATCGTCGGCTTCCGATCTGGCGGTCAGATAGATGACGCGGAAATGCTGGTCCGCATTCTTAACTTCATCGCCGAACTCCGCCCGCCAGCGGTCGCTCACAATCACTTCTCCACCGTACTGAACCTTGTATACCCGCCTTGTCGATGTTGCTGCCGAGTGAGGGAAGGCATACATTGCGGGCTTTCCGGCTTGGCGCTCTTGAGCGGACCTCTGGTCGGACGGTTGGAAGTCAGCGAGGATTCCACCATTGACTCCGAGCGCCTCCTGCGCCTCTACTGTAATGTCGGGCAGTTGCCAGAACAATGACTCGGCCCACTTGGCGTCTTACCTTGATCTCTTCTTTGGCCTTCTTTTTCAGCGGTCCAAAGTGCCGGACAGGGTTGTCCTGAGCAACGGAGGTCTCGTAAGAGTAGACAACAACCTCTTTACCGTCCCTCGATTTCTTCTCCGCTCGGACGGGAAAGCCGCCTTGCACGAGCGTTGTCAGTAAATGCTCGGCTTGGGCGGCGGCGCCGACGGCTTCGTCCATAAGCCAGGCGGCTTCGGCTAACTCCAAGGCGGTCAAGCCGTCGCGGAGGTTGTCCGGCAAACTCAAGACCCATAGAAAGAGGGTCTCAAGCACGCGCTGGGTTTGCTGCCGCTCTTCGGGCGACACATCCAGGTCTGGAAGTTGCTCGATTGCGGCCTGCAAGCCCTGGAAGTCGTCTCTGTAATGCTCATGGCCGAGGCCCTTCCGCAACTCATCCGTCCGGATGATATCTGACAATGTGATGAGCTGGTTTCCCTTGAGCCGGTCTTCATCGGAGAGTGCTTGCCACCCGATCCGAATTGCGGAGCGGGCAGTCGGTAGACCGTGTTTTTCTGCGTTTTGGGTAATGCGGCGCATCACATCAAATGTTCTCGGCTGGAATGGGAAGATCGCCGTGAAATATTCGAGCGAGATATTACCCTGTTTGATGAACTTGTATTCCTTACGGCAGAAATCGTAGTATGTCTTGATCTCCGTGCCAGCGCCGCTTAGCAGATCCCGGCAACGAAAGGTCACGATTTCGCCGAAATCCCCTTTGTTTTTGTCCGCCAAGAGAAGCAGGGGAATAAACCGGTCTCCCTGGCCACCCCCGGAGAGCTTCTGCGGCATGTCGCCCTGGCTGGCGACAATCGTGATGATATTCAAGTGCGACGTAGGAAGGACGAACGCGAGCGTTTCCAAGATCTCTTCGTCTTCCGCATAGGCTACAGTGCCGGGCAAGTGGCGATCCTGCCACGAGCGGAATTCATCAACGACGAACACGATGCCATCGTAATTGCCGATTTTGGTGATTTGATCGTAGATGTACGCGAATCGCTCCTTGAATTTCCCCTTCAGCCGACCTTCTGGAATGGTCGATCGAACGAGCTCCTGGCCAAACTTCTTTGGTCCCTGCTTCGATCGGAAGTCCTCGGGTG
>PLDO01000049.1 GCA_003136215.1 Bryobacterales bacterium
CGCATAGATCTGCTTCGCCTTCATCACCGCCATCGTCCGGTCGCTCAAGAAGTAAGGTCCGCCTCCACCCACCGAAGCGGAGAAGATCGCGTCCGCCACCGGCGGCAATGCGGCGGATTTCGTCATTGCCCCCATCGCGCCCGCCGTGCCCTCGCGGAATTCCTGCACGGTGCTGCTCCGGACGGTGCGCGCCGGTTCCATGGAACCGATGACCACCGGCTTCCAGGTGGCCGTGGATCTGACCGTGGATCTGGACCATCCGGCCAGTTTCAAGATGGGCGCGGGGCCGGGTGGCAAGGCGACTTTTGCCGGCGGAGGGCTGAAGGACCTTACCAGCCAACTGCGGAGCGGCGTATTGCGCATCGACAACGCGCCGGAGAAGTTCGACGTGGAGACGGCATACAGCAACGGAGAATTCAATGGGGTCCTCATCTATCGCCAGTGCTTCGGGCCTCAAACGGTGCTGCTTCACGTCGTGAATGATCCGGCCAAGTTGTCCGACGGCGGTTACTGGCTGTGGGTCAAGTCCGGCAAATACGCCAAGCTGCCGAATTAGTTCTCGCTCTGTATCCGGTACTTGCGCCACATCCGGTACGCCAGCGCGCCGGCCGCGATAATCACGAGCGCCATCGCGGAAGGCCGCGGCTGCGTGACCATCGCGTCCGCCATGAACCATACCGACACCGTCACGAACAGCCACAGGGTCCACGGATAGGCCCACATCCGGTATGGCCGCGGCGCATCGGGCAGTTTGCGGCGCAGCACCATCACCGCCGCGACGCTCATCGTATAGAAGACCCACGCGGCCAGGATCGAGTACGTGTACAGTGTCTCGTACGATCCGCTGATCACGAGAATGGCAGTCCAGATTCCCGCGCACACGATGGCGAGCCCGGGCGTCTGAAATCGCGGGTGTGCCTCTCCGAACCGGGCGAAAAACAGCCCGTCCCTCGCCAGCGCGAACGGGATTCTTGCGCCCGTCAGGATGCAACCGTTGATGGCGCCGATAATCGAGAGCAGCACTGCCAACGATACGAACGTTCCGCCGGCGGAGCCCATGGTCCGCGTCGCCACATCCGCGCCGACGCGCTCGGTGGCGGCGATCTCCGGGATGGTCATTATCTTCAGGTAGGCCAGATTCGCCGAGACATACAGCACCGTCACCACCGCCATCCCGATCACCAGCGAGCGCAGCAGGTTTCGCTGCGGATCCCGGACCTCTCCCGCCACGAAACTGACGTAGCTCCAGCCGTTGTACGCCATCAGGCATGCCGCCATGGCCACACCGAAATGCGCGAACCCGGTCCGAACTGGAGCCGGCTCGCCGCCAGTTGCGGTGTGCCCGCTGAAGAACGCGGCCCCGACCAGTATCACCAGCGCCGCCACCTTCAGACAGGTAAACGTCCGCTGCACCCACGCCGCTTCCTTGACCCCCACGTAATTCACCGCCGAGAGCGCCGCGATCAACGCCACGGCGATCGCCTTGGCGCCCAGCGGCGTCAGCCGCACGAAGTAGCCCGCATAGATCGAGAAGGTGACCGCCAACCAGGCGCTCCCGCCCGAAATGACGGCCAGCATAAACGTCCAGCCGCATACGAAGGCGCACAACGGTCCGTAGGCTTCCCGCAGAAACACGTATTGCCCGCCCGTGGCGGGAAGCATCGCGCCGAGTTCCGCATAGGCCAGCGCCCCGAAAAACGAGAGCACGCCGCCAATCACCCACGCCGCGACGATTCCGGCGTACGACGGCACGTTGCGCGCGATCACATTCGGAAGCACAAAAATGCCCGAGCCGATCACGATGCCCACCACGATCGCGGTGGCATCCAGCACTCCCAACAGACGGGGCAGATCGCGCGTGGTTCCGCCGGATGCCGCCATGTCAGCTACTCGCTCGCACCGCGGAAGCGTTCGCCCGTATGCTTTTCCACCGCGTCCATGTTGAGCTCCACTCCCAATCCGGCGCCGGTCGGGATGGCCAGCATACCCTCGGCGTCCAGCTTCCAGGGCACCGCCACCAGGTCGTCGATGAACGGCGAGCCCATCAGGTATTCCACCATATCGGTTTTGCGGCTGGCCGACGCCAGGTGCAGATCTGCCGCCAGTCCCAGCGCCGTATTCCACCCGTGCGGGATGAATCGCACGCCGTTCTCCTCCGCCATCCACGCGATGCGCCGCTCTTCGCTGATTCCCCCGACCTTCGTGGCATCCGGCTGCACGATGTCGAATGCGCGCTGCTGCAGCCACGGAGCGAAGGATTGCCTGCGCGTCAAGACCTCGCCCCCCGCGATCGGCACCGCGGACGTGCTCCGCAGCAGCACGTAATCGTGCAGGTTGTCGGGGTCGAGCGGCTCCTCGAACCAGTGGACATCGTATGCTTCAAGCATGCGGGCGGTCCGCGCCGCCCATTTGAAATCCTGCGGCCAGAAGGCGTCGCTCGCGCCCGCGTCCACCATGAGAAAAGATTCCGCTCCCACCGCCTCGCGCGCCGCCCGCACGATGGCTTCGTCCATCGCGACGCTGTGCCGCCCGAAGGGCCCCCAACCGATCTTGAAAGCGCGGAAGCCCTGTCCGTGAATTCCGCTCAGTTGTTCGGCCAGCGCGCGCGGTTCGCGCATCAGTACCGAAGCGTAGGGCCTCACCCGCTCCCGGTACCGTCCCCCGAGGAGCCGCCCGACGGGCTGTCCGGTCGCTTTCCCGAGGATGTCCCACAGGGCGATATCGATCCCGCTGATGGTGTGCGTAATGGTCCCGCCGCGGCCCATCCAGAAGGTGTTCGCATGCAGCTTCTCGCTGACGCGCTCCGGCTCCAGCGGGTTCTCGCCGCTATAGAGCGGCTCCAGCACGCCGAGCGCCCCTCGCACCAGGGCGTCGTTCGTAAAGGCAGATCCCCATCCGGTCACGCCTTCATCGGTGAAGACAGCGATCAGGGTGTGGACGCAATCTTCCGGCCGGATTTCATTGGCCCACCCGCCCTCTGGCGTGCCATGGCGCAGTCCTGCCGATCGGATCTCGGTAATTCGCATTGCACCACCTCGACGAGAGTATAATCGGATCCATGTTACGGCGCAATTTCTGCGGCGGTTTGGTTGCCGCCGGCGCGGTCTCCCGGCTGGCGCGTTCTCAGCCACAACTGCAAGAGCTGCCCTCCCCGGGCGCCTCCCGCCCGGTGCTGGAGCGCTCTACCCCGGGCCAGCCCCACAAGGGGAAAGTCCTGCTCGCGCTCCAGGCGCATTCCGATGACATCCCGCTTTCGGCCGCCGGCACAGTCGCCAAGCTGATCGAAGAGGGTTACACCGGCTACCTGGTCCGCGCGACGAACGACGACATGGGCGACGCCCCCGGCCTCGGCACGCCCGGGACCATCGGCGAGCACGCTCTCGGCAACGAGCGCGACAACGACGAGGTGGCGCGCGTTCTCGGATGCAAAGCCCATTTCGATCTGGATTACAGCAACCACCGCATGGGCGATGTCTCGCTCAATGAACTGATCGGCCGCATCATTTTTCTGATTCGTCTCGTCAAGGCAGACACCGTAGTCGGCTGGGACCCTTGGGCGCACGACGAAGAGAATCCCGATCACTACACGCTGGCGAAGGCCGTGGAAGCGGCGTGCTGGATGGCCGGCCGCGCGCACGATTATGCGGAACACTTCGCCGCCGGTCTGGCGCCGAAAGCCGTGCAGGACAAATACTATTTCGCGCGCCGTCCCGAGATCACGCGGGTCGTGGACATCAGCAAACAGATCGACAAGCGCGTCGATGCGATCCGCGCGAACGTCGCTAAGGGTCCGGGCGGCCACTCCGGATCGCGCCTCCGCGCCGAGCTCGCGAAACGCAAGCAGCGCCTTCCCCTGCTCGGCGACGACGACGTCACCGCCGACCGCAACTACATCAAGGAATTCAGCCTCACGCGCAGTCGCGAGTTAGGCAAGCAATACGGCGTGGAATACGCCGAAGCTTTCCACTACATCGCCGAAGGCGCCGCCGGCGCGGACCGCGATCCGCGTATCGATTCTTATGTCAAAAATCACGCCGTCCCGGCAAAATGATCGTCCAGTTGAGGAAGACAAGTGAGCGCGATGCGTCGCCGCAGTTTCCTAAAAAGCGCCGCAGCCTTCGCGGTCGGCGTCCCGGCGCGAGGAGCCGGCGCCGTTCTGGCCTACGTCGGCACCTACAGTTCGCCCAAGGGACCGGAAGGCAGCAAAGGCAGGGGCAAAGGCATCAATCTCCTTCAGATGAACCCATCCACCGGAGCGCTCACCTTCCGCGAGCTCTTCGCCAGCGACGCCAATCCGTCCTGGCTGGCCTTTGATCCCTCCCGAACCCATCTCTATGTTGCCAATGAGACCGATACGTACCAGGGCACCGGTTCCGGTTCGGTGAGCGCCTACTCCGTGGATCGCTCTTCGGGGCGCCTCACGTTGCTCAACACCGCCAGCTCTCAAGGCGCCGGACCGGCGCATTTGAGTGTGCATCCGTCCGGCAAATACGTTCTGGTGGCCAACTATGCCGGGGGGACCGTTGCCGTTCTCCCCATCCAGCCGAACGGCTCGCTCGGCGCCGCCACCGACGTCAAACACGACGCCGGTCCGGTGGGATCCGCCCACGCGGCTACCGCGCCGCCCGGCAGCTTTGCCATCAGCGGTCACGAAAGCCCGCACGCGCACATGGTCCGCTCCGATCCTTCCGGCCGGTTTGTTCTGGTCGCGGATCTCGGCATGGACCGGATCCTCGTCTGGAAGTTCGATGTGGAGAAGGGCACGTTGTCGCCGAACAATCCTGCCGCGGTGCCCGTGCCCCCGGGAGACGGGCCGCGGCACTTTACCTTTCATCAGAATGGCCGTTGGATGTATTCGCTGCAGGAAGAGGCGTCCACGCTGATCACGTTTGATTACGACGCCGCGCGGGGAGGACTAACGGCGAAGCAGACCATATCCAGTCTGCCGGCGGGTTTCCGCGGCACAAATTTCACCTCGGAGCTGATGATCTCCGCGGACGGAAGGTTCCTTTATGCAGCCAATCGACTGCACGACAGCATCGCGTGGTTCTCCATCGGTCCGTCCGGAACGTTGACGTTCGCCGGCGAGGAATGGACTCGGGGGGACTATCCCCGCAGTTTCAACATCGATCCCTCGGGTAACTTTCTTTACACCTGCAATCAACGAGCCGATGCCATCGCTGCGTTTCGGGTGAACCGCCAGAACGGAGCCCTGGCGTTCACCGGCCAGTACACCGACGTAGGGACGCCGGCGATCATCATCTTTCTGACCTGACCGCGGGTGGTTGGCAAACGTGAGACACTTCCTCCTGAGGAACTTGTCCATGACGCCTGACTGGCTAAGCCGACGTTCATTGCCCCTGGTTGCAATTCTGGTGGCCTCCGGGCTTGCCGCGCAGACTGCGCAGCCGAAGGGGACCGCCTATTTCCCCGCTGCCGGAACCTGGCAGCGCAAGGCGCCCGCCGAGGTGGGTATGGACGCCGCGAAGCTGAAGGAAGCTGTCCAGTGGGCCGAGGCCCATGACTCGAAGTGGGACTTCGAGAAAGACCAGGTGCGTGTCTTCGGCAAAGTGCTGGGCGCGCTGCCCGCGCGGCGCGCGGCAACCAACGGCATCATTCTGCGCCACGGCTACATCGTGGCGGAATTCGGCGACACGAAGACCAATGACCCGGTCTACAGCGTCGCCAAGAGCTTCCTCTCCACAACTGCGTCGATCGCGTTCGCAAAGGGCCTGATCCGCGGCGTCGACGACCCGGTCGCCGGCTACATCCACGACGGCGGCTACGGTTCGCCGCACAACGCGAAGATCACGTGGAAAAACCACCTGCAGCAGGAAAGCGAGTGGGAAGGAGAGATGTGGGGCAAGGACGCCAACTTCCTCGGCGCGGAAGAGTTCGGCGTCGGCCGCAAGCCACCGCGCGAGATCCACGACCCGGGCACGTTTTACGAGTACAACGATGTGCGCATCAACCGGCTGGCACTTTCCGTGGCGCGGGTCTTCGGCAAAGGGCTGCCGGGCGTGCTGAAAGAATACATCATGGACCGGATCGGCGCCTCCAACCAATGGAAGTGGCAGGGGTATGGGCCGAAGTCGACGGTTGAGATCGATGGGAAGCCGGTGGAGTCGGTGAGCGGCGGCACGCGCTGGGGCGGCGGGCTGTGGATCAATTCGCAGGATCTGGCGCGTTTCGGGCTGCTGATTCTCAATAAGGGCAATTGGGAGGGCGAGCAGCTGGTCTCGGACAAATGGATCCAGGAAGCCACGACGCCCTCGGCGCACGGACCGGACTACGGGTACCTGTGGTGGTTGAATACCAGGCAGAAGCAGTGGCCGAGCGGTCCGGCGTCGAGTTTCGCCGCCATTGGCAATGGCGGAAACATCGTCTGGATCGATCCCGAGCACGACATTGTGCTGGTGTGGCACTGGCACGAACCGGGCAAGGCGGTGGATGGGATGATCCAGAGAATCGTGGCTTCGGTCACGGGACCCGGCGCATAGCCGGCCGCCGCCGGTACGCTCAGTCTTCGACGAATGACTTCAGGCTGGCAAGCGACCGATCCCACTGCCGGGAAACGCGGTCGAGGTAATCGGTCATTTCTTTGATCGGCTGCGGATCGAACGCGAACAGACTCTCGCGGCCTGCACGCTCGGCGTGCACGATTCCTGCACGCTCCAACACGTGAAGGTGCTTGGTAATCGCCTGCCGCGTGAGCTTGGAGCCGGCGGTTAATTGGGAAATCGAATGTCGCTTTCCGTTGCAGAGCGTTGCCAGCAGCGCCAGTCGCGTATCGTCGCCCAGAGCCGAAAACACGTGCGCATCAGACCGCCGTTTGACGGCCGTGCCGCTATGGCTTTTGTGCGACATGACTCTCAATGTTCTTCATTTGCTCAGTCCAACCGCCGTCATTCATGCGCCACGCCTCAAGTATGCGATGGCTGGGGATTTTATCGAAGCCGGATTCGGTAAGCAGCAACAGTGTGCCGCCTGCGGTCTTTTCGAGTCTGAATTCGACAAGCGTGGGTGTCTCCTTGGAATAATCTACGTTTGAGTCCACGGAGTAAGGGTGCCAGGTGAAGGAAAACAGCCGCCCGGGTTCCATTGTCTGTACTACAACCTCCCATTTGACGTGCTCGTAACCGGGGTAGGTAATGTGACCGCGCGAGACCTGACCGGGCACGAATGGGCCATCCAGTTTCACACGAAACCACTCGCCAAACTCACGATAATCGGTCAGGGCGCGCCAGACCCGCGAAACCGGCGCTTTGAGCTCGATGCGTTTTTCAATACGATCGTTCATTCACGCAACCTCCAGGTTGCATAATAGCATGGCAACCTGCGGAAAGTTTCGTAACCTTTTCGCCTCAGGAGAGTATTCGATAGAGACGCGTTTTGAACGGGTCGTGAGAGGGTAATGCAGAACTTGCGCAGCACTCTTCGGTATACCTTGCGGCAGTTTCGGATGGCGCCGGTGTTTACGGCGGCCGCCACGCTGACGCTGGCCTTGGGAATTGGCGGAACCACCGCGATTTTCACCATCATCCACGCGGTCATGCTGCGTTCGTTGCCGGTTTCGGATCCGGCGCTTCTGTATCGTATCGGCGATGGCGACGATTGCTGCGTGCAGGGCGGCCCGCAAGACCGGTGGGGGATGTTCAGCTTTCCGCTCTACGAACGGCTGAAAGCACAGACGCCGGAATTCGAAGAAGTGGCCGCATTTCAAGCCGGCGGCCACCGCTTGAGCGTTCGGCGCGAGGGCAGCGCACTCGCCGCGAAATCGTTGCGCTCCGAGTACGTGACGGGCAACTACTTCTCGACGCTCGGCGTCAAGGCGTTCGGCGGCCGCCTGCTGTCTCCGAATGACGACAAGCCCTCCGCTGCACCGGTTGTCGTGTTGAGCCACCGGACCTGGCAGACGGAATATGGCGCGGACCCGTCCGTAGTGGGCGCGAGTTTCTTTGTGGACGGACATCCGTTCACCGTGATCGGCGTGACGCCGCCGGGATTTTTCGGCGACACGTTGCGCGGCGACCCACCCGAAATCTGGATTCCGGTGCAACAAGAGCCCCTCATCGCAGGCGATGGCGCCCTGCTGCGCCAGTCTGTCGGCGCGTGGTTGCGCGCCATCGGCCGCCTGCGTCCCGGCGCTTCCACCGCCGGCATGGCGCCCCGCTTGACCGGCGTCCTGCGGCAGTGGATGGAACACGATTCCGGCTATCCCTCCAACTGGATGCCGGACATCATTCGCGTGCTCCCCAAACAGGCGATCAACGTGGTTCCGGCTGGCGCGGGGGTCGGGGAAATGAAGGAAGAGTATGGACGCAGCCTGCGGATTCTTCTCGGGGTCTGCGGGATGGTACTGTTGATCGCCTGCGCCAATGTCGCCAACCTGCTGCTGGCCCGCGCGGCATCGCGCCGCGGACAAACCGCTCTCCGTCTTGCGATCGGCGCCGGCAGGCGGCAAATCGTCGGGCAGGCCCTGATTGAGGCGATCCTTCTGGCGGTGGCGGGGGGAATTGCCGGGCTCGCCGTCGCCGTTGTGGCGGGGCGTCTCCTGCTCGCTTTGGCCTTTCGAGGTTCTCACTTCATCCCCATCGGCACTTTGCCGTCTCCCATGGTCATCGGCTTCGCGTTTGCGGTATCCCTGGCAACCGGCATCGTCTTCGGCGCGGCTCCAGCCTGGTTTGCCACCCGGACGAGTCCCATCGAAGCCTTACGCGGCGTGGGCCGGAGCACCAGCGATCACTCTTCCCTCGCCCGCAAGGTGTTATTGATCGTGCAGGCGGCTCTGTCCGTGGTACTGGTTGCCGGCGCCACCATGCTGGCGCGCAGTCTCGACAAACTCGAGCATCAGCAGTTCGGCTATCGGACGGAGGGCCGCGTGGTCGTCTCCTTGAACCATCCACCGGCCACTTACACGCAGCCGCAACTGGCATCGCTCTACCGGAAGATTGAAGAGGGATTGAATCGCCTGCCGGGCGTAACCGGATCGGGACTTGCGTTGTACAACCCGCTGACGGACAACTGGGGAGAACTCATTCTCGTCTCCGGCCATCCAGCGCCCAAGATGAATGGGGAGGCGGGCGCTTCCTGGGACCGGATGAGCGCCGATTACCTTCAGAACCTCGGCGTGAGCTTGACTCGCGGACGATACTTCGCCAAAAGCGACAATGAGACGGCGGAACTGGTCGCCATTGTCAATGAAGGCTTCGTGAAGCGCTTTTTCAAGAGCGGCGAAGATCCGCTCGGGCAGCACTTCGGCCTCGATCTGCCGGAGTACGCCGGCACGTTCCGCATCGTGGGCATCGTGCGCGATGCGAAGTTTGCCGGATTTGCGCTGCGCAGGCCGGCTCGTCCGATGTTCTATGTTCCGCTGGCGCAGAACGTCCCCTACCGGGACGCTTTGATGAAGAGGATCGAACTTCAGTCGCACTTCATCGGTGGCTTGCTGCTGGTTACCAACGTTTCGCCGGGCACGCTGGAGCCCGTGATCACCCGGGTGCTGGCAGGCGTGGATCCGAATCTGACGATCAACAGCGTAAGAACATTGGGACATCAAGTGGAACTCACCTTCGATCAGGAACGCGCGGTGGCCAGCCTCGCCGGACTATTCGGGTTTGTGGCTCTGTTGCTGGCCGCGGTCGGACTCTACGGCGTTACGGCGTACACCGTAGCACAGCGGACGCACGAGATCGGAATTCGCATGGCGCTGGGGGCCGACCGCGCCAAGGTGGTGCAATACATACTCCGCGGAGCTTTGATCCGCGTGGCCGCCGGGCTGGCACTGGGACTCCCGCTGGCCATCGCCACCGGACGACTGATCTCGAGCCAGCTATTCGAAGTCGCCTTCTGGGACCCGCTCGCACTGGCCGTGGCGGCTGGTGCGCTGGGGATCTGCGCGAGCGCCGCGGCGATGATCCCGGCGACCGCAGCTGCATCCATTTCGCCCATGAATGCGCTCAGAGCGGAATGACGGCCGGGCGTGAACCGACGCTAATTTTCGGTGGGGACCTTCTCCACGTGGTCGACAACTACAAAGTCGCCGAGACCTTTCTTTGAATTCAGCTTCAGGCCCAGTTGATCCTGGACGGCGCGGATCAGGGTCGGGCCGGTGGGTCCGGTGTCGGGTAACTCTGCGATCTGGTCTCGCAGACCCGCACTTTCCAGAAGCCAGGCCACATCGATGCCCCACTTCATATCGATGTCGTAGTTCCCCTTGAGACCCGTGGCGTCCACAACCGGCCGGCCCAGGTAGAACGACAGCGTCGTGACGATCTCCCGCATGGAAACGTGGAATCCGGTCCAGCGATAGTGCCCATTTGCCCCGGCCAAACCACCGCGGCCGGCCGGAAACACCGGGTAGCCATCTACGCCCATGCGGAACTCGGGAGGCGCCCACGGATCTTCCGGCTCCGAGGAAGCATCCGGTGGCGATTCCTTCAACTTTGGACCCTTCTCCCCTACGGTGAGTTCGTAGATCGCCATTTCCTTCTGCTCGTGGTGGAGTTTGAGCTTCAATCGTTCTTCCAGCAACTTCTGGATCATCCGCTGGAACTGCTCTTTAGTGGCGCCCTCCGGCACCTTGGCGGTGAAATCGAATCTACCCTGGCAGCATGGCGCCCGGGGAGTAAATTGATACGCCTGGAAGCCGTAGGACCGGGCGATCAAGAACGCGAGGGGCACGTTCGAGCAGCGCCAGATACCAGGGCTGGTCGTGCCGGGCCCGCCGCTGCACGAAATGGCAGTCGCCGATGGCGAAGCGGGCTTAACGGAAGCTACTTCGAACGACGGCGCATCGGCTGCCTGAGCGTAGGCATAGATCCGGCATAGGTTGAGGCAAGCCAGCACCAGGACCGGTGGTCTCATTATGCCGCGATCCTCTCAGATTTGAGAATATCAACTACCCTTATCGAGTGTTCGTGGTTTATCGCCCTGCCATCTCCTGAAGCAGATTGGTGGCGCCGTCCACCTCGGCCATGTTCCACAGCATGTACCGGGTGTCTACATGAATCGAGCGGGTGGTTGTCGCGTCGAACAGGAAGTTGGAGGCGACGGACTCGTAGGTGCCATCGAACAGAAGGCCGACCAACTCGCCCTTTCCGTTCAGGGTCGGGGAACCGGAATTCCCTCCCGTTGTGTCCACGGTCGACAGGAAGTTGACCGGAACGTCGCCGAGTGAAGAATCGATGTACGGCGTTTTCTTGCCCGACCGGCGGGCGTTGATGGCGTCGAGCTGAACCTTGGGCGCGGCGAAATCCCCCTCGCCGGTGTTCTTCTCGATAATACCGGCCAGCGTGGTCTGCGGCTTGTAATAGAGACCGTCCTTCGCGTCCACTCCCTTCACCTGACCATAGGTCACGCGGAGAGTGCTATTGGCGTCCGGAGCGACCAGGCCGCCCGCCTGCGCCAGTAAAGCTTCCATGTAACGCGGCATCAGGCGCGCCTGCGCTCCGGCGCGATTCTTCGCCGCTTCGCGATTGGATTCCGCCAGCGGCTCCATTGCCGCCGCCAGCAGAATAAACGAGTCGTTGGTGGCCACCAGGTCCGCGGTGCTCTTGTCGATCAGGCTGAGGCGAAAATCGCGATCGCCGAGCCTGGTGCCCGCGAACAGTTGCTGCAGAAACGCGTCTATTGCCTTATCCGCGTCGGCCTTAGGCATTCCAGGCCTGAGGCCGGCAGCCTGGTCCACCGCCAGGATCCGCTGTTCGGCCGGCAGGGCAGCGACATAGCCCAGCGCCCAACGGAGCAGTGCCCGGTCGGCGGTGGCATCTATCGTGCGCTGCATGCGGTCCTGCCCGTCGCGAATCCTGGACCAGTCGCGTTGCTGGAACCCCGCCTCCCGGTCCAGGTCCGCCTTCGGACGCTGAACCGAGAGCTGATAGAGGGTCAGGGCTGCGCCGAGGTAGCTGGATGAGGTGGTCAGGGTCGAGAGCGTGGCGGACTGTTCCCGCGTTTTCTCGCTTTCCGCCTGAAGAGCGCCCAGCGCCGGCAGAACGTCGCCGTACTTCTTCTGACGGATGGGGTCGGCGGCAATCCAGGCTTGGAGTTCCTTCTCCCGAACCTGTTTCAATCCGAGGCTTCCGCCTTTGACCAGTCCCTCCAGCATGCCTTTCTGATTGGTCAGATTGTTGTTCAACCCCTGTAAACGCCCGGCAACCTTCAACGCGAGCGCCTGGTCCTGTTTCATGAGCTGGTCGAGAATGGCCAACTGTTCCTGTGCCAGGCGAATGGACCGGGGCATACTCCACTCGGTTGTTTCCTTCACCTGCGCGTAGGTCTGGTGCCTCTGCGTGCGCCCAGGGTAGCCCGCCACGAAAACCAGATCCCCCGGTTTGATGCCTTCCGCGGAGATTTTGAGCCAGTGTTTCGGTTTGAACGGAACATTGTCCTTGGAGAATTCGGCCGGTTTCCCGTCTTTGCCGACGTAGGCGCGCAGAAAACTCCAGTCGCCGGTGTGCCGGGGCCATCGCCAGTTGTCCGTCTCACCGCCGAATACGCCAATTCCGTCAGCCGGCGCATAGACCAGCCGCACGTCCTTGATCTCCATCTGCGCGATCTCGAAGTACTTCAATCCGGCGAAGAACGAAGCGACATTGCAGCGTTGTCCACCCTTTTCGCACGCGGCAATGCGCTCCTTCAGCCTGCGCTCGATCAGATCGTAACGCTCGCGGTCCGTTGCTTTCGCGTCGATATTCCCCGTGATCGCGCTGGTGACCTCGGTGACGGAAGTGGTCACAAAGACGCGGGAACCGGGGCCATTCGGCAGCTCTTCGCCCCGCGTCTTTGCCAGATAGCCGTCCTTCAACAGGTTGCGCTTCGGGGTGGAGTTGAACTGCAGTCCGCCCGCGACGCAGTGATGGTTGGTAACGATGAGTCCGTCCGGCGACACGAACGAGGCGGTACAGCCGCCCAGCGACACAATCGCGCCCATAGGCTGTCCGGAAAGGTCGGCAAACGCTTTCGCGTCGCCCTTAAATCCCAAGGCTCTCAGCCTGGCCGCCATTTCGGGAATCTGTTGCGGCATCCACATGCCTTCTTCAGCCAGCAGGCCGGCGGCGAACAGCGAGACTCCCAGTAAAACGACAGATGCTCTTGCGATCTTCAACGGAGTAGTCCTCCAGCAGTCAAAACGGCAGATGATGAGTTTGATGCGGTCGCGAACGGCTGCCACCGCCCAGAGCATAACACCTTGCACACAGGTACCGTGGCGCCACGGTGCGGGGGTGCGCGGCACAGAAGTGACCGGTCCTACGCAAGTACCGGCCAATTGAGAGAATCCTGGCGTAGGAGTAAGTCATGCAGAGCCGCGACCGTCAGGGAGCGGTTGACCGCCCGTTGACCTCTCGGCACAGCCGCGGCAACCGCTCCCTGACGGTCGCGGCTCTGATTGGGGCCGTCCCGCTTGATCCACTTCTACGTCGCGCACCCACGGTGCGGGCGCTCAGGGCCCGGGCATCTGTCTCCGTGGACAATTCCGCCCGCCGTGAGACGGTGATATTGTAGTTTCCACGCACTCGCCGTCAACGCGGCTGTGCGGAGGGAGGGGCTGCCATGAAATTGACGATAACGTTTCTGTTGATTCTCTTCACCTGGATAGTGGCCGCGGCTGACATTCCGTCCGCGCAGGTACAGATTGCCGGGGCGGTTTTAGCGGCGCCGGCGGAACTGCGGGAGGGCGCCGCGGTACTCGGGTATGACGCCCAGGGCGGGCGGGTGTGGCTCAGGGAGGGAAAGAACGAATTGGTCTGTCTCGCCACCGACCCCACGAAAACTGCCTTCAATGTTGCCTGCTACCACAAGGATCTGGAGCCTTTCATGGCGCGGGGCCGCGAGCTCCTGGCCCAAAAGGTGACTGGGGCAAAGCGCAACGAGATCCGCTTCAAGGAAGTGGAGGATGGGAAGCTCGCATTACCGAGGGAGCCCCGAACCCTGTATGTGCTCACAGGAACGAGCTTCGATAGCGGGAAGGTGCAGGACCCCTACCTGCGTTGGGTGATTTACGTGCCTTTCGCTACGCCCGAGTCGACCGGTCTGTCCACCAAGGCGAGCGACGGAGCGCCCTGGCTGATGTCCCCAGGTACGGCGGGTGCCCACATCATGATCAATCCACCGAAAAAATAGAGGAACGCGCTGTGATGAGAGCCCGCGCTGTCACCCCCGGGCTCTCGGGCGGGAAGCCAACCAACGGCCGCTGGACGCACTCGAAAAGTCGGTACTCTTCGTGAAGGGCAAGCTCAAGTAGGAGGCGCGCCGGAGCTGCCCGAGGCCACAGACGCAGGTGAGAGAATAGGAGGCGGGAGTCTGCCGTGCCTTCGAAACACCACATGCTCGCGGTTTTCTTGCTGGCTGTCGCCGTGGCGCTCAGTCAATCCAAGGAACAGGAAATGTCCCATGCCGACCACATGGAACACCACTTCGATCCAAAGGAGTCGGCCAAGAGCTTTGACGACCCGGCGCGCGATGCGTGGCAGTTGCCGGACCGCGTGATTGCGGCGCTGAACCTGAAGCGCGGGCAACTTGTGGCGGACATCGGCGCGGGTACTGGATATTTTTCGATACGGCTGGCGAGATCGGCAGCCGCACCCAGGGTTTATGCGGTGGACATCGAACCATCGATGGTGAGTTACCTCCGGGAACGTGCCGCCAAGGAGGGGTTGCACAACGTGACTGCCGTTCAGGCCGCTGCCGATCAGCCAAACCTGCCGGAGCCCGTTGATTTGATTCTGATTGTGGACACGTATCACCATATCGGCGACCGTGAGGCGTATTTCCGGCGACTGGTCAAATCGCTAAGGCCGGGCGGACGGGTGGCGATTATCGACTTCAAACCGGATTCCCCAGAAGGTCCACCGAAGGAGTTCCGCTTTCCACCGGAAAAGTTCAAGTCCGAGATGGGCAAGGCGGGATACAAACTGGCGGCGCAGCATGACTTCCTGCCGCGGCAGCAGTTCCTGATCTTCCAGGTCGAAGGTCAACCCTCCCGGTAAGCTGGATCTCCGCTTACTCGACAGCACCTTCTACGTCTGCTTTTCTCTCGACGGACGTTCCGGTTGCCGGCCCGAGTTCGAGGCCCAACCAGGGCATTCCACGACCGGCAACGTAGGGTACTTCGGAAACCGCGGGTCAATGCCGGACAACGTGCAGCGGAAGAAGGTTGAACCACGGTCCGAACGGATTGTCTCAACGTGTGTACACGTGGCACACAAACCGGGGTGAGAAACCACGCCTCAGTTTGACATAACTTGCAGACGACTCAGCCGGGGGCTGTAGTAATCTGGCGAAGTGATGTCATTTGACGACAGTCTCCGCCCGCCACCGATCCAGCCCCGGCGCGGTGCTGCCACATGAGAGCCAGATCCCCGCTTCGCAGGCGGCCCAGGCGGACCGGTTCGTCCAGGTCGCCGGTCTCCGCCGTACTCGGTGGCGTCGTTTTGTTCGCGGCGGTGAGTGCGACTCTCGCCGTCCTGGTCCTGCGGAGCCAATACACCTTCAGCCTTCAGTCGCCGGTGAGAATCCGCTTTCAATGGCCGCTTGTCGCCGCCGCCAAGACTGCGGGCGAGGACGCGCTGGAAGCCCAGGCCGATCAGTTCGGCCATCGATTGACGGCCTACCAGCAATACGCCTGCAACAAATTCGGCTCGGCGTGCCGTGTAGCGCTGGCCATCCAACGCGCCGAAAATCCGCGGGGTGCGTGCGAGATCTATCACTACAATTCCGATGGGACGCTGGATTGGGGCTATTTCCAGATCAATACCGTGCACCTGACGCGGGTCGGTTTGAACCTGAGAGATCTGCTGGATTGCAGGGCCAACATCGACTTCGCCTATCAGCTGTACCAGGAGAGAGGCTTCCAGCCGTGGAGCACCTACAACAACGGGGCATATCGAAGGTTCCTGAGGGGCCCGTAGTGGGCATCCACCTCGGATGACAATATCCGTAACTACACTCGAAGGCGCGTGGGCGGGTCACGCGCGCACGCGTTCCGTGTGGTACCAGATAGGTATGCGTTTATTGCTCTGTATTGGGCTCTTGAGCTGCCTCGCTGGTTTTGCCCAGAAGAAGACCGTATTCGTGATTACTGACGCCGAAGGTGTCGGCGGGGTTTGCCGGCAAGACCAGACCGATCCCAAGGATCAGGAGATGCGCCAACTACTCACCGGCGAAACAAATGCCGCGGTAGAGGGATTTCTGGCCGGCGGCGCTGAGGAGGTCATCGTCTGGGACGGGCACGATGGCAGCCAAACTCTATCCACGCTCAGCATTCATCCTAAAGCCAAGCTGCTGATGGGGGCGTTGGGGCCGTCAATGCTGATGGACCGCCATTTTTCGGCGGTGGCCTACGTGGGACAGCACAGCAAGGCGAACGTTCGCGGCGGCATCATGGCACACAGCTATAGCTCATTGGGAATTCAGAACATGCTGCTCAACGGCAAGTCGGTGGGCGAGATTGAAGTTATCGCCGCCATGGCCGGCCACTTCGGCACGCCGGTTATCATGCTCAGCGGGGACCAGGCAGCAGCGAATGAACTTCACGAGATCGTTCCCGACGCTGAGCTAGCTGTGGTGAAGGAAGGCATTG
>PLDO01000301.1 GCA_003136215.1 Bryobacterales bacterium
TGGCCGAGTTCCACCTTGCCGGAAAAGCAGGTAACTCGTCCATCGGGGCCGATTTTCAGGTAAGCATTGAGGTCGGTTGGATAGCCCTGTCTCGCCGGCAGCCGGGCGGGTTCCTGCGCAGCGAGCCAATCGACGCCGAAAGAGAGGAAAAGGCCCGGGCCTGCCAGGGCCAGGAGTTCGCGGCGGCTCGGTTTCATCGGGCGCCTCCACGCGTAGTGCCTGCGGCTTCGCCGACGGCGGCCAGGATTCGCTCATGCGCGCCGCAGCGGCACAGGTTGTCTTCCATGTGTTGCGCGATCTGCTCGGGCGTGGGCTTGGGCGTCTGCAGGAGCAGCGCATAGGCGTTGAGGATCATGCCCGGCGTGCAGTATCCGCACTGGAAGGCGTGGTGTTTCACGAAGGCCGCCTGAATGGCATGAAGCCCGGATTGTCCGAGCCCTTCAATCGTGATGACCTGCTTGCCGGCAATTTCCTTGACCGGCGTCGAGCAGGCGCGGACCGCCTGCTTATTGACAATCACGGTGCAGGCTCCGCACAAGCCTTCGCCGCAGCCGAACTTGGCGCCGGTGAGTCCCAGGTCGCTGCGCAATACCCAGAGCAGCATGCGCTCGTCTTCCACCTTGACGCTCGCGGGCTTGCCGTTGAGTGTGAAGGAAATGGTTCGCTCCATGAATACCTCCCGTGCCCGCGCGTTTGCCGCGAGTCATTCGATTTGAAGATCTTTAGTTCTTTTAATAGTGTAATCGGTGGCGGGCGAGGCGGAAAGAAGTCCGAGCTACGCTCGGATTGGCAGGCTGAAGCCTGCCCCTGGAGATTGGCCATTCGCGCCGCGAATCTGCCGCGGCAAGGTTTCTCGCAGGCGGAACCGCCTGCGNNGGCGGAGCCTTATGCCACCATGGAGTCAATCATGAACTTCACAAGGCGTGAGATGGGCAAACTTGCCCTGGTGGCGATACCCGCGGCGCGCGTGTGGGCGGCCAGGCCCGACTCGGTGTTCGGCGGCGTGCAGGTGGGCATCAATGCACCCTACAGCTTCCATAACATCCCGGGAGGGGCCGACGACATCCTGAGTTACATGACGCAGACCAACATCAGCGCGGCCGAGCTCCGGCTACAGCCCGTGGAGGCGTTTCTCAAAGCGCCGGCGCCGTGGACCGCGCCGCGCGGGGAAGGCCGCGGGGCCGCCCGCCCGCCGTTGACGCCGGAACAGAAGGCCGAACAGAGCGCTGCCGCCGAGGCTATCCAGAGGTGGCGTCTCTCGCAATCGATGGAGCCGTTCAAAGCGTTCCGCAAGAAGTACGAAGACGCCGGGGTGCTGATCCAGATCGTCAAGTACGATGGCATCAACACCTTCACCGACGAAGTGGTGGACTATTGTTTCCAGGTGGCCAAGGCGCTGGGCGCTTATGCCATCTCGTGCGAGATTCCCGTCAGCCAGACCGAGCGCCTCGGACAATTCGCCGCCAAACACAAGATGATGGTGGGCTATCACGGGCACGGCAACCTGACGGACCCCGAAGCCTTCGGCCGTCTGGCGGCGTGGGAGCAGGCGTTCGGCTATTCCAGGTACAACGGCGCCAACGTGGATATCGGCCACTTCTTCGCGGCCACGGGAACATCTCCGGCGGCCTGGATCAGGGAGCACCACGAGCGCGTGACCCACGTGCATATTAAGGATCGCAAGGCCAACAACGGACCCAACATGCCGTTTGGCCAGGGCGACACGCCCATCAAAGAAATCCTCCTCATGATGAAGAAGGAGAAGTACAAATTCCAGGCCACCATCGAGATGGAATATCCCGTACCGGAAGGCTCGACGCTGCTGGCCGAAATCGGCAAGTGCGTACGCTACTGCCAGGATATTCTCACGTCGTAGAGCGAAGGCGCTTGGGGGGAGTATAATGGCCCCCTATGCCAGACAACGCCAACATCATCCTCAACGTTTACGACGGCAAACGGCAATTGTTGGACAAAGCGGTGAAGTGGAGCGCCCAGGCGATCGACGGGCGGTCGCCGGACGAGCGCAAGACGCTGCATTTCCTCGATCTCAGCGGCGGAAGCCAATTGCTCGAAGTACCGTTCTTCGATAACTTCGGCGACAACTACACAATCGTCGTAACAGCGGATGGATTTCAGGATGATGCATGGCGCCCGGTGACGGTGACCGCCGGCGGCCCGGTGGCGGCGCATATCCTGCTGCTGCCGAATAACGGCCATTTTAATTTCGCCGGGGCCGCATGGGACCAATTGAGCAGATTGCGCCCCAACGTCGCCAAAATGATTCGCGCCTGCTGCCCGGATCCAACAGCCGCCGCCGCGATGTACGCGAATGCCTGGGAGAACCACTCCACCGAAATCGCCTGCTTCCTCAATCTGGTCACCGCCATGGCCGACATGCAACTGCCTTCCGGCAAGAACCCGCTGGATTATTACTGGAATGCCTGCTGGCCGCAGGGAGACCCCACGACCGCGGACTGGAACCAGCAGTTCGACAACGTAATGAAGCAGGACCGTATCTTCTGCTACGTGGACCAGGCTATCCTCCCGGACGTTCAGGCGGCCAATAGACTCGGCGCATTCTCCAAGGAGCAAGACCCCGGTATTTGGGGACACACCGGCGCCACGGAGAGCTACAAACAGGTGCAGTTCGACGTCGCCAACGTGCAGCTCACGTTTCATGGCCGCGACACCGCCATTTTCCAGGATGAAAATCACAACCCCGTGCAGTGCGTGAAGATTGAGCCTGACATCGACTACTACAAGGACCTGGGGGCTCACGGTCTGCTGGAAGTGATCCCCAACGCGATCAGTCATGGCCTGACCGATCCGAAGGTGGTTTATACTCTCCGCTGGATGGCCGCCAAACGCGAGCCCCACCTGCCCGAATTCAATCCGCTTTATACCGTGGAGGCGTAAGTAGCCACCACGCGGACTTGGAGGACCTGTCATGGACGCCAAGAAGGGCACGGCCGCGGTGCTTCTGCTGACCGCGGGCCTACTTTATCGTGGAGGAGCTCAGAATACCACCGCCCTGTCTGCCACCGCGGCGAGCAGTAACAGCAATCCGACCGCGGACAAGAGCGGCGGCGCGGCCTCCGCGCCACTGGGTCCATGGACTCCCGTCTGCAGGTACGTGGCGACCGCCGCGAAGGAGGAGTCTGTCCAGCGGCGAGAGGAGGAAGGAAACACCAAGGAGCAGTTCTGCCTGGCGCCTCCCGATGCCGGCGGCATCCGGGTGACCACCATGATCGCGACGGTCCCCGACCCGGAACTGACGCACCTTTCGCTGTCTTTCGACCGTTACGTGGAGAGTATTACGTGGGCCGTCTCCGACGGGGATTTGAAAGATGAACGCTACTCTTTCGACAGCTACTGGTTCCCGTGGCGAGCCGATCAGAAAGAGGAGAGCGACCCCGAGAAGCGCAAGGCCGCGGACAAGGAGCGGGAGCAACGTTCCAATACGCCGGGGATTCTGCTGTTCCGCCGGAACCCTCAACACCCCAGCCCGAGTCACCCGCATCCCGAAAAGGAACTGCTTCTGGTGTTCCTGGTGGGGGAAACACCGACCTCCGGCGTCAACCGGGTGGCATTCGACAGAGCCTGGACCTATGCCACCCGGCTGGCGGATACGGCGCTGCCGGTATGCGAAGCGGCGACACGCGGCTCCCGAGCTTGCGTGGGCATCCTGGGTCCTAACTTCACGGGTTCGCTGCCTTCGCTCAGGTTCCTGCTGGAAAGGAAATCGGCTGAAAGCGGGACGCGCTATGAAACGTTTGTGATCAGCGGCGCAGTGACGGGCGAAGACCCGGGCACGCACAAGCTGACGGACGACAACCACTTTTGCACGACGATCGAAACGGACCGGGACCGGTGGGCGGTATTCAGTCAGTTCCTGAACGACCTGTCAAGGTCCTTCTGGGGCGCCGGGGGCGATATCCAGGAGCATTTTGCGATTCTGGCGGAGGATGAAACCGCGTACGGAGAGGCGGCCGAGAGACCGCTGGACGCGGGGGGCAGGGTCCCTCTGGCCTTGCGTTTTCCGCGCGGCATCGCACGCACCCGAAACTCATCGGAGGAGCTTTCCGGGGTGGGCAACCCTCCGCGGAGCGCGTCCTATCCGGCGCTGCCGCTGAATCTACACGATGCCGGACAGGACAGCATCCCGTCGTTCTCCCAGCAGCAGAGCCCGGTTTCGCAGGAGGCGGTTCTGCTGGAGCTTGCGTCCGCGCTGCGGCGGGAACCCATCCGATATGTCGGTATCGTCGCCACCGATCCGCTGGACGCACTGTTTCTCACCCGGGCCATCCACACCCTGGCGCCGAATATCCGGATTGTCCTGTTCAACGCCGACCTGCTTTTCGCGCGTGCGTCGCGCACTTGGGGACTGAGCGGCGTGCTGGCCGTGACATCGTACCCGTTGATCTCGCGCACGCAGTATTATGCCGGCGCGGTGCCTCCCAGGCGCACGCAATTTGCCAGCGACAACGCGGAAGGCGAATACAATGCGTGCCGCCGCATGCTCTTGCAAGCCTCCGAAACGGCCGGCCAGCCGTGCAGCGCCGCCGGACAACCGCAAGACCGGCAACCTGCAAAGCAAGACTATCTTCTCGACTATTCCGCTCCCTTCGCCAAGCCGAGAGACATTCACAAGCCCTCGGTGTGGCTGACGATTCTGGGACGCAGCGAGTGGTGGCCGGTAGCCGCTTTGGCGGGCGGCACAAACAGCCCGCTGCTGGAGGGCCCTGCGCCAGGCGCCCACAATGCGGAGCACTTCTCGGCGGAACCGAATCCGCAACCCTGGTCTCTCTTCTTCTGGCTGATCTCGGTTCTGTGCACTTTGCACGTGGTGCTCGTCTTCGGCATGAACATCGGGCACGCCAGGTTTGTGCCCTGGTGGCGGCACAGCCTTTTAAGGCGCCTGGGCTGGGAGTACAAGCCGGACCTGGGTCCGCAGCGGCGCGGCACGCTGACGGCGGCCTCGCTGACCGTTGCCTTTGGATGCGGTGCGCTGGCGGAGGCCGTCTCGGCGAGCGGACTGAATGGCTGGGGTACCGTGCAACTCATGGTTGCCCTAGGCGTGGGCGCCGTGGCCATGACCGAGGGGCTATGGGCTGCATGGGGGATCAAGGAATCGCGGCCCAGGCTGTTGTGGGTCAGCGCGGTGGCGGCGTCCGCCCTCGCGCAGATTGCGGGCGCCTTCTACGCCGCGGTTTCCGACACGGCCGGCCACGCCCGTGAATTCGCCGGATACCGTGCCGTTCATATCGAGAGCGGCGCATCGCCGGTATTGCCCGTCATCCTGATGCTGATGACCCTGTATCTGTTCTGTTGGCTCCGCTTGTCCCGTCTGCGCATGTCGGAAGAGCGCGAAGCGCAGCCGCCCTCCGGCAAAGACTCGGAAGCGTTCCCGGATTTTGTGATCCCCGAAAGAGCGGTGCAGGAACTGGGACGCGGGCAATGGACGTTTGTCGCCGCGGCCGTACTCGGGTGGTGGATCGTTTTCCGTCCGCTCCAGATGCTTGCCACCATTGAGGGCGCCCTCTACGATGCCGTTCTGGCCGGTCTTTCGTCAATCGTGATATTCACGCTGGCGTTTGTTCTGGTTCGATTCCTGATGACGTGGCGGGTGCTGCGGAAACTGTGCCAAAACCTGGAGCGTCACCCCCTGCGTTACGCGTTCTCCCGTTTGCCGAAGGATTTCAGCTGGACCACGGTATGGGCCGGGGATCCGCGGCCTAAGTTGATTATGCCGGCGCGCTCACTGGATGTCTTGAGGACCATACGCGAGGTGGACGTGCGAGCGCAGGTGGAGGAGATCGAGCACGAATTCAAGTTCCTCAAGAACCCGGGCCGGCCGTTCGATAAAGTGCCCCACCGGGTGGAGAACCTCAACCGGGCTTTGAACGAAGCCTTCGGCAAGCTCTCCCGGCACATGCAGAGCCTCTGGCTCAAAGGGGTAACCGATACCATCGCATCGCGGGAAAAGAAAGACGAAGCGCCCGCGGAGTGGACAGGAGACGTGCAGATTGCGGCGGAAGAATTTTTGGCTCTGCGTTTCGTGACATTCATCTCGTACGCCCTGCGGATCATGCGGGGCTTTCTGCAATTCATTACCTACGCATTCATCATGCTGGTAGTGGCTCTGGACGTCTATCCATTCGAAGGGCGGCGGTACATCGAGGCCGCACTGGTGTTCATTTTTGTGGCTGCGGGCGCCAGCGTGGTGCTCGTCTTTGCGGAGATGGATCGCGATCCGCTGCTCAGCCGCCTGAGCGAGACGACGCCCAACCAGTTGGGCCTCAACTTCGTCATCCGTCTGGCGTCGTTCGGAGCGCTGCCGCTATTGACGCTGCTGGCCTCGCAGGTGCCCGACATCGGCAATTTTCTCCAGACGTGGCTGCAGCCGGCGCTACAGGCGGCGAAATGAGTCCGAGCCTGGCTCGGATGGCAAGCTGGAAATGGCCAAACTGCAAGGTCCGAGCTTCGCTCGGATGGACAAGGCGGAGCCTTATCCCACCTGGACGGTCCAGTTGCCGGCCTGCAGCTTGCCGGTCGCACCCGCCGGCGAACCCGCGCTCCAGAAGAGGGTCACCATACCCCACGGCTCGCCGAAGCGCGCGTGGCTCTTCGCCGCCACGCTCATCATCTGCTGCTGCAGGGCCTGGCAGTTTCGTTGGAACTCCGGGTCGTCCTTCAACCCCACCGGGTCGCGGCCGTTGAGGAATTGCCGCATTTCGAGCAGCGCCGCCCCCGCTTTCGTCATGCTTTCGGTCCACCACACGATGTCGTAGAGATCGCCCCTGACGTCCGCCAGCACCTGGTCGAAGCGGGAATCGCTGGGGTTGAGCGGAATCAGCTCGCGCAGTTCCGAAGTAGGGCCGAATTGTACCGCGCGCGCCCACGTCGCCGGGTCGTCCAGCACGCGGTAGCGCGCCGCATCGATGTCATCCACATCCGGATGGAGCAGCGCGCGCAACGCATACCGGGCAAACTCGCGGTAATACGCTGCCTCGCGCGGCTTGCCATTCGCGAGGAAGAGAGCCTCGCAGGCCTTGTTGTCCAACTCCGTGCGCAAGAGGCAGGTGGAGGTCTTGTCGCCAGTGTAGCCGGCAAGGGCCGCCGCCACGGCATCTTTCGACATCAGGTTGAGCACCGCAAACCAGTTGAGATAGCCGCGCACGGTAGCCGCGGCGGTGTTCCGATTGACCACGAAATGCAGATTGGCGCAGCGCAGTTCGGGCATCGCCACCACCCCGCTGGCGCGGTAGGTGGTGGTGGCCAGCACGGATTCGAAGATCGCCTTGCGGAGCGCTTCCTGCCGGCGGTACGGGTCGCTGATGGCCGCGATGCGGTCGCTCTGCGCCGTTTCCTTGATGGTCACTGTTCCGCTCGCCAGATCGTTGAGGATCTCGCACTTGCCGACCAGCTTCGACACGGAAATCAGGTTCACGATGCCCAGCAGGTTGACCTTGAGCGAAACGCCCTGGGTGCGCATGCGGGTCAGCACGCTATTGCGCGGCGTCACGCCGGCAAGCGATGCCGATTCGGTCAGGGCCCCCAAATCGCCGTGCAGCGCCCGGTTGACGGCGGCGGTGGATGCGCCGTCGAGCGCGTCCGAACGGATCTCGTACTCGAAAAGCGCATCGTCCTCGGTAGCGGTGGAAAGCGCCAGATCGAGCGATGCCTGCAAACTGTGATCCACACAATCCTGCAGCGCCGCGTTGAAGGTCTTCTTCTCTTCCTCGGTCAGGCCCGCCAGCACTTTCGGATCTGGGTCGCTCTTGCCGATGGCGCCCAGCAGGCCGGACAGCAGATCCGTAGTGCCGAGTTTCACGCTGGCGCAAGCGGTCGCCGTGATATCGCCGCGCAAAGTGGCGCCCTTCTGCTTCTCAAAGCGCAGCCCAATGGCGCCGCCGGCCAGCCCGCAAGCCCGAATCTTGTAAGCGCCCGAAATGGTGATGGCCGCCGACACGCCGGCCATCACGCCATCCTTCACATCGATGCTGCCGACGTTTAGCGGCAGATTCACCGACGCCAGCGGATTCACCGGAGTGGCAATCGAGAAGCCGCCCGTCAGCTTGAGGCTGCCCTGCCCGGACACCGTGGACACATCGTCCAAATGGAGCAGCGCGAGGTCGGCCACGCTCGCCGGGATGACGAATCCCGACAGCATCTGGCCCACCGCCGCGCCCAGCGTCGGCGCCGCCGCGGGGGCAAACGCTTTGTCGAACGCGAGGGTTACACTACTCTGGGCGTTCAGGCCGAAGGTCAGATCGCCGGCGGACCCGCTGACACCCAACCCGAGGGTCCCGGTCACCTCAAGCCCGGCATGCGTCGCGTCGGCGCGCAGCGTCGCCTGCGCCTTCGGCGTCACCGTGATCGCCGGTGTGGTCGTGCCCAGTTGGAACCCGTTGCCCAGCGTCGCCTGAAACTGGATCGGCTTCGGCGCGGGCGCGGCCACGGGAAGGGCTTTGTCCTGCAGCGCGAGGAAATCCGGCGCTACCAGCACGTGCAGCAGTTGCGTTTGTGCATAGCTCACCAGCGACGAGGGCTGGGAGGGATCGATTTTTACGGTTTCGACCGGCGTATTCAAATTGTCTGTCAATGAGATGTCAGGCATGGTAGTTTATCTTGGTCCGGCGCGACCTGCCCAAACGGACTCCCGGCAACAGAAACGGCAGCATCCGAGCGCATCGCACCATGGGGCCTATTGTACACATTGCGCGCCAGTGCGGGCGGGGAAAATGCGGGTTGGTGTGCGGCAGGTTGGAGACCTGCCCCCCCAGACTATTCGTAGCGATAAACGGTCACGCGCAGGACGGTGTTGGCGCGCAGCGTCAGGATTTCGCCCTGTCCGGTGTCGTCGCCGCCCAACTGGCGTACGACGCGCCATGTGCCATCCACGAACTTA
Source organism: Bryobacterales bacterium (assembly GCA_003136215.1). GTDB lineage: Bacteria > Acidobacteriota > Terriglobia > Bryobacterales > Bryobacteraceae > Solibacter. The sequence goes on from PLDO01000301.1 coordinate 8,912, forward strand.
CCCTCCTGTACGTCGCCGAGCCCGACGGTGGAAGGTCCCGGCGTGTTCGGAGTAAAGGCGATACGCAATCCGCCGCCGACGGCGCCCAGATAGAACTCGTCGGGTGCGGAGGCGACCAGGATCGCCGTCGCCTGCACCGCGGTCGGCGGCGCGGGCTGGGGCGCCTGTCCGGCGGCGACCGGTTCCGGCGCAATCGGCACGCGGCCTCTGCCGACATAGGTCAGGTCCAGCGTGTAATTGCCGAGTTTGATCTTCAGCGGAGCATCGCCCTGGTTCATGCGAGCCGTGGTGATAGTGTCTTTGCCCTGCTGCGCCGCGATGGCCGGAGCCATCTCGGAAACCACACGATAGGCCGCGGCAAGGTCGGTGTCCGGGCCTACCCCGCGTTCAATGAAAAACGGCGAAAAGCCGATGGCGCCGTACTTGCCGAAGGCCATCATCGCATTGGATGCGTTGGCGCTGGTTTCCGGTATGAACAGCGGGTTCCCGTTGCGCGTGAAGCGCTCGCAGACTTCGTCGAAGTACTGCAAGTAGAGGTCGGGCGCCAACAGGTCGGCGGCGGGCGATCCGGCACGCCAGACATCGTGCACCTGAGGCAGCGGTCCGCCGCTCGGATAGGTGCCGGGCCAAGCCATATTCGGCTGCTGCAGCCACGCGTTGACGAACATCGGGATGTTGTATTCCGCCTTGCCCTCTTCGATGACCTTGTTGACATAGCGCGCGTAGTGCCACGCCATAAAGATCTCATCCACCGGCCAGTGCAGTTTGCGCCAGCCGGTCTGGTACTCGTCGGCGCTCAAGGGCGGGCTTTTGGTCTGGAGCGGCATCTCGACACTGGCGGGCTTGCCCGGGCCGAAAACCTCTTCCCACGTGCCGGAAGTCTTAAATCCGTGCGCGGCCCACACCTCGCGGAACTCGGGGCTCAATGTGTCCTTGTGCCGCTGGAGGTAGTCCATGAGTTCCTTAGGCGCCGGTCCGGCAAAGGCCTGATTGGCCGCCGGCGACCGGTCCCGCGAATCGCGCAGCACGCCCACCTCGTTTTCCACCTGCATCATCAGCACGG
>PLDO01000674.1 GCA_003136215.1 Bryobacterales bacterium
TGAAGCATGCCCCACCAATGCTCCGCAGTGGCAGGCTGAAGCATGCCCCACCGTGGCAGGCGGACCGCCTGCCCCACCCAAACCACCCAAGGCCTAATCCGGGTGGCGGTATTCGGAAGGGACGTCGTCCTGGGGAACTTCTCTGGTGTGAACTTCCGCCACGTCCGGGTCGGGCGCATCTTCGACGCCGGAGATGGCTTCGGCCTCGAAGGATTGGCCCTCCTCCAGCAGTTCCTCGACGCTCTCGGAGCCTGCCCCGGCTACGTCCGACAGTCCCTGCGTGTCGCCGGACTGGCCGGCGGAACCGGTACCGCCTCCCTTCCGGGTGGTCGAAGGTATAGCGTACGTTCGGAGTCCTTCATTGTCTGGTTTCTTCATGGAATTTGGTGGTGCACGCGACTGGCCAATGCCGGGCTTCACTTGGCATCGGAGGTGAGGCGCGCGGCCACCACGGCGCCGGGATCGATCTGGAAGGCGAGGATTTCCTTACCGCCGTTGACCAGAAATCCACGCATGTTGATGGGCGAAGGATCGGCGCCGAGGGTCAACCCGAAGGTAACCGAGCAGTCGGTGTCGACCAGAAAGCCGCCATTGCGGGCAGTGTCGAGCGTGCCCTTGGCGGACACGGTGTGCGGAACTTCGCCTGGCAGCATCGGTGTGGTGCTGCCGGAGACGGTGAAGTAATAAGTCTTCAGGAGATCCGCGGCGGAGCAGGCGCCGGGTATTTTCTTCATGATGCCGCGCTGCGCGCCGCCTGGATCGGTCTGTTTGAACAGGAGGCTGGTTGCATCGGCGGAAAGCGTTCCGCTGAAATTCTGAAAGCCGCCGGAATCGTCTTGCAGCTTCCAGGTCACCGAACAATCGGAGTTCGCCTCGTAGGTCCCGGTCACGGGGTTCCCCAGAAGCAGGCCGCGGAAGGTGGCGGAGGCCGTACCGCTCAGGCTGCCGCGGTCGCCGAAGGAGATGCGGCCGAGGCTGACAGCCGGTTTCGGCGTGCCGGAGATGTCCGTCGAGCCGGTTAATTGAAACGCATACGGCCCAACCAGATCCACGGGGTTGCAGACGTCGGCGGCGTGGGCGGCGAAGTCCGGAAACAAAACCAGGAGGAACAGGCACGAGGCTCGCATCATGCTCTTGCTAAGAGCACATGGAAAGCCACGCCGGAGGGGGCAGGCCTGAAAACGTGAGTTACGACACGTGAGGGGGCAAGGCAAGAAGACTGGCGGGGTTAAGTTGGCGCATGGCGTGCACTAGCAGTTCGATTGCGAGATTTCGCAATGGAGGTTGACGTTGAAGACGATCTTAGTGCTATCGGTTCTGATTTGCGTGGCAGCGTTTGCGCAGGAGAGGGGGCAGGGTGGGCAGCAGCATGGCGGCGGTCACCCGGCGGCGGTTGGCGGCGGACACGTGCCGGCTCGCGGTCCCTCACCGGCGCCGGCTTCGAGGGCGCCTTCGGCCCCCGCACACAACCAGCAGCCCAATAACGCGCAGGGGAACCACATTGCCGTGGACCAGAAAGGACATCCCAGCTATCCGCACGTTCATGCCAGCAACGATGAATGGGTCGGACACAGTAGTGGCCCCAACGATCCGCACTACCGCATGGATCAGCCATGGGCGCACGGACGCTTTACGGGCGGCTTTGGGCCGCAGCATGTATTCGTGATGGCGGGAGGAAACCGGGAGCGGTTCTGGTTTGGCAATTTTTACTGGGACATCGCGCCTTACGATTACTCGATCGTGGAGGGTTGGAACTGGGCGGGAGATCAGATCGTGATCTACGAAGACCCCGACCATCCGGGCTGGTATCTGGCATACAACCCGCGTTTAGGCACGTACGCTCACGTGGAGTACCTGGGAAATTGACGGAGAAAACAACAATGAAAAACAATGCTTCCAAGAAAATGCAGCTGAACGGCCATGAGACGGAAATCCAAAAGTACGGAACCGTGGCAAACCGGCCGATCTCGCTGGATCACAAGGTACGGCTGGCGAGCGCGGAGAGCCTCAATCAGATTCTGGCCGACACGATGACGTTGCGGGATCTGTACAAGAAGCACCACTGGCAGGTCTCGGGTCCCACGTTCTACCAACTCCATCTGCTTTTCGACAAGCACTTCGGCGAACAGGCGGAGATCGTGGACACGTTGGCCGAGCGCATACAGACGCTGGGCGGAGTCGCGATCGCCATGGCTCCGGACGTTGCCGAGACTACGCGCATTGCGCGTCCTCCGCGAGGCCGCGAAGACGTCGCCATGCAGTTGTTCCGCCTGTTGCAGGCTCACGAACTGATCATCGATGAAACGCGCGAGGCGGCCAAGACCGCGATCGCGGGCGGCGACGATGGGACCAATGACATGCTGGTGAGCGACGTTCTACGGCTGAACGAGTTTCAGGTTTGGTTCATCAACGAACAGATGGCGGGCGCGGGTATCGCGGATAAAGATGAAGAGGCAGCGCGTTCGCTGGTGGGAGCGCACTCGTAAATTAAGCGACAGTGCCGAAGAGCGCGCCGACACCGGCGGTCACAGCCATAGCGAGCGCGCCCCAGAAAGTAACGCGGAGGGCGCCGGTTGCCAGGCCGGCGCCGCCGGTGTGGGCAGCCAGGGCGCCGAGAAGGGCGAGGAAGGCCAAGGAAGTTCCGGCGACCAATGGGATGAGCGCCGCCACTGGAGCGAGCGCGGCGACGAGGAGCGGCATGGCTGCTCCGGCGGCAAAACTGGCGGCCGAGGCCAAGGCGGCCTGAACCGGACGCGCAGCGACTGTGTTGGAGATGCCGAGTTCATCGCGGGCATGGGCGCCGAGCGCGTCGTGGGCCATGAGTTGCTCGGCGACCTGTTTGGCGAGCGGCAGGTCGAGCCCGCGGCCGACGTAGATGGCCGCCAATTCCGCGCGCTCCCCCTTGTCGTTGGTCTTGAGCTCGACGCGTTCGCGCTTGAGGTCGGCCCGTTCGGTGTCGGCCTGCGAGTGGACGGACACGTACTCGCCGGCAGCCATCGACATGGTTCCGGCGACGAGACCGGCGACGCCGGCGACCAATACACTGGAGTGAGTGGCGTGCGCGGTGGCGACACCGAGCACCAGACTGGCGGTGGAAAGGATGCCGTCGTTGGCGCCCAACACGGCGGCGCGCAGCCAGCCGATGCGTCCGATGCGGTGGCGTTCCTTATGACGTATAGGCATTGTCAGAGGAGGATGGGCACGCAGAGGGCCAAAGCGGGTAGAGTTGGGGATGGCGGAGGAAGAGGGATTCGCTCCATTGTAACCTATCTATAATCAATAACTTACCTGGATTCAACACCGCCTTCAGCCGTTTTCACCGCTGAAGTCCTATTTCACCGCCATCCTACCAGCAATCCTACCAGTAAAAGATCGGGAACGGGCGTGATTCATGGGGCCAACGCCTGACGGCAGACCCGGTGGAGATTTGCACCACACCACACCGCCCGTTCCGCTTTGACGATTGTACCGCCCTGTGGACCCAAGGCACCCAAGCGACAACCACGGCCATAATGCGTGCATGGACGCAAACCAAACCAAGATCATTGAACTCCTGCGTGAAGTCCACCTGATCGCCTTCAAGGAAATCGAACGGCTCAACATGCGGATTGTCGAACTGGAAAACCAGAATCGCCACGCCGCCGAAAGGCCGCTTCCAAAACCAGCGGCCAAGGAGTCGCCAGCAGTCCACCCGGCACCGATCACGGTACCGTTGCCCGATGCGCCCGAACTGCTGAACGAACATCAGGTCGCCAAATCCCTGCAATTGAGCGTTGCCAGCGTGCGCCGCTGGCGGCTCTTTCGCACCGGCCCGAAATATTTGAAAATCGGCGCTGCGGTTCGCTATCGGCGGGAAGATGTGGAGACGTGGCTCAGTTCTTGCGGTTCGGATTGAGTTGATGGCTGCGCCCGCCATCCATCGCACAGCAGTACACTGATGTTTTCAGCTTCCATGCGTGTCTACGTGGCAGTGACCGACAACGACTGGTTTGCGCTCCACGCCGCCAAGACCGACGTGGAGGAAGTGAACTTCTGGCGTCCGTCACCGGAAGCGGGATTCAAGGTGCTCCAGCCCGGAGAACTGCTGCTTTTCAAGCTAAAATCACCCAACGATGCTATTGCCGGTGGGGGCTTCTTCACTCGCTTTCTTCAACTGCCGATTAACATGGCGTGGAGTACCTTTGGCGTTGGGAATGGCGTCCAATCGCTGCCTGAGTTTCGTTCCCGGATCGCACAAATTCGCAAGGTGACGATGCAACCCACTGATGATCCAACCGTGGGCTGCATAATGCTTGCGGAACCGTTCTTTTGGCCCAAGTCGGAGTGGATTCCACGGCCACCGGAATTTGTCCTAAGCACTCAAGCGGGCAAGACCTTCGATTCGGAGGATGAGGTTGGTAGGCGGCTGTGGGATGCGGTCTGCGAACGATTGAAGCGAAGTCCAGTCTCAGGGCTTGGGACGGACACAGCAACGGTAGCCGCAATCGAGTCGAACGGATTCGGGAAGCCGCAGATCATTCTTCCCCGGCTTGGGCAGGGCTTGTTCCGCATCGTCGTTACAGATGCCTATTCCCGCCGATGTGCGATCACCGGAGAGCGGACACTGCCGGTTCTTGAAGCGGCGCACATCAAACCGTATGCGATGGCGAAGCGCCACGAAGTCTCAAACGGGCTATTGCTGCGGAGCGACCTTCACCGGCTTTTCGATGATGGTTACCTGACCGTGGACCCGCAAAACCGGCAGGTGGTGGTCAGCAAGCGGATCAAAGAGGAATTTGAGAACGGCAAGGAATACTACAATCTCGAAGGCCGGGTGCTTCGGGAGCCAGCCGAACCGTGGGCGAGGCCGTCAGCGGAGAATTTGGAGTACCACGCATACAGCGTATTTCGCTGAAGGAATCTGCATCGCCCCACCCTCCACTCAGTATTATCGCCCGGACGCACGAAGAGCGACAATAATGTTTTAGAGGGCCGAAAGATGAAACCGGGAACTCCCACTCTCATTCGCCAGTTCGCCGCTGCCATGTTCAAGCACTGGTGGGAGCTAATGTCCTGTGCCGCTTTCACGATATTTGGCGTCTATTGCGCTGCGGCCAACAGGGGAAACGGGTGGGCGGCGGCGGGAAGCGCCTTCCTTGCGGCGGCCCTATTCCTGGTTGCCGCATATAGGGCATGGCGAGACGAGCATCAAAAGTACACGGGTGAGGTCGCCAGAAACGGGAGACCGGATATCCGGGGTGAGGCTTTCAACTTCAGCGGCTACGGAATTCACGGAGAGGGCCACGAACACGGCCACTGGAGCGCCGATTGCAATATCACGTTTGAGATCTACCTTTGCAACCATAGCCCGATCATCACAACGCTGAAAACTGTGGAAGTGGATGGATCTAGGCTGACACCGCCCGTCATCTTCGACTTCCGTGTCATCGAAGCAGTGTTGCGGGAACCCGCCTTCCCGGTTGGTACGGAAATGCCTCACGGAATAGGCAAGACTGTGAAGGTACGTGCTACGGCCACGGTGGACGGAATGCGCCTTGCGGAGATTCCTCCCATCGTCATGGACGATCTTCAGATTCACATCGTGGATGCTTTCGAGCACAAACATCCGATCCAGGTAAAGCAGGGCGAACGCCTAATTTTTGGTGAACGATAGTAACCTGTCCTGAACCTTCTACCCGGCTACACCAGATGCCCGCCACAGCGCACAGGAAGCTCTCAGTGCCCTTCCGTGGCATCCGGTGGCATGACGGCATCCCCGGTGACGGACGGTGGCTTGTGCGTTTTTTTCGATGGCTCCAATTGAGACGTGGCGTTCGCTTCACCCGGCAAACCAACCTCAACCGGAGGGACATTGGACGCACCGCCATCGTCCTTCGCCGGGGTGCGGCCATTCTGAGGCTTCGCATCCGAAGGCGAAGGCTTGGCATCACCGCCCGCTGGCAATTCCAACTTCGGATCTGTCGCTGAATTGGCTTGCATTCCACCCTCCCTCTTTTCAGCGGGTGGTTGCGGCTTATCGCTCCCTGCTGGCGGGAGAACGGCGATGACGACAGGCGGGGTTTCTTCCGGCTGTGCTGCCAAATCAAGGACCGATTGTCCAATCGCTTGTGGCTTCGAGATGGTGATCCCATCGTGGTGTTCCGCCTCGGCTGGAAGTGGAGAAAGCGCTCTTCCGTTAAGATAACAGAGAGCACACGTGAAGAAGACACGAAAGCAGTACACCGGGGAAGAGAAGGTAGCCGCTTTGAGGCGGCATTTGCTGGAGCAGGAG
>PLDO01000490.1 GCA_003136215.1 Bryobacterales bacterium
GGAGTCTCGCGTTGGTCGAGGACTACGCAAATCAACTTGACGAACAGGCGCGTGAATATCTGGGCCGGATCCGTTCCGAGGCTCAGCGAATGGGACTACTCATTGACGACATGCTGCAGCTATCTCGAATCACGCGCGCCCAGATGGAGAAGAAACCCATTGATCTCACTGCCGTTGCGACTGCCGTCGCCAAAAGGCTGCAAGCGTCGGAGCTCGACAGGCGAATTGAGTTCGTTATTCCTGCGGCGCTGACTGGAAAGGGAGACGCGGGGCTACTGGAGATCGCACTGACGAATTTGTTAGGGAATGCCGTCAAATTCACAGGCCGACGCGAAGATGCTCGGATCGAATTCGGCACGGCCGAGATTAATGGCGAGCGCGCCTTCTTTGTGCGTGACAACGGAGTCGGGTTCAACATGGCTTCCGCAGGCAAGTTGTTCGGCGCCTTTCAACGGCTCCACAAGGCGTCACAGTTCCCTGGTACCGGCATCGGGTTGGCCACGGTGCAGCGCATTATTCACCGCCACGGCGGGCGCGTGTGGGCGGATGCGGAACGCGGCAAAGGCGCCACTTTCTATTTCACTCTTGATTCCAAATGAAGATCGATTCCAAAGTGATTCTCCTCGTCGAAGATAACCCGAGCGACATCGGCTTAACCCAGCGAGCGCTCGCCAAAGCACACATTGCGAATGAAATGATCGTCGCCGAAGACGGGGAGGAAGCCCTGGACTACCTCTGGGGTACCGGCGTCCATGCCGGCCGCGATGTCAGCGACCTGCCGGCTGTGGTCCTTCTCGATCTGAAGCTGCCGGGCATCTCCGGGCTGGAGGCTTTGCGGCAGATTCGGGGTGATGCCCGGACCAGGAGGGTTCCGGTGGTGATACTCACCACGTCGAAGGAGGAGCGGGACGTCGCCACTGGATACGACCTTTGTGTCAACAGCTATGTGCGCAAACCCGTGGATTTCAATCAATTCGCAGCCGCTGTCGAGCAGTTGGGTCTTTACTGGCTGATGTTGAACGAGCGTCCGCCAGTAGTGAGGGGGTCGTTGGAATGAGCGAAGTCTTGCGTGTACTTCAGGTGGAGGATTCCGAGAGCGATGCCGCGCTCATCGTACGCCTTCTGCAGAAGGCCGGGTACGACGTGCGCGCCGAGCGTGTGGAAGATGCAGACGCCATGCGCGCCGCCCTCGCTCGCCAAACGTGGGAGGTGATCGTTGCCGATTACCAGGTGCCAGACTTTGATGCACCCATAGCCCTCCAGGTTCTGCACGAAACTGGACTGGATCTCCCGTTCATAGTAGTTTCGGGCACTATTGGGGAAGATGTTGCGGTCGCGATGATGAAGGCGGGCGCGCACGACTACCTGATCAAAGGAAACCTGGCACGCCTTGCGCCGGCCGTGGAGCGCGAAATCAGGGATGCCCATGTCAGGCGGGAGCGCAAGCGCGCTGAGAACGCCCTCCGCGAGAGTGAGGCGGCGCTTCGACAGCTTTGCGATAGCGCCCTGGACGCCATCGTAATGGTCGACGAAGAAGGCCGGACAATCCTCAGCAACCCTGCGGCAGAACGGATGTTCGGTTACACGGCGGCCGAAATGTCGGGCCAACCGATCCATGATCTTGTGATACCTGCGGGCCAGGCGCCAGACTTTCATTCGAATCTTCGTGCCTATCAGGCGACCGGACAGGGACCGCGCATTGGCAGCGTGGTGGAGGTGGCCGCGCGGCGAAAGGATGGTATTGAGTTCCCCGTTGAACTCTCCCTGGGGGCCATCCATGAGGGACAGCGATGGAAGGCAGTCGGAATCGTGCGCGATGTGACCGCCAGGCACCAGGCCCGGAAAATGATTGAAGAGGCAAACTACCGATACCACTCGCTCGCCGAGCAAAGCCGGACGATCATCTGGGAAGTCAATGCGGACGGGTTGTACAACTATGTGAGCCAGGTATCGGAGACGGTCTGGGGCTATCAGCCGGAGGAGCTTGTCGGCAAGAAGCACTTCTACGACATTCATTCCGAGGAAGGACGAGAGGCGTTCAAGGCGACGGCCTTCGAGAACATCGCAAAAAGGGAATCTTTCCGTGATCTGGAGAATCCCGTGCGGACTAAGAACGGCCAAACAGTTTGGGTATCAAGCAGTGGGATCCCGATTCTCAACGACGAGGGCGCGCTTTTGGGTTACCGTGGCTCCAGTACGGACATCACCGAGCGCAAGCGGAATGAAGCCGACCGCGAAGCGATGGTGACCCTGTTGCGGTTGCTGAATTCTCCCAATGATACTCGTGAGCTGATTCGCATAGTGACTGGTCTCCTCCAGGAGTGGACGCATTGTGAGGCCGTGGGAATCCGCCTGCGGGACGGCGGCGATTTCCCCTGCCACGAAACCCGCGGATTCCCTGCGGAGTTCGTTGAAACGGAGAATTATCTGTGCGAACGCGACTTGAACCCGGAAGTCGTGCGCGATACCCAGGGTAACCTGGCTCTCGAATGTATCTGCGGCAACGTATTGTGCGGGAGGTTCGATCCTCGCCTGCCGTCTTTCACTCCCGGCGGAAGCTTCTGGACGAACAGCATAACCAAGCAGCTCGAAACCATCGGGACCGACTACACGGACCGTGTAAACAACCGTTGCTATGGGGAAGGCTATGAGTCAGTGGCGCTCGTTCCTTTGCGCAGTTCTGGCAGGACATTCGGCTTATTGCAGGTCAAAGATAGGTGCCCGGACCGTTTCACCGCGGAACTGATCTCCCAACTGGAACGGGCCGCGGCTAGCCTGTCCATCGCGCTGGAGCAGAGAGCGACCCAAGCCGCATTGCGTGCCAGCGAGGAACGCTATCGGCTGATCTCTGAGAATACCGCCGACGTGATTTGGCTCCTGGACGTGGAAACCAACCGATACACGTTTGTCAGCCCATCCGTGCAACACATGTTCGGATATTCCCCGGAAGAATTCACGGCGAATGGCCTGCGGCTTACACTCAGTCCGGAATCTTACGAGCGTGCGACAAATTGGATTGCGCAAGCGCTGGCAGATGTGGACTCCTCCGTTGAATCCAGTCGGACCGAGGTTCGCCAGGTGGATCAAGTGCGCAAAGATAGGTCGATCGTACGGACGGAGGTCGCGACCATGTTATTGCCCAAGCAGGAGGGGCGCGGCCGCGAGGTATTGGGTGTCACGCGGGATGTGACCGAGCGGTTAGAGGGGGAAGCCCGGTTAATGCAGGCGCAGAAACTGGAGTCTGTCGGACGCCTGGCTGGAGGCGTAGCCCACGATTTCAACAATCTCCTCACTGTGATCAATGGGTACAGCGCCATGATCATGAGACAGTTGGCGCAGAGCGACCCATTGCACGAATTAGTCTCCGAGATCAGGACCGCCGGCGAACGCGCAGCGGCATTGATCGGCCAATTGTTGGTGCTCAGCCGGAAGCAGGTTATTCTGCCGAAAGAAGTGAACCTGAACGACATCATCATCGAAGTCAAGAAGATGTTAGGGCGAGTCATCGGAGAAGATGTCAAGCTGGATTCCGTACTGAGTGCCTCGCTGGGAAGCGTACTGGCAGATCCGGGGCAGTTGCATCAGATCTTAATGAACCTGGCGGTGAACGCCCGCGACGCTATGCCGAGCGGCGGAACACTGTTGATCGAAACGACGAACGTCGATCTCGACGAAAAGTTTACTGAGCAACGCACCGATGTGAAGCCGGGGCGGTACGTGCAGTTGAGAGTGAGCGACACTGGTACGGGCATGACGACAGAAGTGCTCTCGCATCTTTTCGAACCGTTCTTCACGACCAAACAACCTGGGCAAGGAACTGGCTTGGGCTTGGCGACGGTGTATGGAATCGTCAAACAAAATGGCGGATCGATTTGGGTAGACAGCGAGCTGGGCAGCGGGACGAGCTTTACGATCTGCCTGCCCCGAATCGAAACTGTTGCGGTGACGCATGAGGCGCCGAAACTCGACGCATCTGTTCAGCGTGGAACAGAGACGATCCTGGTTGTGGAGGATCAGGAGCAACTCCGAAAGATGGCCGTGCGGGTCCTGCGAGGTCACGGCTATAAGGTGTACGAAGCATCCGATCCCGACGAGGCGTTGCTGGTTGCCGAACGCCATCCGGGTTCGATTCACCTGCTGCTGACCGATATTGTGATGCCCGGCATGTCGGGGTGCGCACTTGCCGACCGGCTCAAGCAGTCGCGCCCGGCCATAAAAATCATTTTCATGTCCGGGTATAGCGAGCACGCTGCACTCGACCCGCAAGAACTGGAGTCGGCCGGGGCTTATCTCGCCAAGCCGTTCTCTCCCGAGACCTTGGCCGGCAAGGTGAGAGAGGTGCTTGGCCCATTACGCCGTGGGAGTACGATTCTGGTCGCAGACGACGAATCGGGCATCCGTAGTTTCCTACGGAAACTCCTGGAGGACGCGGGTTACCAGGTGCTGGAAGCGAAAAACGGAAGGGAGGCGGCGCAACGGATCGAAACTACCGAGGTTGACTTGCTGATCACGGATCTGGCCATGCCAGAGCAAGAAGGAATTGAGACCATCCAGAAGCTACACCGCATGCGGCCTGCGCTCAAGATAATTACGATGTCCGGCCGGTTTGCAGGCCCGCTGTTGGAGACGACGAAGCTCTTCGGCGCCATGGCGTCGCTTGCCAAGCCCATTCACCCGGATGAGTTACTGGACGTTGTAGCCCGCGTGTTGTACGCCTAGATCTTCAGATCACCGTCGCTGGTCTGCAATGCAGTTCGAAAAGCGCAGTCAATGCGGTTTTGTCCACCACGCCGGATGCCACCGAGAGCACAAGATCGGCGAGTTCGTCCGGCTCGAAATCTGGTTCCCAATCGTTCATCAGAAGGAACGTAATTGCCGCATTGGCACCCACTCGCTTGTTGCCGTCGATAAAGGCGTGGTTCTGGCAAAGGTGAAACAGGTAGGCTGCCGCCATGGCCGGGATGGACGGGTGGAGGTATTCACCACCGAAGGTGGCTTGAGGAGTTGCAAGGGCCGACTGCAGCCCTCCGGAATCACGGATGCCGGATGATCCACCATACATGTCAATCTGCTGCTGGTGCATCTCCAGCACTTCATCGAGAGAAAGGAACAGTGGGTCCACGCGAGTTCCGGGGGCTCCTTTACTTGGCCAGTTTCTCGAAAGCCTTGCCGTACCGCTTATGTGCCCACTCCTGCGCGGCGTCGAACTTCTTTCCTCGGGCGAGGGGCGCCGCGGCAGGAGCGACGATGAGGCGCGTGCCATCCGTGCTGATGTCGAGCGGTGTCTCCGTGTCGATTTTCAGTAGATCCAGAATAGGCCGGTCAATGACCAGCGCCAGGCTGTTCCCGTGTTTGGTGAGCTTCTTAAGCATCAGGCACCTCGTCCTCCGTACTTCCAATGTTACACCATTGGAGATACAAACAAAAACGCGATTCCGTGAGTTCGAAGCGTCCCGACCGGGAGCTCTCTCTCAACAGGGCTGTCAATTTCAGCGGAGGCGTCAACGGAGAAACTGGAGAGTTCGCGCGGTTGAGAGAGGCCAACGCTCCGAACCAGCATGGTTGAGAGCGCACCCCAGTCTGCCATACTTCGAACCGGAGAAACCGGCGCAGACGCAAATACCACGGAATGTTTGGGATACGGCGACGGCGGGAACGGGCGCTGGCGTCAATTAGAACAGCGAGAGAAACTTAGCAAAACGGAGAATTTGGCTCCCCGGCGAGGATTCGAACCTCAATTCACGGCTCCAAAGGCCGCTGTCCTACCATTAGACGACCGGGGAATGGCTAGTCGATGGGATTGCCTTTCCAGTGTACCCGTCTGCTCCCTCTGCCGCAACGTCGGCCTCCTCACCATACCGCTACAATGGATGGCGGAAGGCAATCTGGACTGGTGTCCGGGGCGGTCTTCAAAACCGTTCGGCGGCTGTTACAGTCGCTGGTGTGTTCGATTCGCACTGTCTTCCGCCATTGCTCAACGGCATCCTTTAACTTCGGAAAACAACCCGCTACTGCCTAAATTCAAGGCGACAGCGCGCCGCTCGTTCGGTTAACCTCGTCTTGAGTTCTACCGAATTCGTGAGGCAGCAAGATGAAGTGGATCCGGCTCATGTGTCTGGTCGCAGTAGCCGGCCAGTTGGCGGGAAGCGGGGCGGCCGCCGATCATACCCCGCCCAATCCGGAGAGCAATAGCAGTTCGCCCCAGTTGCCTCCGGTCCTTCGCTCGTCCGAACCGCCCGATAGCACGCAGATCACCCTACCCGGCCCCCCTCGGGCCGCGTCCCCGCTGAAGAAGATCACGGCCGTCCCGCCCGTCGCCAAACTCGCTCCTTTGCCCAGGAAACTGGTCGAAGATGCCAGCCTTCGCCAGCCGCTGCCCCGCCCGGTCGTCGCCCCTGCCCCACTCAAGCCGGACCCACTGCTCGAAATTGGGCACGAGGTTGCCGCTTACTGCCAAAAGCAAATCGGACATTGGAAGGAAAGCGACGCCCGCCAACTGCTCGGCAAACCCAAGCGTCAACGCCCGGCCTACGACGAGAAAAGAGTCGTAAACGGCACCATCTACGCCTTCACCGACCCCACCAGCGAATACAAGGAACTGGAGCTCGATTTCGAGAGCCAGTCGGGCTCTCTGCGTACCGTCTTCGTCTATCCCCCGCGCCTCAGCTGGCAGGAATGCCGCCGCCTGTGGAATGGTCCCGTCGCCGCTGCCGATGCCGCCCAGGGCCGCAAATTCTATTCCTACACCAATCGCCGCCTGGACGTGCTGGTCGACCCGGCGGGCCAGGTCATCAGTCTCGGCTGGTACTAAGGGAAAAAGCCGGAAACCCATGCGGCGGCCCGGACGTACCATCAATAGGCTACTCATCGCCCGCACTTTGGGCGTATAGTGTAGGTATCAGGAGTTTGCGGCTATGAAACTTCACTTCAGAGTATCGGTAGCAATTCTGGCCGTTTGCAGCCTGCTGCCCATGGGTGCTTTCGCCGGGGACAAGAAAAAGGACGACCCCGAGGAAATCGGCAACCGCGACGTCGGTAAGGGTGTGAACTTCTACTCGCTGGAGAAGGAAATCGCCATGGGCAAGCAGATGGCGCAGGAAGTGGAGCGGCAGGCCAAGATCGTCGATGATCCGATCATCGCCGAGTACGTCAACCGCGT
>PLDO01000068.1 GCA_003136215.1 Bryobacterales bacterium
GGCTTGATCCAGTACTTCACCGAATCGGAAATTCCCGGCCCGCGATGAATCAAGGTCACCCGCGCGCCCGTCCAGTGAAGTTCCAGGGCGGCGATGGCCGCCGAATTCTTGGCGCCGATCACGGCCACGTCCTGGTTGTAATACGGGTGCGCCTCTTTGTAATAGTGCAGTACCTTGTCTAACTCTTCGCCCGGCACGTTGAGTAAGTTGGGGACATCGTAGTAACCGGTGGAGAGCACGATCTTACGCGCGCAGTAGACATGATTGCACCCCAGGCGGTCCGTAGTCGCCACCTCGAAGGCGTTGTCCTCGCCGGAGATTGCGTCCACTTTTTCGTACTGGTGGATATTCAGGCGATAATGCTCGGCGACTTTGCGGTAGTACTTCAACGCCTCGGTGCGATTGGGCTTGTCATTCAGGCTGGTCATCGGGATGTTGCCGATTTCGAGCAGTTCCGGCGTGGTGAAGAACGACATATTGGTGGGGTAGTGATAGATCGAGTTCACCACGCACCCCTTTTCGATCAGCACCGTCTTCAAGCCGCGCTGCTGGAGTTCGATGCCGCAGGCGAGGCCGGTCGGCCCGGCGCCGACCACCACCGCATCAAAGGACTCGGTCACCGCTACAGCTTCCCTTCCACGTCGCCGTAGACCGCTTCCAGCGCCGCATCGAGCGCGGCGGGATTCTTACCGCCGGCCTCCGCCATGTCGGGACGCCCGCCGCCTTTGCCGCCCACCGCCAGCGCCACCGCGCTGGCCAGTTTCCCGGCATGGACCTTGGCCGTCAGATCCTTGGTTACCGCCGATATGATCGAAACACTGCCATCCTCGGCGCCGGCCAGCACCACCACGGCACTCTTCCACTTATTGCGCAGGGCGTCGGCCAGGGCGCGCATTTGCGGGCGATCCATCCCGTCCAGTCGCGCCGCCACCACTTTCACCTCGCCGAAAGTGCGCGCCAGGGATTCCACCTGCCCCACGGCAGCCTGCGCCAGCTTGTTCTTGAGCTGCTCCACCTGTTTCTGTAGAGCGTGCTCCGTGGCCAGCAACTTCTCCACGTGCTCCACCAGTTCCGGTTCGCCCACCTGGACCATTTCCGCGATGCGCCGCACGGCGCCGGTGGTTTCCTGATACTGCCGCAGGGCGCCTTCCCCGGTGACCGCCTCGATGCGCCGCACGCCCGCCGCGATGCTGCCTTCATAAACGATCTTGCACAGGCCAATATCGCCCGTGCGCTCGACGTGCGTACCGCCGCATAATTCGCGGCTGAAACCCGGCACGGAAACCACGCGCACCTGCTCGCCATACTTTTCGCCGAACAGCGCCATGGCCCCGGTGGCGATGGCCTGATCGAGCGGCAGGATGTCCGTCTGCACCGCCGCGTTCTTCAGAATCTGCTGGTTGGTCAGCCGCTCGACTTCCTCCAGTTCGGCGCGATCGAGCCCCGCGTAGTGGGTGAAATCGAAACGCAGGCGCCCGGGATCCACCACGCTGCCCGCCTGCTTGACGTGCGTCCCCAGCACCTGCCTCAGCGAGGCGTGGAGCAGATGCGTGGCCGTGTGATTGCGCCGGGTGGCATCGCGCAGCGGCACCGCCACTTCGGCGCGCAGCGTATCGCCCACGGCGATGGCGGCATGCGTCACGATGCGGTGCACGGAGAGCCCCGGAAGGCCCGGGAACGCCGCTTCCACGTCCGCCACCTTCTCACCCGCCGGCGAATAGAGCGCCCCGCGATCGCCCACCTGGCCGCCGGATTCGGCGTAGAACGGCGTCTGGTCGAGCACCAGTTCCGCCTTGGCGCCCGCCGCCACGCTTTCCACCTGTTGCTTATCTACGATAAGCCCGATGACGCGCGCCTTGGCCTCCAGTTCGGTGTAGCCCCAGAACTTGGTGCGCCCGACTTCCAAAAGCGCCTGGTACGCCGGCACGACCGCACCCTTCTCGGCGCCCTTCCAACTGGCCCGCGCGCGCTCGCGCTGGTGCTCCATTTCGGCTTCGAACGCGGCGCGGTCGATGACGAGGCCCTTCTCGCGAGCCATCTCTTCCTGCTCGTCCAGCGCCAGGCCATAAGTGTCGTAGAGCTTGAAGGAAAGGGGGCCGGGAATATCCTTCCCCGTGAGGCTCTGAATGGCCTCCTGGAAGACGCGTTCGGCCACCAGGAAAGTGGTGGCGTAACGGTGCTCTTCGTCTTTCACCACGCGCGCCACGCGCTGCACGCTCTCCAGCATTTCGGGGTAGGGCGCGCGCATCAATTCCGCCACAAAGCCCGTCATTTTGTAGAGGAAGGGGTCTTCCACGCCGATCATGCGCACGTTGCGCAGCGCGCGGCGCATGATCTTGCGCAGCACGTAGCCCCGGCCTTCGTTGGACGGCATGACGCCGTCGTGCACCAGGAACGCCGCCGCCCGCGCGTGGTCGGCGGCGATGCGCAGCACGGTGTCCACGCGCGCATCGTCGCCGGGCGTCACGCCGAACAGCTGGGCCGCGTACTCGATGATGGGGTAGATCAGATCCGTATCGTAATTGGAAATCTTGCCTTGCAGCACGGCGGCGATGCGCTCCAGGCCCATGCCGGTATCGATGGAGGGCCGCGGCAGCGGCGTCAGCTTGCCGGAGGCGTCGCGATCGTACTGCATGAAGACCAGGTTCCAGATCTCGACGAACCGCCCGCCGGCATCGCTGGGAAACTCCTCGCACTCGCGTCCCGGCTCGGCCGCCCCGGCGCCCAAATCGTAGTGAATCTCCGAGCACGGGCCACAGGGACCGGTCTCGCCCATCTGCCAGAAATTATCCTTCTCGTCCAACCGGAAGATGCGGCTCTTGGGTATGCCGGTCACCTTCTGCCAGAGCGCTTCCGCCTCGTCGTCCTCGCGGAAAACGGTGACGTAGAGCTTCTCCTTGGGCAGACCGTAATCCTTGGTGATCAGGTCCCAGGCAAACTCGATGGCGTCCGCCTTGAAGTAATCGCCGAAGGAGAAATTGCCCAGCATCTCGAAAAAGGTGTGATGCCGGCGGGTGTAGCCCACGTTCTCCAGGTCGTTGTGCTTGCCGCCGGCGCGAACGCATTTTTGCGAGCTCGCGGCGCGCGAGTAGGCGCGCTTCTCCTGTCCCAGGAATACATCCTTGAACTGGTTCATGCCTGCGTTGGTGAACAGCAGGGTGGGGTCGTTGGCCGGCACCAGCGACGAACTGCGGACTTCGGTATGCCCTCGCTCACTGAAAAAGTCGAGAAAACGCTGTCTGATTTCGTGACCTGTCACGGAGATTCCTTGTGCTGATTGGGGTGGACTAAATTCAATTGTAGCGAAGGCGCATGGCGGAAGTTACCGCGGAGTGCCCACCACGGTGCTGATGCGGTTGCTGGGGCCGCGCAACGAGGGCGTTCCCCGCGGACCAGGGGTCCGCCACACCGCTTCGGGTTGGAACTGGCCGGGAGCTGGCGGAACGAAGCCAATTGGGGATGAAGTGGTTTCGGGTGAAGGGGCAGGGACGGAGGGTCGTCGGGCGGAGCGGTGTCTGGCTCGGCCTTAGGCTCTCCGGGAGGGGACAGGCCGGGAGGCCTGTTTGAATGTATAAGTATGGAGTTGTCGGGTTCTCCTGAAGGGTACAATGCCGAGACCGGTCTTTGCGGTAGTGTCAAGAGAATTGTGTAAACGCCGGTTCGCATTTTATTTAGTTACCTCTCCGAGGCCGGCCGAGCTTTCCCCGAGCCAGTCATTCCTGCATCGGTGAGGTACACAACGCATTTTCTTTGTGTGATCTATCACCCATGCTTTTTAACATTGTAACAAATAATCAATTGACCTCGGAAAGCAGGTACGGTATTATCGACGCGTCTTACCAAGAAGGAGGGGAAATGGCTGAGCATCCTAAGCCAGGCATAGAAGGTAATGTAAGTGGAAAACCAATCTCCAGTACAGCCCAGCAGAAAATCCAGGACGTATTAAAGTCCACTTTGAAATCGGAGTTGTCGGCTACGAAACCGACGGTCGGCGCGGTGGTTGGCCGGCACGGCTCTGTTACTCACGGCAGCGTCGTTTTCGAAGAATAAGAGCAGAGAGGCGGCTTCGGGCTCCGAGGCCGCCTCTGTTTACCCCGCGAACAAAGGAGATCGCCCGAGATGGGGTCATTACCTGTCCTGTCCCAGTTTATTCTGAAGGTCGCCTCCCGATGTAACCTAAACTGCTCTTATTGCTACGTCTATAACATGGCAGACTCCACGTGGAGGCAGCGGCCGCCGCTGATGTCAGACAGAATTTTTGGGTTGGCGCTAGAGCGGATACGGAGTCATTGCCGTTTCACTGGGCAGGAATACGCGAACATAGTATTCCACGGCGGTGAGCCCTGCTTAATCGGCGCCCACACGTTTGACGACTGGTGCACGAAAGCAAAGGCCGAGCTGACCGGATTGGCAAAGCCGACTTTTTCCATTCAGACCAATGGGACTCTAATCGATCAAGCGTGGGCCGAGGTGTTTCACAAGCACCGAGTCCAGGTTGGCATCAGCATGGACGGTCCCCAGCCGATCCATGACGCGTTTCGGATTGACCACGCAGGCCGTGGCTCATACGATCAGGTAGAGCGAGGCATCAGGATTTTACAGGATGCGGACGTTCGATACGGGATACTATCGGTTATCCCGCTCGGCGCCGACCCGTTGGTGGTCCACCGCCATTTCATGGAACTGGGCTGCAAAGAGATAACCTATGTGCTTCCTCATGTTACTTACGATACGATTGAGCCCATTCACAGGCTGTATGGTGAGACCCCTGTTGCGGACTTTCTGATTCCGGTATTTGACGATTGGTGGTTCAATGCCACACCGGACATTCATATTGGCGACTTAAGGAATATGGCACGCATAGTAATGGGCGGCAGCAGTCAGATAGAAACCATAGGGAATGTTGCTCCCCAGTACGTTTTTATTGAAAGCGATGGCGAGCTCGAAGGGCTGGATAACCTGCGCGCCTGCAGGGACGGCATAGCCAAGATTAATCTTAATGTGCGCGACGCCGAGTTCCGTGACATACTTCAGGCGAACAACATGCATGGCACAGCAATCTTTGAAGGAATGCCTTTGTCAAAGACCTGCCAGGCCTGCCCGGAGTGCGACACATGCGGCGGGGGCTATCTCCCGCACCGATACTCGAGCGCAAACGGATTCGACAATCCGAGCGTGTGGTGTGCCGATCTGCTGAAACTATTCGCGCACATCCGGCTTCGCCTCGGCGTAACCATCGAGGAGACCCGCGCCCTCCGTCTGGCGCTCCATGAAGCTTCGATCGACTCCATGAAGGCGCAAGTCGCCTGAACGAACAGGGTTCTCTCGACAGAGCAAACACGTATGCTTGTAACGCTGACAAACCAAAACGCGGCCGAACAGGCCGATGCCGCGCGGCAGATTCCCGGAGCGGGGCTGTTCCGGGTCGCCCTGGTTTGTATGCCGTTTGCGTCGGCGAAAATACCTTCCATTCAGGTCGGTCTTATGACGGCCATCTGCGAACAGGAAGGCTTTGAAACAGACGCGCATCACTTCAATCTCGATCTGGCGGCACAACTCTCGCCAGACCTGTACGAACAGATGTGCGAGCATCGCGGGAACATGACCGGGGAGTGGCTTTTCGCAGAGGCGGCATTTGGAACCGAAGTCCCCAAAGAGGGGACGGACTTCTTCGCGTCGTTTCCAAACGAAAGAGCCTGGGCAATGAAAATCGGCAAGGATCAGGAGTTTCTTGCGGATTTGCGGGGCCGCGTACTGCCTGCGTTCATTGAGAGCTGCCTTACCCGCGTTGACTGGTCCCGTTATGACGCAGTAGGTTTCAGTTCCACATTCCAGCAGAATGTCGCCTGCCTGGCCCTGGCGAGGCGGATCAAAGAACGTTTTCCAAACGTCAACATTGTTTTCGGCGGCGCAAACATGGAAGCCGAGATGGGTCCGGAATACGCGAGAGCCTTTCCGTTTATCGACTACGTGGTTTCGGGAGAAGGCGACCTCGTGTTTCCGGCTTTACTGCGGGCTTTGTCCTCAAAACGCCTTGACGGAGTGTTGACGGGCGTGACCCGTCGAACGGCAAACGGTTCGCTGCAATGCGGGGGGCAGGCACCTCCGGTAACGAATCTGGATGTTTCACCGGTGCCGAATTACACCGCCTATTTTGACCGCGTTATCGAACTCGGTCTACTGCCCCACTACAAATCCGACTGGTCGTTGCCGGTTGAGAGCTCGCGTGGATGCTGGTGGGGAAAGAAGTATCACTGCACGTTTTGCGGTCTGAATGGACTGGGAATGTCATTTCGAGCCAAAACTCCGGAACGGTTCCTGAATGAACTGGGGGCACTGGCGAGTAAGCACAGCATCAGCTCTTTTGAAGCGGTTGATAACATTCTCGATCTGCAATATCTTCCGGCTGTGTTCGCGAAAATCGAGGAGAGCAGGACGGATTATCGCTTTTTTTATGAAGTTAAAGCCAATCTAACCCGTTCCCAAATCCACAGCCTGTTCCGCGGAGGTGTACGCTGCGTCCAGCCTGGAATCGAGAGTATGAGCAGCCACGTTTTACAGCTCATGCGTAAAGGATGCACCATGCTTCAGAATGTTCGCTGTTTGAAATGGTGCTTCTACTACAACATCAGAGTGGGCTGGAATCTGATTTTGGGGTTTCCCGGTGAGACGCAAGAAGACTACCAGGAACAACTCAAAGTTCTGAAATGCATCTCGCATCTGGAACCGCCGAAGTCCATGAATCGCATTTGGCTGGAACGATTTTCTCCTTATTTTAACGATCGCGAACGGTTCCCGGTGCTAAATATTCGCCCCCAGGCCAGCTATCGCTACGTTTATCCGACACACGTGCATTTGGAGAAAGTGGCTTATTTCTTCGACTACGAAATGGCGAATACCGTTCCGGACAGCGAACACCAACCTGCGAAGGCTTTTGTGTCGCAATGGCAGCAGGACTGGAACTCCGACCGCAGGCATAACGTGTCTTACCGGCGTACTTCAGACGGTTTGTTCATCGACTACAATTGGGGACCGGAAAAGACCGGTACGTATACATTAACAGGAGCGCTCGCATTGATCTATGAGTTTTGTGTCGAGACGATGCATACGCCCCGGCAGGTAGTCGAGCATCTTCGGCAGTCGCCCGAGAAGTATGACTTTAGCGAGGAGGAAGTACGCGATGCAATGGATGAATATTGCCACGGCCGTTTGATGGTCAGCGAAGACGACAAGTACTTCAGCCTGGCGATTCCTTCAAACCCGAACTGGTGACGTGATGTTGACTCGCGAGTAATGTTATGTCTCTCACCGCGGCCCGCTTATCTGCCGCTTCATCGCGACGAGTTCGACACGCCTTGACGGAGTGTCTACTCCGCGAAGCGGCAATCGAGGACTCCCCAAAGTACCCAGACGGTATCGCGCCGGTGCTTCCCGGGCCATGGCGCCTGCTCCTCGAGGACTGCTGCACCTGGCGGACCAGGCCCCGGCTGAGCAGTCAGCTGCTTGGCGATCTGCGAGGGCATTTCGGCAACAACGTGATCAGGGAGATTCTCCTAGCCGCCGCGGGCGTGAAACTGTCGCGTACTTGTCTTTCCGATCCTAAGCTCGACGTGCTGCGCGGCGTGGCCGGGCAACACGGCTTCGGAGTCAAGGCCAGTTCCGAACGCTATATCCACCACCGCGACTCGGGAAAGGGCGGATCTTCAAATGCCATCGAACGCCTGGCCAGCCCGGATGAGGAAGCGGGCCTACGAAATGTATATATCGCCGCAGATTCCAACCTTGCCACGACGGGAGCGATGCTCGAAGAGGCGGGCGACGACGAGAATTTCGGTTTGCTGCTGGGAATCCCCGCGTGCTGCCGCGAGGCATATATGCAACGGAGCCCGAAGGCCGCGGCCGCGCAGAACGACTTCGTGTTGTTTGCGCTGGACAATACCAGCGGACCGATGCCTTACGACTTCTGGTTGAACTATCCGGCCACTTACTTCGGGCCGGCCTTGATCAGCTTTTTCCCCTGTTCGTTCCGATGTACGCATGCGGCAGCCGTGGCAAGGAGCACGTTTGAGATGTTATATGCCTGCGATGAGACGTGGGCCGAATCCTTTCTGAAGTCCCATCAAACTAACATCTTGTACACGGAATACGATGGGCTGCATCTATTCCGCCATCCCCTGGTTGAGGGCTGCATTGGGTACGGACCCGATGACCACAGATCTACTGAGCCAAGCAGAGTGAGCGACCTTATTTCCAGAGGCACGCGCCTGGAAGTGCAGGGCAAGCACAAGGTGCTCATCTATCGTGGGTGTGAGCAGATCGCCTCAATCGATGGAGCCAATGTCGGGATGTGCGCCTTCCACTGATGGCCCTTGTCAGTCGGGCCTGCGCGGCGCTCGGGTGGGGCAAGCTTCGCTCGCCTGGCAGGCTNNCCCACCAATGCAGGCACGCGACTCGACTTGGTGGCGCAGGCGGTTCCGCCTGCGAGAAACTTGTCGCGCTAGATTTGCGGCGCAAATGGCCAATCTCCGGGCCCGAGCTGCGCTCGGGTGCACAAGGCAAAGCCTTATGCCACAGCCACCGCCGCCAGCGCCTGTTCGAAATCGGCCAGCAGATCGCGCCAGTCCTCGACTCCCACCGAAATACGCACCAGTCCGTCGGTCACCCCGCTCTCTTCCAGTTCCTGGGGCGACATGCCGGAATGGGTGGTGGATTTAGGATGGCAGGTGAGCGATTCCACGCCGCCCAGCGACACCGCATTGCGCGTAATCCGCAGGTTGCGCAAAAACTCGAAGGCCGGCTCTTTCCCGCCGCGGAACTCGATGGAGAACATGCCGCCCGGAAAATCGCACTGCTTCTCGAAAATGCGCTTCTGCTCGGGGTCGGTGAACAGGGTAGGATAAATCACCCGGCTTAAGAGCTTGTGCCCGTGGAGCGCTTCGGCGATGCGCTGCGCGTTCTTGCTCTGCCGGTTCATGCGCAGCGCCACGGTGGAGAGGCGCCCGTCCAGCATCCAGCACTCGTCGGGCTGCATGATGTTGCCGAACATGCTGCGCACGCCGCGGATCTTCTGGATCATCGCCGAACTGCCGGTGATGGCGACGCCGCCCAACATATCGCTGTAACCGGAGAGATACTTGGTGGCGGAATAGAGCGTGAGGTTCGCCCCCAGCATGAGGGGGTGTTGGAAAGTCGGCCCCAGGAATGTGTTGTCCACCATCACCACCGGATGGTCCGGATGGCGCGCCGCAGCGGCCGCCGCCCGCTCGATATCGGTCATGATCATGGTGGGGTTGGCCGGCGTCTCCAGGAACACGATGCAGCAGTTCCTGGCCGAAGCGATGGCATCTTCAATAGCCTCCGTTCTTCCCGAGGCCACCGGGATACCGGTCACGCCGAGCGGCTTGAGGAAGCGATGGATCAACCCGGTGGTGCCGCCGTACAACGGCGTGGTGTAGACGATCGTGCTGTCCGGGCGGGCGTAGGCGAAACATGCCGTCATGATGGCCGCCATGCCGGAATTGAAGACCGCCGCGTAGCTGCCGCCGGCATCCAAGGGTACAATCTGGTCTTCCAGAATCTCCGCGTTGGGATGGGAGAAGCGCGAGTAGATGAGGTCCGCGCGGCCTCCGTTCTCCATTTGAATCTTGCCAGTGGTGATGGCGAACGCGTGTTCCGCCTCTTCGGGGCTGGGAAACACGTAGGTGGAACTGCGAAAGACAGCCGGCCGGGCGGAACCCACCGAAAGCGTGGGATCGAACCCCCGGGTGAGCACCGCCGTCCGCGGCCGCACGACCCCATGAACGTGATTCTGATCGGACATTCGAGCCTCCCACAAAAGAGTGTACCGCCGGGCGGGCACCAGTGCACAACTTTTAAGTGGTGCTACTTGTGATGGTGCCTTTTGGGGAGCGGTAGCGCCCCGAACATGCGCTGCATATCGCGATCGAGTTCAGCCCAGGCGGAGTGGCGTTTCTTCAGCTTCACGACGAGTTCGCAGAGTACTCCGGTCGCCACCCCCAGGATGAGCAGCACCACGGCGGCGCCTAAGACGATGTTGGTCGCGACCAGCCAGAATGTGCGAGGGTCGCTCATACCGCCAGGAACCTCCCGATCCTTTCGATGACTTCCGGTATGGCGGCTGCCACATCGGGATGCATGGCGCCGCCGACGGTGGTGCAGTCCGCCGCCTCCACGGCGAGGATGACGCATTCGGCCGGTACGCGGAGGCCGAGCCTGCGCGCCACGGCCAGAACTTCAAATATGCCGAGGGAGTGGGACGAGACGGCCGGCGCCGGAGGGATGGCGTGCTGGTTGAAAACGTAAACCGTTCCCGGCCGCGCGGCGCCGGTTCGGATACAGTCCACCACCAGCAGGCGGGACACGCCCAGCAACTCATCCATCACATGAAAGCCCGCCTGCGAGGAGGAGACCACCTCGACCTGATTGCCGAAGCGTGCCGCCGCCTGCCGCGCCACCAGAAGGCCCAGGGCATCGTCGGCCAGGATGTCGTTGCCCAGGCCCAAGACGCGGGTGGACGTTTCAGCCGCGATGGATACTCCCGTCATAGTCCCGCCTCAACGTGGTGACCACGTTTCCTTGCCGGTCGCGCA